>JBCDAA010000047.1:0-32373 GCA_039186435.1 Myxococcota bacterium | reverse complement strand
GATCACTCGAGCGCCCGGGAAGGTTTTTCGGAACTGGAACGAGCCGGACGCGTGACGGCAGAACGTCGCCTTCGCCATTTCAGTGGCTCGATGATTCCGGTCGAGGTCACCGCGTTCCGCATCTACTTTGAAGGCGAAGCTGCGTTTGCCTCGCTCGTACGTGACCTGCGCCCGAAGAAGGCGATGGAGCGACAGCTCCTTTTCGCCGAGCGCATGGCGAGCGTGGGCGCGCTCGCCGCTGGCGTCGCCCACGAGATCAACAATCCGCTGACCTATGTTCTCGCCAACACCGAAGCGCTGGAACACGAGCTTTCGGATCTCGGCGACTCCCTCGGACCTCAGGCCGACTTCCTAGCCGAGCTCGTCGCCGAGATTCGGGAGGGTGCGGAGCGCGTGCGCGGCACGGTGCGAGACCTCCTCGTCTTTTCGCGAGACGACGAAGGCGAGACCGCGGTGGACGTCCGCGCTGTGCTTGAGTCCTCGATCAGCATGGCCGCCAACCAGATCAAATACCGCGCACGTCTCGTCACGCAGGTGGGGCCAGTACCGAAGGTATTCGCAAACGAGCGCCGCCTCGGCCAGGTCTTCCTCAATCTTTTGGTCAACGCCGCGCAGGCTCTCCCCGAGGGTGCTGCCCACGAGCACGAGATTCGCGTTTCCCTGGTTCAGGAGGGTCCAAACGTCGTCGTTCGGGTCGAGGACACGGGGCCGGGCATCCCAGCCGAGCATCGCGAACGAATTTTCGAGCCCTTCTTCACCACAAAGCCAGCGGGCGTGGGTACAGGGCTCGGCCTGTCGATCTGCTACTCGATCGTGCGTTCCCTCGACGGGACCATCGAAGTTGAAGATCGTCGTCCACGCGGAACCGCGTTCGTCGTCTCGCTGCCCTTTACCGAAACACCCTCGATGCGTCCGATGTCGCGTCGCACGCCGTTGGTACCGCCCGCGCGAGTCCTGGTCGTCGATGACGATCCCATGGTTCTTCGAACGATCAGTCGAGCTCTCCGGCGCCATCGCGTCGACACGACCAGCGATCCCGAGGAGGGGCTGGTACGGCTCGAGACCGAAACCTACGATATCGTCCTGTGTGACATCATGATGCCCAACATCACCGGCATCGAGGTGTACCAGCGAAGCGCGGAGCGAGACGCCGAGCTTGCGACCCGATTCCTGTTCATGACCGGCGGGGCGTTCTCCCCCGAGTCACAAGCGTTTCTTCAGAGCAAGGAGCGGCCGCTCCTCTTCAAACCGTTTCGCTCAGAAGAATTGGTCGCTCTAATCAACGACACGTTTCAGCGTCTCGGTCCGCGGCCGATCCAGCCCTGAGCAATCTAGGGGCGCAGCGCGCTCGCCACGAACGCGCGGAGCTCGGTGTCTCGCTGCGTCGGGGAGATGTTCCCTGCCGAGCCAAGCCACCGCACAAGCGCGTGGTAGTGGAGCGCGAAGAGATGCAACGAAAGCGGCGGTCCATCGTCCTCCGGGAGGATCTTGTTTTCGCGGGCCTCGCTGAGGAGCGCTTCGAGGCGATTCACCAGCTTGGACTGCCACGCCTTCCCCTGATCCTCGTCGTCGAGGAAGAGGATCTCCTTCGCGAAGACCCGAGCGAGGCGAGGCTGGGTCTCGTAGACCTGAAATACGCGGGTGAGGGCGTCACCGACGACCGATGTCAGGCGCTCAGGGCCGTCGATGCTCGGAAGGTCATCGAAGATGCGATCCACCGCCTGCTGGATGTCCGCTTGGAATATGTGGACGAGGAGGTCGCGCTTTTCTTTGAAGTAAAGAAAGAGCGTTCCTACCCCGATGTCGGCACGTTCCGCGATCGCTCGCGTGGTCGTCCCTTCATAGCCCTTCTCCGTGAAGAGCTCCCGAGCGGCGGTCTCGATTCGGGAGAGCTTTTCGCGTTTCTTCGCTTCGCGGCGAGATAAGGGCTGAATTTCTTTCATAGCTCCGGTCGGACGTAAGGTCATGCGTGGGCACCTACTACAGCTGAAACGGTGTGTTGCTTCGATTCAACGCCGTTGACCCAAATGACCCTTGTCTTTCATCGTGGGGCAAGTGGATCGCATTGTAAGCAACAGTCCTAGGCACACTCTTGGTACGGGTCACTACGAGAGTTGGTTTCAGCGTGCGAATCATCCGAGTCGGCAAGACGCGTTTTGGATTCGCTACACCATCTTTTCGCCCGCGGATTCCCCGGATCGTGCGGTTGGCGAGCTCTGGGCCATTTACTTCACGCCCGGGCGCGTCGTGGCGGTCAAGGAAGTTCATCCGCTGTCTTCCTGTCGTTTCGATCCCGGGCTGAACGTCCAAATTTCGGGGGCTACACTCGTGGATGGAAGGCTCGACGGCCAGGCGGCGCTCGGAGAGCACACGATCGGGTGGTCGCTCTCGTACACGGGCGATGACCCGCCGCTTTTGCTTCTCCCGCCGGGGCTCTACGACGCACCTCTCCCCAAAGCGAAGGCGCTCGTGGGAACCCCGATGGCTGTCTTCGACGGAGAGCTCGTCGTCGATGGCGATACGATTCCCATCGACGGTTGGATCGGTTCCCAAAACCACAATTGGGGAAGCAAGCACACCGACCAATACGCATGGGGCCAGGTTGCCGGATTTACGGAAGCGCCCAACGCGTTCCTAGAGCTCTCGACTGCACGGATTCGAATCGGACCCTTCACGACGCCCTGGATGACGCCGATGGTGATGCGCCTCGATGGGGAGGAACATCGCCTCAGCGGACTCCCGCGCGCGATCCTCTCCAATCACGGACGCTATGACGAAGATGCCCTGGTCTGGAGCTTTCGCGGACGGCAGGGAGGGTTCGAACTCGAAGGCGAAATACGCGGCGACGCAGAGAACTTTGTCGCGCTCCCCTACGACAACCCGCCGGGCGGCACGAAGATCTGCCTCAACAGCAAAGTCGCTCGCTGTGTGATCGATGTGCGCCACCAGGGGGTGACGCGGCGGCTGACGAGCGAGCGTGCCGCGTTCGAGATTCTCACGGACCGACGCGACCATCCGATCCCGTTGCTTCAGGTCTGAAATCGGGCTTCGAAAAAAACTCCCAAAGGAGAGAGTCGCGGTAGACTCACCGGCCCATGACCACCATCGGCGACTCCATTCGCACAAGCTCCGCGGTCCTCTCGGCGATCGACTCGATCGTTGCCGACATCGGCGCAAAGACGGCGGCGATTCAAGACATTCGTGGCCCACGAGAAGATCTAACAACCCGTTACGAAGAACTGATCCAGCGTGCCGGGGACTCGCGTGGCTGGCCTCTTCTCTACCCGTGCCTTGGAAGTGGTGCTGGGAACGGCGCTCTCGTCGAACTCGCGGACGGGTCGGTGAAATGGGATCTGGTGGCAGGCATCGGTGTTCACTTCTTTGGCCACAGTCATCCGGAGATTCTCCGCGCGCAGCTCACCGGGGCCCTCGAGGACACGACCAAGCACGGAAACCTTCAGTCCGGCACGATTCCCTACGACTTTTCCTCGAAGCTTACGGCGCTCGCGGGGAGACGCTCGGATTTGAAGTACGCGTTCCTCACAACCTCCGGCGCGATGGCGAATGAACTCGCGCTGAAGGTCTGCATGCAGAAGCGCTCGCCGGGCAGTCGCATCCTTGCGTTTGAGCACTGCTTCATGGGCCGAAGCCTCACGATGACCTCCATCGGCGACTCGGCTCGCGCGAGGGACGGCATTCCGGTCACAGTTCCAGTCGACTACATGCCCTTTTGGGATCCCTACCTGGCGGAGCGCGCCGGCGGGAAGACCAAGTTCATCGACCACTCCGTTGAGCGGCTCGAGGAATACGCGACTCGATACCCCGGGCAGCACGCATGCTTCGTGATGGAGCTGATCCAGGGCGAGGGAGGACTGAACGTCGCCGACCGAGACTGGCTCGTCGCGCTGATGCAGACCTGCAAGCGGCACGGCATTCCGGTTTGGGATGACGAGATTCAGTCGTTTGGTCGCACGACCGAGATGTTCGCGTTCGAGGCCTTCGACGTGGGTGAGTACGTGGACGTGTTTTGCGTCGGCAAGATGACCCTCGCGTGCGCGGCGATGTGGACCGAGGAAATGCGGCCGCGTCCCGGGCTTCTGAGCGGAACGTTTACCGGTGGAACCGTGGACTTCGCGGCGGGTCTGCGCATTTTGGAGATGCTTGAAGCGGGGAGCTTCTACGGCGCAGAGGGTGAGTTCGCCCAGCATCACGCGGCGTTTCGACAGCACGCCACGGCGTTGATCACAAAGCACCCAGCCTGGTTCCCCGCAGTTGAACGGTCCCCTCAGCTCGTCGGCGGCACCGGCGGGATGATGAGGCTGACTCCCTTTGGCGGGGTGCGAGAGAAGATCGCGGCTGCGGCGAAGGCGATTTACCGCGAGGGCGCGATCGTTTTCTGGTGTGGTCATGGACCGCTTCACCTCCGCTTGCTTCCGCCCATGCCGGCGCTGAAGCTTGAGGACTGGCCGAGGATCTTTGAAGTGCTTGAGCGTGGACTCGCTGCTGCTGCGGAGTAGGTGTGAAGTTCGACGACCTCAGCATTGATGAACAGCTCGCGTTCGCGGGACTGATTCGGTTGATCGTTCGTATGGACGGCGAGCTCACGCCGGCGGAGGTGTCCGCCGTTTCGGGGCTCGCCAAAGAGATCGACGCGCCGCAGCTCTGGATGATGATGACGGACTCGCGTTCGCTTGAGATGACCGAGGTGTCGAAGCGTGTCGAGGCGGTCGAGTCGCGCGAAGTGCGCGAATGGATGTACGGCGTTCTCGTGGGTCTCGCCGCCGTTGACGGGTTCGACAGCGCGGAGACGCAGCTTCTCGATTGGTTGATGAGCGTGTGGGAACTTCAAGAGCCCTAGCGTCTCGACTCTTGATCGAAGGTGTCGCTGGAACCGGGAAGACAACTTTCGCGGCAGCGCAGGTCGATCGCTGGCTCCACGAGGGGCGCGGCGTGCTTGTCCTGAGTGCGACCGAACGCCTCGCGGGGTGGTGGGCGACCCGAGCGCCGGAAGCCCTCTGCCGGAGCATTCCTTCCTTGGCGCGGCTCGTGTTGAGACGAACCGGGGCACCCCCCGAACTCGACGAAGATTGGGATGGTCTCGTCCGCGAGGCCGCGGACCATGTGCTCGCGGGCGGTGATGGCTGGGACGCGGTGGTGGTCGACGGAGCGTCTGACGTGAGCGACGCCGGTTGGGAGCTCGCGGAGCGCGCTGCGACGGGAGGCGTTCTTTGGGCGTGTGTCGATCCACTTCGTCGCTTTTGGCCCGATCGCGCGGTGCCGCGGAGCTGGTTTGACGAGGTGCACAGTCTGGAAACCGTGTACCGATCGCCGGCGCTCCTCGAAACGGCGCAGCGCTTTCTAGCGGACGCGCCGGGCGAGGACGCGCTTCCCGACTCCCTCCATCTTGCCCCTGATCGAACGCCGGAAGAAGTTGTCCAAAATCTCGACGACGCCGTGGTCCTTTCCCTTCGCGGGCAGCGCGACGCGCGGGGTCTCGTTCACCACTGGCGGGACGAGCGGATTCCCGCCGAGACCTTTCTTCGCTTTAGCGGACTCGAGGCGCCAACCGTCGTGATCGGGGACGTCGATCTTGTGGACGATCGCCTCGATGATCGCTTGTACCTCGCGATCACGCGCGCGACGACGACGGCGATCGTTTGCGGGCCTCGAGGATTCTTCGAGCACAACGAGGTCCTCTACGGCGGTCTTTCGTAGTGCAATTAGTCGCCGACCGATTCATCCCAGGAAGCGGTCGCGATCGCGGCCGTACGTCGGTTCATGAAGTACTTTGCGATGGGTCTTCTCCTGGCGTGTGGTTCGTCGTCGACGCAGCCCGAGAGCGTCACGCCCGGGCCAGCGTCCGACAACGAAGCGGTCGAGATCGACGAGACGGCGCGAACGCTCGTCGCGGAGTTCATTCCAAACCCAGGCGATCAGGTTCACCTCTATTCCGACGGGTCGATTCATCGCGCCGGCGCGTCGATCGGGACGCTTCGCGACAATACGTGCACCTCGGATTCCGGCGAGGCGATCTTTCGCGTGGAAGGGCGAGGTTTTGTGCCTCTCTTGCCCGCGCCGGAGCCGGATCTCGGAGAGCCCTGCGGGTCGCCGGACTGCCCTGTCGTTCTCACGTCGAGGACTCCGGAGGAGCGTCACGCGTCCTACCGAGAGGAGCTCGCGGGCCATGTGATCGAGCCGAGCGGTGAGCTTCGCTACGAAGGGGCGGGCCACCCCGGCGTGCTTGTGGACTCGTCGGGAGACATTCCCGAGGGCAACGGCGCGGAGATCCGCGGCACCGCGGACGCGCGAACTCGTTCGCTCTTCGTCCTTTGCGTGCTGCAGCTCGCGACTGCGCCCGTCAGCTCGTCTCAATGATCTGCGCGGCGTCGATCGCGCGAAGCAACCCTGCCGCGCGCTCTCGATAGGGACCTTCGTGCGCGAGGTCATCCGCGTCGAGATAGCTTCGGGGATGACAGGTGATCACGAGCATCTGCGTGTCGTGGGCGGCGGCGCGAAGCGCGTCCCGAAACCACGCGCTACGCGTCGGGTCGGTGTGCGTAAGGTGGTCGTCGAGAATGAGCGGGGCGGAGAGCGCCTTTGCGATCGTGAGGCGCAGCAGCGCCGCGATCTGTTCCTGGGTGCCAACGCTAAGCCGGTCGGTTCCGCGCACGTCGCCGAGTGCCCGTAGGCCTTCCGTTTTCAGGGTCGCTCCAAACGCGATGGCCCCGTAGCGCTCCGCGTCCGCGCCGGCCTCTTCCAGGAGTGCTCGCAGCGCGTCCGTAACCGGCTTGCTCAACGCTTCGCCGAGATGCTGGCCAACGTCGTTTTCCGCCGAGCGCATGGTGTCGACGAGAAGCTTCCAGCCGAAGTACTCCGCTTCGACATCCGACTGGCGCTGTTCGGCCAGAGCAAAGGCTTCCTCCGCGGCGAGGTATCGCTCCTGCGCGACGGTTCCGCCTAGATGTTCAAGGCGCCCTTCGTGACGATCCAAGGTGCGCTGCGCATCACCGAGCTTGGCTTCCGCATCGCGGAGGGCCCGTCGCGCAGCTTCAACGTTCTCGTCGGTAACTTCGTCGACCCGCTCGATGGCGTCTCGCGCGGCGGTTGCCTCGGCCAATGCGGACCCGAGCGCTTCCCAGTCCAGGTTCGCGGACTGTTCCTGGAGTGCGGTTCGGCGCCCATGGGTCTCGCGACGTGCACCCTCGGCTTCGCGTCGCTCGTGGGAGAGCCGGTCGCGCCGGCTTCGAAGATCGTCCACGAGTTCTTGGCCGCTCTTCACGGCTTCGCGCGCCGATGCGGACGCTTGCGCCTGCGCGCTTCGAAGGGAGCCGAGCGTTGTCTCCACCTTTGAGAGCTTCGCTTTTGCTTCCTCGACCGTCGGCGCGTCCTCCTCGTCGGTGAGAAGCTCGAGCTCTCGTTCCGCGTCGCGCACGTCGCCTTCGAGGCCCTGCACGCGACTTGCCGCGTTCGCTTGCGCGTCCTGCGCGCTTCGAAGCGCACTCGCCGCCGCTTCGAGAGCCCGGCGAAGCTCCTCGTCGTCGTCGAAGGTCGGCGCTTCCTCGCCCGCGTGTTCCAAAAGCGCGCGCTGGCGCTGCTGGAGCGTCGTGAGCTCCGCCGTTTGGGCGCGAAGTTCCTTGCTTCGCGCTTCGAGGCGGTCCGCGTCCTCCCGCAGCTGGCTCACTTTGCGATGCGCCTCCGCGGCGTCCTTCGCCTTTCGTCGCAGCGCCGTGAGGCTCTCCCCGTTGAGGTGCGGCTCGGCCGTTTCGGTCCACTCCGTGCGAAGACGTTCGGCTTCCGCGCGCGCTTCCAGCCGGCCGCCGGTCGCGACCAGTTCGATCACCGGTTCGCCGGTGGGAAGCGAGACCTCGAGGCGAATGCGCCGCTCCCCGGTAAGTTCGGCGGTGGACCCCTCCACGGGCGCTTCCGTTTCGTCGACCTCCGCGACCGTGGTTACGCCAGGCTGCTGTCGGAGCGCGAGGGCGATCCCCACGTCGAGGCGCGCCTCGGCAACGGCGAGTTCACGCTGCAGCGCTTCCAGCTCCTGAAGCTGGGCTTCCGTGGGCGTGGCTTCGATCTTGGACGCGGTGCGCGTCGCTGCCGCCCGCTTGGTCGTGGCTTCCTTTCGAAGCGCGTCCGCGTCCTGAACGAGCGCTTCCAGGTCGCGAATTCGTTTGTTGAGGCGCGCGAGCGCAAGCCGGTCCTTTTCACCGGCGAGACGGTCTTGCTCTGCGCGCGCCTTCGTCACCCCCTGCGTGGCGAGGGCGAGCTCTTCCTTTGCCTTCGCGAGTTCCTGAAGCGTTTCATTCTTCTTCGACTCGGCACTCGTTCGCCGGGCCCGCAGCGATGCGACGGCCTCGGCATGCTCGAGCGATCGCCGCGCCACATCGGCTTCCACCTCGAGCCTTTGCACCTGGAGCGCCTTTTCCCGTTCCGCGTCGTCGCTGAGAGCGGCCTGCGCATTCGCCTTCGCGGCCGCAAGTTCCGCGTCCGCCTGCCGGAGCGACGTCTCCACGGTTTCGAGTTCCTCGCGGAGTGAGTTTGCCTTGGCCTCTTGCGAGTGAAGCGCTTCGTCGAGTTCGGCGAGGGCTTTTCGAACGCCTGCCGCGGCGTCGTGCTTCTCCTCAACCTCTCGAAGCGTGGCCTCCGCACTAGCGCGTTCCACCACGAGACGACGTCGTCGCTGGGTTTCTTCTGCATGGGCGTGCGCGGCGCGAAGCGCGTCTTCCGCCGACGTCACGTCCTTGCGAAGCGCGTCGCCTTCCCCCTGGACCCGCTCCGCGTTCTGAAGCTCTTCGAGGCACTGGTCGCGCGCCTGACGTGCGAGTTTCACGTCTTCTCGGGCGAGCACGAAGGGGGCGCCGCGAGCCTTTCGCGGCTTGCCCGTTGCGCTGAAAGCCTCGCCGACCCGAAGGGTGGCCGCGTCCAAGATCCGTTTGAAGAGAGGGTCCTGTGCGAAGACCTGGAGCGCCTGGGTGAGGCGCTCGCGCCCGGTTCCGTCACTGTCTTCGTTGAGGGTCGCGCGCAGGAGGTCCGAGGCGCTGGTCTGTTCGCCGAGGAGTGCGCGCGTCAGAAAACTCTCGGGCAGCCCTCGCGGCGCGTTCTTGCCGCCGGGACTTGCGATTCCCCAGCCGAGGAGCTTGCGCAGCTCTCCGTCGACCTGCCTCGCTTTCGCTTCGACGGTGTAGGTTTTGCCGTCGTTGGACACCTCGAGAAGCGACCGTCCGCCCGAGCCTTTGCTAAACGTCTTTGTCACGCGCCAGTAGCGCCCGTCGTCCCCGCGAAAGATGAGTCGAGCTTCCGGTTTTGCGTCCCGGTCCCAGGGGATGAAGCGGTTGGCGTACGCCGACGTATGCGGGAGCAAAAGCACCGCGCGAATGGCGGCCCCGACGGTGGACTTGCCCAGGTCGTTGGGCCCGTAGAAAACGTTGAGACCTTCGCCGAGCTCGAACGAGGCGTGCTCGACGCGCCCAAAGTCGTTCACCTCCAGCGAGATCCACTTCATGAGACGAACTCGCGCGTGAGTCGGTAGAGATGAAAGAGCGCTCGCTGCGCTTCTGCCGAGCGTTCCCCTTCCGCTTCGATGGCGCGAAGCCGCTTTGCGGTTTGCTTCAGGACGTCCGGGAGATCGTCGAAATAGCGCTCGATGTCGTCGGTGCGGAGCGCGAGGGCGTCGCGGCGAAGTTGCAGGACCCCGACACGGCCGTGGGTCGCTTCGCTCCCCTTGAGAAGTTGAAGCAGCGCCTCGACCTCCTCGAACTCGTTGGGTGAAACCGCGAGGTCCAGCTCAAGGCGCATCACGGTTTGGGCAAGGTCGCTCGCCGCGAGATCGCGCAGCTGTTGAATCTCGGTGATGCGCTCCTGGCGCCAGGTCCATTTGGCGACCTTTTCCTTGCGGACCAGCGCCCGTCGCGTGCGCCGGGTGAAGAAGACCAGCGAGACGTAGCCGGTGTCGGTTTCGCCAAAGTTCGTCGCTTCCGGAGCCGAGGGATACACGGTGGGGACTGGCGCGTCTTCGGGAACGAGCCGAAACGCGTGGGTGTCACCAATGGCGAGGTAGTCGAGGCCTCGTTGCACGGCGGCGTCTTTGGCGATGGGAAAGTTCTGCTCCCATCCTTCACCTGCGTCGAAGGTCGAGCCGTGCACCATGCCGACCCGAATCCGGTCGTCGCCAGCCTTCCGCGGCGGCAGGCGCATGGCGTTGTCGCGCTGTCCGGCCTTCGACGTACACGGCCGCGCAAAGAGCACCGCGCCCTCGCCGAGCGAAAACTCCATCTCCTCTTCGTCGACCACCTGCACGTTTTTGGGGATCAGCCGCCGAAACTCATGATCGTTCGACCAGACACTTCCTGCGATCAGCGGGTCGTGATTGCCGGGGAGGAGATAGACCGGGCGCCCAAGGCTTCTTCGCGCGAGAACGTCCGCGAGGGCGATGTAGTGCTCGCGTCGCGGATGCGGGTCGTCGAAGAGGTCGCCGGCGCAGAGGACCGCATCGACCTGATGGCGTTCCGCCACGCCAAAGATTCGCTCGATCACGTCGATGCGTGCGCGCATGAGACGGAGGCGGTCGTTCTCGTCAAAGCTCGGAAACCGCCGGCCGATGTGCCAGTCCGCTGTGTGCAGCAGCTTCACCGAACCCACTCCAGGTCGAGGACGACTTCGACCGTCGGCGGTGCAAAACGAAGCTGATGCGCGCGGTCTCGCTGCAGTTGGTAGGTCTCGTCGTCCCGTTTGGCGAGCCGCGTGAGTTCCTCGTCGATCTCTTCGAGCTGCACGGTCAGGCGCCGTAGCTTGGAGCCCGCTTTAGTACGCGCGTCAGCGCTCATCGCCTGGTCGCGCTCGTGCTCCGCTTCTCGAATGCGCTTGGCGAGGTCGGCGTGTTTTCGGCGAAGAAGGAGCGTGCGATCCTCGACGAAGCGTTCGATGCGCTCCATGCGCTGTTCGAAGCGCTGCTGGGCGTATTCTTCGATGTCTCCCTGGGCGTCGAAGAGCGCTTCCTCCAAGGCATCGTCGAGCACGGCATCCGCGTCGGGAAGCGGCGGATCGAAACCCGCGATGTCAGTGATCGAAAGCTGAAGGAGGCCCTCCGCCTCGTCGGAAGGAAGAACCTCGAGGCTGCTCCCGCGAAGAACGCAGCCCACGTGAAAGAGCCGCTCCACCACGTCAAGGCCGTCGTAACGAACCTTGAGGACGCGAAGGAGCCCGCGCTCTCCGAGGTCTTCGTCGCCAAAGCGAACCGCGCGCCGTGTGGCGGAAGCAGACTCCCGCGCTTCCTCGACCGCCGCACGCACGAGAGGATGAGCGAGATGAAGAGGGTCGGCTTGGGCCGCGGGCTCCCCGACCGTGACGACCAGGCCTTCGCGAAGCTCCCGCGGAAGATCCGCCGAAGGCGCGATTTCAAAGCGCACCCGCGACTCTTCGAGTTCTCGTTTGTAGAGGGCCCCGATCGCGTCGAGGTAGGCGACCAGGACACGCTCGAGGTCCTGATCGAAGGCCTTGAGCTGTCCCGGAAGCCGCTGCGCGAGCGTTCGAAACGCGCGCCGAACGGACTCGTCGAGGCGGCTCTCGATCAGCCTCGCGGTGCGCGCGTGTTCCTCGTCGAAGGCGCGGCGACGGTCCTCGGTCGTGTCCCGCAGGCGCCGAAGGCCCGCTTCGATCTCGTCGATGGACCGCGCTTTTCGGTAGATGTCGTTGAGCTGCTTTTCGAAGTCGATCGCGAGCGCGGTCGACACGCCCCCGTCGCCCTCCGCCTCGTGAAGCACCACGTCGGACGCGCCCATCACCGTGCCGAAGAGCTCGAGTTTTTGGGAGAGGATCTCGTAGGTCAGCCGCTGGGCGGCGTTATCCGTCGCGAGAAAGTTGATGACGGTGACGTCGCGGGTTTGACCATAGCGATGGCAGCGCCCGATGCGCTGTTCGATCCGCTGCGGGTTCCACGGGAGGTCGTAGTTGATGAGGGTGTCGGCGAACTGAAGGTTGAGACCCTTCGCGCCCGCCTCGGTGGAAATGAAGACCTTCGACCGAGTCCGAAACTCGTGCACCAATGCCAATCGCATGGCGGTTTGTCGGCTGGGACGCTGCCTTGTTGAGCTTTTCGCTTCGACCTCGGCTTCCCAGCGCGTGAGGGCTTCCTTTGCGCGCGCGGAAGTGTTCTGCCCGCGAAAGAGGGTGATCTCATCGTCGGAGACCACGCTCGACTGGAGAAGCAGCTCGCGCAGGTAGCTCTGCGTCGTGAGGGACTCCGTGAAGATGACGAGTTTGGATTCTTCTTCCTGAAGGGTGACGCGCGCGGCTTTGATCAACGCGCGCGCCTTCCCGTCGTCCGCGAGAGAGACCGCTCGCTCCCGAAGGGCGTCGACCTCGTCGCGCTCTTTTCGCGCGGCCTCGAGGTCAATGGACTGCTCGTCGCTTTCCTCCGCGCGAAGCGCCTCGGCGATCTCGTCGTCGTCGAGGTCGTCCGCGAACACCTTGGCGGTCTCTCCACCGTCGTCGACGCGACCTCCCTCGGCGGCGCGAATCATCCGGTCGAGGCGTGTGACCACGTTCTGCAGCGAGGCGGCGAGGGCCGCTTTGCTGGAGGCCATCCGCCGATGAAATCCAAGAAGAAGCAGGCTTCGATGGCTGCCGCGAAACGCGTTCGTATCCGGCGAAAGGAGGTAGCGCGTGACGTCGTCGTAGAGCTCCTTTTCTTTGGCGCTCATCGTGTATTCAAAGGTGCGCGCGCGCCGGCCCACGAAGGGCTTCTGCATGAACTCCTGCGCCTGGCGTCGCAGCGTTCGCTGCACGACCTGGGCGAGGCGCCGTCGAAGTTCGTGGTCCGCACCGGGTGCGAGAGCGCGGTCGCCGTGGGCCGTAAACACCGCGCGAAAGGTGGGCAGATCGCCGAGTAGGGTTCCCGACGCATCCACGTAGCGCACGAGGCCCCAAAGCTCAGTGAGGGAGTTCTGAATCGGCGTCGCGGTCAGCAGCAGGACAGGCGTGCTTCCGAGAAAGCTCTTCACCTGATGGGCGGTTTTTGCGTGCTTGGATTCCTCGCGGTACACGCCCGCCTGGTCAAAGCGGCGATAGATGCTCGCGAACATCTCGTGCGCTTCATCGATGACGCAGAGGTCGAAGGGCTGACTCTTGGCGATCAGTTTCGAGACCGCCTGGGTCCCCGCGCTCTCCCGGCCCACGATGAAGATTCCGGTTCCGTCGAAGGAGCCACGTTCCGCGCGACCTTCGCGCACCGAGAGACCAAAGAGCGAGTAGAGTTCTTCGCGCCACTGACCGATGAGCGGTTTGGGCGTGATCAGAAGAATGCGCTCGGCGCCCTCGGCTCGAAGCTGCGCGATGACGAGCCCCGCCTCGATGGTTTTTCCGAGGCCCACCTCATCGGCGAGAATGCAGCCGCCTTCGGGAATCCGCTGGAGCGCGAACATCACCGCGTCGATTTGATGCGGATTGGGATCGATGCGACCCGCGCGTTGGCTGGCGACGTAGCGGCGCTCTTCGTCCGCCCGGCGCAGCCGAACGAGTTCCTCCACGAGAAGCCGTCGCTGAATCGGGTGCACAGCCCGTCGACGCTATTCCGAGCTGCGAAGCTCAGCGACCGTTTTCTGGGGGTCGAGGTACTGCCGAACCTTCTTTTCGACGTATTTTCGTCCGCCCAGCTTTTCCGCGAGAAAGCCCGCGTCGATTTCGGCGTACACGCGCCCGGCGCCGACCTTTACGATGCCCTTGTACTTCACCCCTTTGGTGCGACCGTCGAGGGTGGCGGTGCTCCCCTCCCAGTTCATTCTCACGCCGTACTTTCGGTCCCAATAGGCCGAGAGCGCGAGCATGCGCTCGAGCGCTTCCGCGTCGTCGCAATCGTAGGGTGAATCCAGCACCATCATCGTGCGGGAGCCTACACTCCACCCCGCTTGGAATTCACGCCGATTGAGCCCATCCTTTTCGCGTCACCCACGTGGGGGAGACGGCGAACACGTTGCGAGAGGTCATTTTTCAGCCCGGCGAGATTCGGCCGGCAACCCACGTCAAGACGACGCTTCTTTCATCCTCGCGTGCGGCCCTTGAAACCTACGGGTTTTTCGGCGCCTACGAAGATCTCCTCACGGAGTCGGCGCATGGAGCTTCGTGAGGCGTCGATGACAAATACGTGGGTCACCATGGAGCTTGCACGTGCGCACTACGAGGCCTGCGATCGCCTTTCGCTAGCGCCGAAGGAATTGAGCGAGCTCGGTAATGCGGTCGGTCGGAGGGTCGCCAATCCTTTCTTCGGAACGATCGTGCGAATGGCCAAAAGCGGCGGTGTGACCCCTTGGACGCCTCTCGCGCGGGTCGGGAGCGCGTGGGGTCGTGCGTATCGCGGAAGCGGAATCACCGTGTACAAGCTCGCCCCCAAGGACGCCGAGCTTCACATCCAGCGGAACGAACTCGCGAGCATCGGCTACTGGGTGGAGGCGCTCGCGTCGCTCATGCGAGGCACCGCGGAGATCTTCGCGCGCAAAGCCTTTTGCAAACCGATCGCCGTTCACGGGGGCGAGGTCCGCTACAGCCTCGCCTGGGCGTGAGGCTAGGCGAGCGCGCGCACGAGTTCGGGCAAGAGTTCGCCCGCGCGCGCTTCCACCTTGATCGTTGCGTGTGGATCGCCACGGGTCTCACCGAGGTTCACGATGGCGATGGGCTGTCCGCGCTTGGCGGCGCCGCGAACGAAGCGATAGCCCGAGAAGACCGCGAGCGACGAGCCGACAACGAGGAGGACATCGGCGCTGTCGACGATCGACCACGCCGCGTCGACGCGTGGTTTGGGAACGCCTTCCCCGAAGAACACCACGTGCGGTTTTAGCGGTCCGCCGCAGCTTTCGCAGTCCACGACGTTGAAGCCCTCGACGGCTTCGAGTTCGGCGTCGCCGTCCGGGGCCATCTCGACGTCGTCCGAGCCAAAGCCGGGGTTCGCGCGTTCGAGACGCCGTTGGAGATCGTGTCGCGGCGAGATGGCTCGGCACGCAAGGCAGATGACTTCGGCGAGCGCGCCGTGGAGTTCAACGATCTGCTCGCTTCCGGCGGCGTGGTGCAGTCGATCCACGTTCTGGGTCACCAGTCCCGTCAATCGTCCGGCGCGCTCGAGTTCAGCAAGGGCGTCGTGTGCTGGGTTGGGTTGCTTGCCCGCGAACTTTCGCCATCCGATCATCGCGCGCGCCCAGTAGCGGCGCCGAGCGGCTGCGTCCTTCATGAACTGACGAAACTGAATGGGGTTCCGTGCGCGCCGCCTCGTCTCGGGGCCGCGGTAGTCCGGAATCCCGCTTTCAGTGCTACAGCCCGCGCCAGTGAGGACGGCGATGGTTTTGTTCGCCAGGAGCGCTCGCAGTTCGTCGGTCACATCAGGACTCTAGGGCTTGTCCGATGGGGCGTTGCCGCCGAAAAACTACGGCGATTAAAGAAGTGGCCCCGATCTCGCCGCCAGGGGAGGGGGATGATGGGATAGGCGACGAGACCGGGGCTGGGTGATACCGAGGATGAGCGCGCCGGGGATGCGTGGGATGGCGCGCTCATAGGTTCTGTCTCCCAAGCTTGGAAAGCGTTACGCGGCGGGATTGAGGTTCGCGTTCCGCGGGAGATCCCGCCCGGGATCGGAGTCTCGAGCCGGCGTCGGAGACTCCAAAAGAGCGTGCTCAAAGACTTCTTCCATCGTTTCGACGAAGAGGATTTCGAGCGCCTGCTGCACCGACTCGGGGACGTCTGCGACGTCGGGCGCGTTCTTCTTCGGCAGAAGGATTCGCTCGAAGCCGGCTCGATGGGCGGCGAGTACTTTCGCTTTGATCCCGCCGACGGGGAGCACGCGGCCGCGAAGCGTCGCCTCGCCCGTCATGGCGGTGTCCGGTCGCACTTTTCGTTCGGTGAGAAGCGATGCGAAGGCCGTGAACATTGTCACGCCGGCCGAAGGGCCATCCTTTGGAATCGCTCCTGCCGGAACGTGGACGTGAAGATCGCTCCCCTCCAGAAAGCTCGGGTCGATGCCGAGGTCACTGGCGTGCGTGCGGACGTAGGCGAGGGCCGCCCGCGCGGACTCGTTCATCACCTCCCCAAGCTGTCCTGTGATTTCGACTTTTCCCTTTCCGGGCATTCGGGTGGTCTCGATGTAGAGCACATCTCCGCCCACGGGCGTCCAGGCGAGCCCGGCGGCCACTCCGGCGGGACGCTCTCGCTCCGCGAGATCCGCGAAGTAGCGCGGACGCCCAAGCACCTCGCGAACGCGCGCTTCGTCGATCACGAACTGAGACGCCGTGTCGCTCTTGGCAACTTCGAGCGCGATGCGTCGAAGGAGTTTTGCGATCTGGCGAGACAGCCGGCGCACGCCCGCTTCCCGGGTGTAGTCGCGGGCAACGACCGCGAGGACTTCGTCGTCGATGGTGACCGCCTCCGGGCTGAGGCCGTGTCGTTCGAGTTCCTTCGGAAGAAGGTGTTCCTTCGCGATCGCGACCTTTTCGTCGGTTGTGTATCCGCTCAGCTCGATGACCTCGAGG
Source organism: Myxococcota bacterium (assembly GCA_039186435.1). Classification (GTDB taxonomy): domain Bacteria; phylum Myxococcota_A; class Polyangia; order Polyangiales; family Houyiibacteriaceae; genus JALVDI01. The sequence goes on along the minus strand of JBCDAA010000047.1, from coordinate 15,868 downwards.
CGGTCGAGAAGCGGCGCGGAAAGCCGGCCGAGATCGTTGGCCGTGGCGATGAAGAGCACCTCTGAGAGGTCGAAGGGGATCTCCAGGTAGTGATCGACAAACTTGTCGTTTTGCTCTGGATCGAGGAGCTCAAGAAGCGCCGCTTCCGGATCGCCGGCCCAGTTTCGGCCACCGACTTTGTCGAGCTCGTCCAAGACGATGACCGGGTTCTTCACCCCGGCTTTTCGAATCGCCGAGAGAATGCGGCCGGGGAGGGCGCCCACGTAGGTGCGCCGGTGACCGCGGATCTCGGCTTCGTCGCGAATGCCCCCGAGGCTCACTCGAACGAGGGGGCGTCCCGTGGCGTCTGCGACCGACTGCGCGAGGGAGGTCTTGCCGACACCGGGAGGACCGACGAGGCAGAGGAGTGTTCCGCGCGCGGCGGGCGCGAGCTTCAGCACCGCCATGTGCTCGAGGATGCGCTTCTTCACATCGTCCAGTCCGAAGTGGTCCGCTTCGAGCGCGCGTTCGACCTCGTCGAGATCGGTGTGGGCGTCCGCGCGTTTGTCCCATGGCATCGCAGCGATCCACTCGAGGTAAGTTCGAATCACGTTCGATTCGGGCGATTGCGCCGGAAGGCTTTCGAGACGACGAAGCTCGCGCTCGGCAACCTCGCGGGCCTCGTCCGAAAGCACACCGCTCTCGAGGTCGGCCTTGAGCTTGGCAAGGGGATCGTCGTCGTCGCCTTCAAGCTCACCGAGCTCACGGCGGATCGCGTCGAGCTGCCGCCGGAGAAGCTGTTCCCGCTGGGCTTTGTTGAGATCGCGACGAACCTCCGAGTCGACCTTCGACTTGAGTTCCGCCCGCGCCTTTGCTTCCTGCACGATTTGCGCGGCGAGGCGAAGTCGGGCGGGGACGCTTCGCTCTGCGAGTACCTCGAGCTTCTGTTCCTGCGGCGCGTCGACCCAGGTCGTGACCACGTCGGCGACCGCATCGGGCTCGGCGCGACGAAGCGCGTTTCGAAGGCCCTTGTCGCTCGGCGCGAGCTCTTGAACACGCTGACGAAGGCTCTCCGCGAGCGCTTCGGTTTCGGCGATGTCCGTGTCGAAGTCCGGACGCGGCCGAACTCGAACGCGCCAGTGGTTGCCGGCGACCGTGTCCTCGAGGGTGACGCGGTGAAGCGCTTCTACGACGAGCACCAGACCGCGAGAACCGCGGTCCGCCTTGTCTTTGACCCGAGCGATCACGCCAACGTGATGAAGGTCTTCAATGCTCGGCTGTTCTTCGACGGGGTCTCGCTGGGTGGCGAGGACGAGCTGATCTCCAATGGAAAGAGAGCGGGCGAGCTCCACCGACTTGGCGCGTCCCACCGGAAGCGTCGCGACGCGACCGGGAAGGATGACTCCACGGCGGAGAGGAAGGAGTGCGAACTCCGAAACGGAAAGGGCTGACATGCACGAAACGTAATTTCGCGTTCGCGCAAATCAACGGCTTGACACTTGCATAACCCGGCTCGATAGATCCGCCCGACGCGAACGCTTCTCTAGGGCTCGTCCGCGCCGACCGACGGAGTAACGGGATCGCGCGGGTCGCCGTCGAAGTCACGAGGCGGAGCTCCGGTCGGTGTGCCGCGTGCGATCGCGGGCGATCCCGGCCAGAGGTGAAGGTCGTCCGGATAGCTTGCGAAGATTTGCTCGTCGAACCTCGGAAAGGTGTTTTCGACATACGCAGGGTCGAGCCCTTCAAGCTCCGGCCCGCTAAAGAGTATGACGCTCCCGTCCAGATACGGGCCCCACGCGAGAACGTTGTGGGTGAAGATTCCGGGAAGAATGTCCGCTTCCACCGCAGCGGAAACCACGCACCCCGGCGAACCGCCAAAGATGTTGTTTCGGAACCTGCCGCGGCCGTCGTTCCCATCGATGAACGCGCCCAGGGCGTTGCACCCGTCGCCGTCGATGCCCCCGATGCCGGAGACGAACGTGTTGCTGTTGGCGGAAAAGAGCGGAACGGTCTCGAGAACCGCGCCCGTGGCTTCAGGAACGCCGCGGTCACAGTCCGCCCCGGCGACGAAGTTGTTCTCCAAGCGAACGAGCCCGGAAGAGACGACCCCCTGCGCGAGGCCGCAACCGCCGCGGATGTCGTTGCGCGCGACGAACGCGACTGATCCTGGTGCGATTCCTAGCCCGATCGTCGCTCCGATGCTTGCGCTGGGGCGTGAACCACGAATCGTGTTGTTGGTGATGACGCAGCGGTCGTTGCAGAGGACTCCGTCGCCGACGAGTGCGAGGCTTGCCGCGCCAGCGATGTCTGGGTTTTCGTCGATCAGACAGTTCGCGTCGCAGAACACCCCTGTTCCGGTGTCGACCGGTCCGCCGGTGGCGCCGACGATCTCGCTGTTTTGCGTGATCACCGCCGAGCACGTTCCTTCGACCCAAACGCCGTAGCCATCCGCGCCCGATTCGGGGCTCGGGCCAACGCGAATCTGGCTGTTGCTGATCCAGGTCTCTTCGCAGTCGGTGGTGCTGACGCCGAAGGCCGTGTCGTCGAGGCCGTTTACCGACACCGCGGAGTTCAGGAGCACGACCGAGCTGTTGTTCACCGCGTCGATGCCGTACGACCCTTGGTCCTGACAGATCGCATACGTGGACGCGACAAGTTCGCCTCCGTCCATGAAGATCGCCGCCCCGTCGTCGAGGGGGCTTCCTCCACGGATTCCTTCGCCTCCTCCGCAACTCGGGGCGCAGGTTGGCGTTCCGCACGAGTTGAGCAGTTCGACTCGTCCAAGACCCTCGATCCCGTACACCGTGTCACCAAAACCGGGGTCGATACGCGTGGCGATGGCGGTGAGCGAACCGCGGGGGTTCACTTTCACGCCGACCGCGACCGGCGGGTCCCCCTCTCCTCCCGGGAAGATCTGGACGCGGTCGAGAACGACATTGGCCCCGTCGGAAACGTTCAGACCCTGTACGACCGGTTCGCCGCCGGGCATCCGAATTCCGAGGTCCAAGAACGCCGTCGTCGCAGGGCCGCCGCTCACGTTCACCCCTGTCGGCGCCTCCGGCTGAAGGTTCGTAAAGTTCCCCGCCCGACACCGTCGTACGCCGCCGGCGAGCGTGTAGCGGAGGTTGCCGACGATTGTCACGCCCGCGGGGATGTTGGTGTTCACCGAGAAGCCAGCGGGCGTACAGGAGTTGGTGCCCGCCAGAAGGCAGATGCGCGGAGGTGCACCCGCGCGAATCGCCGCAAGCGCGTTGGCGATGTCGCGGACTCCCATGCCCGGGTTGGTCGCCGAGGGTATGTCCGCGAACGCGCCAGCGACGCGCCGGACAAAGACGCAGTCGTCGCGGGGGCAGTCTTCGTCGATGGCTCCGTCGCAGTCGGAGTCTTCTCCATCGCAATCGTCGCCCGCAGGTCGCGGCCCCGGAGCGACGGTGACCCACTCCCCGCCTCGGCAGACAAAGCTCCCCTCACACATGTTGAATCCTGGACCCTCTGTGCGAAGTCCCTCGTCGACCCGCCCGTCGCAGTCATCGTCGAGCGCGTTGCAGCTTTCGATGGGCGCGCTTTCGCGGCCGCCTTCACAGGCGCCGAGGACTCCGTCGACGCACGTTTGGGTGGCGCCGATCGCGCAGACGCCCATCTCGCCGTTGTCACAGGGGCGAACGCCGTCGAGCCCGATGGTGGGGTCGTTGTCGTCGCAGTCCACGTCGATCTCACAGCCGGGACCCACCCCGTCGCCGTCTTGGTCGGGCAGGGTGCACATGCCGCCAATGCAGAAGGACTGACAGGCTCCGCGGTTCAGCATCGCGCAGTCCATTGGCGTCTCACACGCCGGAGCGTCGATGCCGACATCAGCAGCCGCGTCCATCCCGGCGTCGCGAGACGCGTCAAAGACCCCCGCGTCGAAGGCGGAGTCACCAGGGCTTGAGTCGCGGGGTGGAGTGGTGTCTAGGGTGAGGCCGCAGCCGGCCATCACCAAGCAAGCAAAGGCAACACGCATCCTTCAAAGGATAGCAGGGCGATTGACGAGTCGCCTTTGGCGAAGAATACCGAGAGGATGGACGACGCGACGCAGCAGAGAATCGAAGCGGCGGTCTTTCGCCGGCTGGTGGAGCACCTTCGGGAAAAGCCGGATGTGCAGAATATCGACCTGATGAATCTCGCCGGTTTTTGTCGGAATTGCCTGTCGAAGTGGTACGCCGCTGCGGCGCAAGACGAAGGCATCAGTCTCGAGAAAGCAGAAGCGCGCGAGATCGTCTATGGAATGCCCTACGACGACTGGAAGGCGAAGCATCAGCGCGAGGCGTCGCCTGAGCAGCTCGACGCGTTCGCCAAATCGAAGTCCTAGGCGTCGCGCGCTCCCCTCCTCCCCATGACCGACCGGCCCCCGCCGAAGCTGCCTGCGCAAGCCTATCGCCCTTTGGACGAGGGCGAGATCTATCCGCCGGTCGTCGGGCCGAACGAACAGGTCCCCGAGCTTTCCGTGAGCTCCGTCTCCATCGGGGTGTTGGTGGGCGTAGTCTTCGGCGCCGCGAACGCGTACCTGGGACTCAAGGTCGGCCTTACGGTTTCGGCGTCGATTCCGGCGGCGGTGATCGGCGTTGCTCTCTTTCGTCTGCTTCGCCGCGGGAGTCTGCTGGAAACGAATATCGTGCAGACGATCGGCTCCGCCGGGGAGTCGCTCGCCGCGGGGGTGATCTTCACGCTTCCGGTTCTCTATCTCTGGAACGAAGAGCCGGGGTTCTGGCCGATCTTTCCGCTCGCGCTTTTCGGCGGGCTGCTGGGGGTCATGTTCATGATCCCGCTTCGTCGCTATCTGATCGTTCGCGAACACGGCAACCTGACGTACCCGGAAGGGACCGCGTGTGCGGAGGTTCAGGTCGCGGCCCAAGCAGGCGGGTCCCAGGCCCGCATGCTCTTCGCCGGAATGGGTATCGGTGCGCTCTACACGGCGGGCGAGAAATTTCTTCGGCTTTGGCCGGCGGAGCCCGACGTCACGATCGGATCGCGCGGCTCGGACTACCGCACCTCCTTTGGCGCTGACGTCACGCCGGAGCTTCTCGGCGTGGGCTACATCATCGGGCCGCGGGTTGCCGCGGTGATGCTCTCCGGCGGCGCGGTGGGTTGGCTCGTGCTGATCCCGGCGATCTATCTCTTTGGTGGTGGCGCGACGTCGCCGGTAGCCCCCGAGCCGAGCGCGCTGATCCGAGACATGGGCTCCTTTGATCTTTGGAGTCGTTATCTCCGCTACGTCGGCGCCGGCGCGGTTGCCTTCGGTGGCGTGTTCACGCTCTTGAAGTCGACGCCGACCATCGTTCAGTCGGTCCGGCTCGCCCTTCGCGCCGTGGGGGAAGAGAGCGACGTGGAGGTCGCCCGGACGGAGCGCGAGCTCTCCCCCAAGTTCGTGCTCGCGGTGCTCGGCGTCCTCGGTCTTGGCGTCGCGTTTCTTCCGCTGATGTCCAGCAGCAACGAGGGCCTTGGGATCTGGGCCGCCCTCGCCGTGGTGACCTTTGGCTTCTTCTTCGTCACCGTTAGCTCGCGTATCGTTGGGTTGATCGGGTCGTCCTCCAACCCGATCAGCGGCATGACGATTGCGACAGTGCTGATCTGCGCGCTCCTCTTTGGCGGCGCCTACGCGGACGGCCAAGCGCGCGTCGCGGTGCTGACGATCGGCGCGCTGGTGTGCATTGCAGCGGCGATTGCGGGCGATACCTCACAAGATCTAAAGACCGGCTTTCTCGTCGGCGCGACGCCACGCCGCCAGCAAATCGGTGAGGTGGTCGGGGTGATCGCGGCGGCTCTCGCGATGAGCACCGTGCTGACGCTCTTTCGCGCCGACATCGTCAGCGGCGAGTTCAAGGCGCCGCAGGCGAACCTCATCAAGCTCGTGATCGACGGGGTCCTCGACGCCAACCTTCCGTGGGGGCTCGTCTTCATCGGAATGGCGCTCGCGCTCTGCGTCGAGATCATGGGACTTCCGACCTTGGCCTTCGCGGTGGGTCTCTACCTTCCGGTGCATCTGGCCGTTCCAATCATGGTGGGTGGTCTTGTGCGCCTCGCGGTCGAGCGCCTTTCCGCCAAGAGCCGCGTCGAGGCGGCGCGCGAGGTCGGCGTTCTCTACGGATCAGGCTTGATTGCGGGCGCCGCGCTGGTCGGCGTCCTCGCCGCGGCATTCACATTTTTTGAGTGGGACGTTTTCGCGGGCGCCGAGCCCGAGTCCTCCGAGATCTGGCCTGCTGTTCTCGCGTTTGGGGCCCTAACGGCCAGCCTGGGCTGGGCGTCGTTCCGTGCTCGACCGGCAAAGTGAGCTTACACAGAGCTGACGCAGCCAATGCGCGGTAGCGGTACGGATGCGCGCCGCTCTGCTTGTCCTTGTCGCTGCCTCGTTTTTGGGGTCCTCCACTGCCGAAGCGCAGTTCGGGCCTCAGCCGCCGAACCAGCTCTACTACCGTTTGACGACCGTTGCGCGCGCGAACCCGCTCGGTTTGATCAGCTTTGGTCAGGTGACCTATCGGCGGCGTCTCTTTCAGACGAATTCGATCTTTACCCGGGACAACTACTTCGGCGTCGGCATCACGCCGACCATCACGCCGGCGTTCACGCGCATCGGGCCGATGGTCGAATTTCAGCCGGTGCCCTTCTTTCGCCTGTGGGCGAGCTACGAGTTCGTCGGGTACTACGGCACCTTCGATTTCCTTCAGTCGTACCCGAACGCCGCAGTCGACTACTCCGATTCGGCCATCGACGATCGCAGCAGCGAGGCCTACGCGACGACGGGCAGCCAGCTCACGTTGAGCGGAACGCTGCAGGCGAAGCTGGGCCCGGTCGCGCTTCGAAGCGTGCTTCGCGCCTTTCGTCCCGACTACAACCTCAATGATGGTGATCGCGTTTTCTACGATGTCTTTCTCGACATTCTGATGGAAGACCGCGGGTGGACGCTCAACAACGACTTCGACCTGCTCTACCTGCACGCCGATCGCTTTACGGTGGGCGTTCGCTACACCTGGGCGCGGTCGCTGCTTAGCTCGGACTCCTTTCAGGGCATCGACTGCGCGATCGACGGCAACGACTGCGGCGACATCATCACGCACCGCGTCGGACCGCTCTTCGCCTACACGCACTTCAAGGAGTACAAGGCGCGTTACAACGGGCCGACCTTCCTCGTGGCGGTGAACTGGTGGCTGAAGCATCCCTCGCGAACGGGACAGGACGTGAGCCAGGCGTTCCCGTACATTCTCCTCGGCTTTAGCTTTAGCGGCGACCTGCTTGCGCCCCCGCCCGGTGAGGACAGCGATGACGAGTTCCCGCCGCTGCCGCCGCCTCCGCCGCCTCCGCCCCCCGCCGATGAGCCGGCCGACGAGCCCTCTGAGACGACCGAGACGACCGAGACCCCTGAGATGGACACGGATGATGGCGAAGCGCCCGACGAGCTTGAACCGGCGGACACCGATGTGACGGGCGAGGGCGAAAGCACGGAGGCCGGCGAAGACGCAGCCGCGGACGGCCCGACGGACGGCGCAACGGACGGCGCAACGGACGCCACCGACGGCGCAACGGAAGAACCCGCAGGACCCACGGGCGCGCTCTTTCCGCGTCGCGGGCTCTTCTGAGTTCGACTTCGAAGTTCGTTCGTCCGCGGCTCGTGAGGCCGGTTGACGTTAGAACTGCACCATTGGAGCGCGAGGCTGGAGCGGATCCCCGCTATCGCCTCCCGCAACAACAATCCCGATGACCACGATGAGGGCGACCGCTGCAGCGCCCGCCGCGATTCCCACGACGGCGCCCGTCGACAACCCACCGCCTTCGGCGTCGCTCGTCTCTCGCTGAAGCGTTCGCTCGATCGGATCGTCCGCGCTCCCGTCCGCGGCGAGAAGCGCACCACCGGGACCGAACGCCTCCGCGTAGGTCTCGACCGTCGCGACGTCGCCAGGCCGAATCACCACTTCGCCTTCGCCTTCTTCCCACTCCCCTCCGGGGACGCGCGCACCGACGACGATCGTGTCGGTGAGACTCTCGGAGTCGTTTTGAACGGTGCCGCGCACCCGAACCTGATCGCCTTCCGAAGCGACCTCGGTTTCCATCGCGATGGGCGCGGCGTTTTCGACGAGAGCCTGAAACTGCGTACGCACCGCCGGGGGGATTTCCGCAGGAAGCTCCGTTCCTGGGGCGAACGACGCCAGGTTCCGCAGGTTCTGCGTGACCTCGTCATCGTTTCCGAGCGCGACGTGGACAAGCACCCGCATCGTAACAAGCTGGGTGAGCTCCGAGGGGTCGACGCCCGACTCCTCTGCGCGATCCAGCGCTTCCAGTGCGCCTTCGAGGTCGGCGTTCGCGTACGCTTCGCGCGCCTGGTCGATGTCCTCGTGCGCGTGCGCGACGGAGGCCGCGCTGCAAACGAGCGCCACAAGGACGAGGGATCGTGTCGAATGGTGGATGCGGCGCTCCGTGGTTACTGAACGCGAACTGCGACGCGCTCTTGGGATCCGGATCGTACACGGACCACCCGGCGAATACCTGGGTTTCGACCAAAGGGCTTCACCACCAGGACGTGCCGCCCGGGAGAGAGTTCGAGGCGCGCAGGGGTGCGACCGAGCGAACGCCCTCGCTCGAACACATCAGCCCACCCGCCGATGCTAACGATCGTGACGATTCCGGGAGGGCCAGTCGCCACCGGCCGCCGCGCGACCATTCGCGGCGTCATGCGGGCATCCATCGCTGCGACTTCCGTTGGTTCCGCCTCGGCTTCGACTTCCGCGGCTTCGGCTTCGGCTTCAGTGACTTCGGCTTCGGCTTCAGTGACTTCGGCTTCAGTGACTTCGGCTTCGGCGACTTCGTCCGCGGCGGCTTCGACGGGGGTTCCTTGGGCGGCGACCGGATCAGGCGCGCGGACTGGCGGTGGCTCCTCCGCGACCGGCGCAGGGGCGACCGGCGCGGACGGCGCCGCCGTCTCGGGTGCTCCCTCGTCCGATTGCAGCGCCCAAAACGCACCGAGCCCAAGAAGTCCGAGGAGGGAGAGAGCAACGATCACGATCGGCACGCGTGACTTTGACGCAGGCTTGGCCGCCACTGCCAGCGGCACTCCGAAGGGGTCTTTCTGCGACGGCGTCTCCGGCCGCGTCGCCGCATCACCAAACGAGTCCGGAAGAGAGACCGCTTCGGCAACTGTCGCTTCGTGTTCTTCGTCGCCCCAGCTATCGCTCAGCGAAACGTCGATCGCTTCCGAAGGCGGTACCGGCTGCGGGTCATCGAGGGGGATCGCGATCGGCGGAGAGATCTCTTTTCGCTCGAAGATCTCAGACACGACCCCCGTTGTTTTGGAGCTGTCCCCGGTGAGCTGCGGCGGGACGCGGGTGATGTCCCCCGGCTGGCTCTTTTTCATCGTCTTTTCAACGAGTTCCTGGCGACGAATCCGCTCCATGGGAAAGAGCTCGGTCATCCACTCGGCGACCTCGGGCGCGCCGACAACTTCGCCTGCGCGCATGACGACGCGGCGAAGATCTTGGCCGAGTTGCCGCGCCGTTTGGTAGCGGTCCGCCGGGTCGCGACTTAGCGCCTTGAGGACCACGTCGTCCATCCCCTCGGGCAGCGTCCCGTAGGAGCTCGGCGGCGGAATGTCCGCCTGCATGACGGCCAGGATCGTTTGCGCGTCGGAACGTCGTCGAAAGAGTCGCTTTCCGGTGAGCGCCTCCCAGAGGCAAACGCCAAGGGACCAGATGTCCGCGCGCCGATCGACATCCATCTGATCGACCTGCTCGGGGGAGAGATACGCGAGCTTGCCCTTCAGCTCTCCGGTACGCGTTTCGTAGAGTTTGTTTTCCGCCTTGGCGATGCCGAAGTCGACGACGCGAACCGACCCGTCGTAGCAGATGTAGAGGTTTGAGGGGGAGACGTCGCGGTGCACGACCCCCAAGGTCTCTCCGTTGTCAGAGCGTAGCTCGTGCGCGGCGTGCAGCCCCTCGCAGCAGTCGGCGATCACCTGGGCGATGGTGAGAGGCGACGGCCTTCGATCCGTCTTGCGGAACATTCGGCGAATGACGCGACTGAGCGTTTCCCCGAGCAGGTACTCCATCGCGATGTAGTAGGTGCCCGCCGCAGACCCAAAGTCGTACACGCTGCAAACGTTCGGGTGGTTGATGCGGGCAGCGACGCGGGCCTCGTCGAGGAACATCTCCACGAACGCCTTCTTCTTCGCGAGATGGCGGTGAATGCATTTGAGGGCGACCGCGCGTTTCATCCCCGCGGTTCCAGCCTCTCGGGCGATATACACTGTGGCCATCCCCCCGGAGGCAAACTCGAACGCCAAAAGGTAGCGCCCCATTTGCTCGGGAACCTCGGGATCGACCGGTCCCGCCTGAATCGACGACGTAAGGTCCTCTTCCGCTAAGTCCCCCAAAGCCACGTCATTATCGTATCGTCTCTGAACCTGAGCGGGCAATTTGCCGAATGGATCGCTGACCGGTTCGGGCCGCTATTTTCTCGAAAGACTCACAATTTTCAGGCAAAACGGCATGATGCGGGCTCTCCTCCTGGCCGTCCTGGTGTCCAGCTGCGGTGGCGACGCCGGCTTCGATTGGCAGATTCGCTTTGCCGACGCCGAACGTGGGCGCTTCGCGGTCGCGGTGGACACCTCGATCATCCCGGGGGGCTGTGGGTCGAGTTCCGCGGCTGTGTACGAAGAAGTCGTGACCCGGGACGGCGCCCTCGTTCGCCCTCCGATCCTGGAGCCCGGCGTCTACGGCTTTCGCGGACGTGCTCGCGACCTGAACTGCGCTGCGTTCGCCGAGGGATGCACCGAGATCATCCTCGAAGAGGATTCCCCGGCGACCGTGGTAACCGAGCTTTCCGACGTCACGCCGACCGCCCTTTGCGACGCCTCGCGCTGCAGTGACGGCGACTGTCGCTAAGCTCACTGAGGATTACGCTCAGTTTCGGGCGCTACTCCTCTACGAGGAAGGGGCGTGTCCAGCGAAACGGGCTCGCTTCGAGGCCACCGATCTGCAGCTTCAAGAGCGCGCGCCCGTTGTTGTTCGCTGTACCCTGAAGCACGAGGTCGAGGCGCGATGCTTCCAGGAGCTCTTTCGCTCGCTCCTTCTGCACGTCGTTCTTCGGCTTGGGTGTGACGGGGCGCTTGTAGCCCTGCGGAATCGGAACGTCCGCAAGTTCGGCGCGTAGCGCTCCGTCGACGGTTTCAAACGTGGCTTCGAAGCTCTCGGAGGACGCGTGCGTGAACGTCACGTGCCCCTCCTCGATCGCGGGGCCACTCGCTTCGATCCGAAGCGCGGTCCCTGGTCGACCAATGCTGCGAAGCCGGAGCTTGAGCGTGAAGGTTTCGCCTTTGCGCGCGGACCACGCTTCGGCTTTTTGGACGGCGGCCTCAACGTTCGTTGGACCATCTTCGCGTTCGGGCTCCCAGCTCACGGTACCTTTTTGGGGCAAAGGTTCGTTCAAAAGGTCCCACGCACGCTCAACGACGATCGCGGTCCCCTCAACTCGTGCCCAGTATGCCGAATGGTGCGAGGCGATCGCAACCTGCCCGTCAACCGCGCAAAGGTCGTCGACGGCATGGTCGAGCTCGAGGGACGCGACCTCTTCAAGGGAGGGGAGTGCGAAGAGCAGTACGCGACGTCCGAACGCGGCGAGAAGCTGGTCACCGCAGCAGACGAGTCGTGGGGCTTGGCGTACTGGAAGTGCACACTCGGTCGGCGGCCATCGTTGAACGTGGTTTGCCCCCGCGAAAACGAGGGCTGCCCGTCGCCTTCGTGCGCCCATTGTGCAGAGGGTGATCACCGCCCCGTCAGCGGTGGGCAGGGTGGAGATCATCGCGGGAGATTCACGGCCTCGAATCGCGTGCGGCACGCGTGCGCTCCACGGTTCTCCTTCGTCGCGAACAACGACGACATGGCCGCTACCTGCGGCTCCAACGCCAAGCCCAAAGGGCGAAGAGGTTAACGAAAACGGGCCTACGAACGTGGACGAGGCGGCCCAACGAGCGGCCCGTTCCTCACGCCAGAAGAGCTCGCGCGGCCAGGCGATCGGTTCGGCATCCCCGTTGAGAGGAACGCTGCGCGCACCGATGTGCAGCGTCGCGTTGCGTATCTCCGCGATTCGATCGCGGTAGCAGGCCGCGGCTTCGTAGCTGCGGTCTTCCTCGAGGACGTCTTCGCCAACCGAGTTAAGTGCAAGAATTTTGGGCGTCCATGGACCTTCGCGAACGACATCGCCGTCGCGATCGAGGCTGTAGCGCCCGCTCGAATGCCAAACGAGTGCCGACCGCCCGTCCGTCCAGACGCGCGTTGATACGTGCATGTGCTGCCAACACGCATGTTTCAATTCCGTTCCGCCATTTTGTCTTTCGCAAGGGCCGATCAAGGAGGTGGCGCGATCGTTCCAGTATGTAGCCCCCAAATCGCGTTGCCCTCGTCCAAAGCGGCCCTCGAACCGGCGGAGCGGGTCGTAGGCGGCCTGCGGCGCTTCGGGGTGGAGCCGAACGAGCCGTGCAGAACACGCCTTGAAGCGGATTCAGGCTTTCGGCGCAGCGTAAAAGAAAGGCGCACATTCCGAGGAAAGTCCTTTGAATGCACGCCTTCTTTCGACCTGGCGCTCAATCTGCGCGGAGCGGTCTGCGCGATCGGTCTACACGATCGGCAGGCTTTGCCGCGCCTCGGCGGGCGCAGGCGCGTTTCGCTCGGCAGCTTCGGCTTCGCGAATCTGCCGCTCCTCATCCTCAGTCATCGCGGTCCACTTGTCGAAGAGACGACTCCAGCTCGCGTTGATGGACGGCACCTTTTCGGCGAGCTCCTGCGCACCAAAGCGCACGAGCGCGGGAAGGGTCGGCGCGACGCGGCGTGCAGTGCGAAGTCGCTTTGGCAGCGTCTTCGTCAGTGACGTCTTGGCGCTCTCAAGGGCGCGGGTTGCATGAACACGAGCGCGCCCAAGGGGGCCCTTGCCGATGAGCGGACCGACCTCGTGAATCAGGTCGGTGGCTGTCCCAGCCGAGCGGTGCACCGGCACGCGAAGCGGACTCTGGTAGTGGCGACCCTTCGCGAACTCCCGAACCTGCTCTTCGGTGACGCCATACTCCTCAAGGGTTTTCGTGAAGTCCTCGCGGGCGCGCTGCTTCGCCTTGAAGAGATACATCTGGACGCGGGAGTAGAAGTTCACGGCGCCGTCGCCGTTCGTCTCGACGGGGCAGAAGATCGCGTCCGGGTAGAGCTCGGTAATCACCGACTGCACGCCGTCCGACACGCCGCTCGAAGGCATACAGCCGAAAGGCTTGATGCTGAGCGTCATGTGCGCCTTTTGCTTCACCACGTTGAGGATCAGCTTGGCGACCTCGAGGTGACCTTCGCCGCCGCGGAGCTCGACGTTGTAGTGGCTGTGCCCGAACTGCGCGACCTCGTCCATGTCCGGGAGCACGTGCCCGTGCAGGCCGAGGACCTTCGCAAAGCTCTGCCAGATGGTGCGAAGCGCAAACTCGCCGAGCCAGAGGCCCGCCATCGTGAGACCGACGTCGCTGTCCGCGAGGCCGAACTTGCTGGCGTCGGCGCCCTTGAGCTCGAGGCGCGCTTCGGTGTCGTGGCGGAACTCCCAGAGGTTGTAGAGGAGCGTGTTGGCGAGCACCTGGATGTTCACCTCGGCGCCTTCCTGCTCGAGGAAGCGCTGAATGTGGTAGCTGCCGTCGCCCTCGGTGGTCATCGCCCAGAACTCGCCGATGATCGCGACCTTCGGCTTGGGCTGTAGACGATCGAGTTCGAGCTTCTTGATGATCTGCCGGCCGCGCCAGAGCGCTCCGAGGACGTTACGACCCGTTGCGAGCGCGTTGTACACCTCACGCTTCACGTCTTCGATGGCCTGGTCGACGCTCCCGGGCTCGACCTCGAAGGGACGCAGGCGGTACTGCAGGACGTTGATGACGTCGCCGCTGAACATCGCGCGTGCGAGGGCCCAGAAGAACGTGGGGTTAAGCACGAGGCCGAGCTCTTCGCCCGTCGCCTGCTTGATCCCGCCGGTCTGCTGAAAGAGGAGCACACGAAATCCGTCGAAGCCTGCGTCCCGGAGCGCCTTGCGGTACTCGGTGACGTACATGCCGAAGCGGCAGGGACCGCACGCGCCGGCGGTCACGAACGCGTAGCTGTCGATGACCTCCTGGCTGGTGAGCCCTTCTTCGTCGCGAATGCGGCAGAGCTCCTTCACCAGGTTGCCAACCGTGAAGTAGGTCGGGTTGCATTGCCCGCGGTTGCCGAACTCCTTGCCGAAGCGAAGGGAGGCGTTGTCGGCCACGTTCAGGGCCTTCGCCTGGTAGCCGACGCCGCGAAGGGCACCCTCGATGAGGTAGTCGTGCGCCATCGTGAGACCGCCAAGCAGGATCGTGGTCTTCGCCCGTTGGCTCGCCGTGAAGTGCGGCGTCGTCATCCCGTCGGTCCAGTGCTCCGTCGGAGCGTCGTCCAAACCGAGGCGCTTTCGCTCTTCCGCTTCAAATGCGGCGAGCTCCGCGTCGATGTCCATCGTGTCCAGGTCTTTCGGCTTACCCATGGTTCCCTCCGTCGGAAACAAAGTCTGTGGTTGGTTGGCGTGGTGGCGGCGCTATTCGGCAGCGTCGACCGCAACGACGCGGCCGTCTTTCTTTCGTCCGAGCTGAATCAAGCCAGACGAAGGCTCGAGCAACTTAGGCGCAGGCGGTTGATAGTCGGCGAGGCGTTCGCGAATCGAGGCGATCTGCTTTGCCACGCTGGGGTCGGGCGACTGGCGCTTTGCGAGCTGTGCTTGCTTGAGCTCGAGGAGCTCAAGGCGTTTTTCGTCGAGACGTCGCGCGAGCTCGCGTTTCTTCGCCGAGACGTCCTCGAGGCGCTCCTCGTGGAGTTTCAGCGAGTGCGCGTAGGTCTTCACGCGAATCTTGATGGAGCCGCCGGGCTTGTTGGCGTCGAGATCGTGAAGCGTGGAGTGAGGCACGGCGCTTCGCTCCACGATGCGATCGATGATGCCGTAGGTCGGTGCATCATGACCGCATTTGAAGCTCGAGAGATCGAGGAGCACGACGTTCGGGTGTCGCGAGGCAAACTTCACGGCCCAAACACGCTGCGCGCTGTTCGCGGAGTAGTTTTCTGGCCAGACGTCGGTGATGGAGAGGGCGTTTTCGCCTTCGTCGTAAAACCGCTCGAGCCACTTCGGATCCTTTGGAATCGACCGAATCGACAAGATCGGATAGCCGAGCACCTGAAACTCGTCCGGGATGCCGTGGTTGAGGCCCGGGTCGAGGTGATAGGGACGCCCGACGACGAGGATGGCGACTTTGTCGTCCATCTCGATCTGGTCGAGGATGGCGCGGCCCTTCGCCTGGAGATCCTCGTCGAACTTCTTCATCGCGAGGAACGCCTGGTCGGCCGCGAAGTCGCTCTCGTCCCGGGTGAGGCCGAGGCGCGGGCCCCAGGTGCGGAAGAGGGTCTCCTTCATGCGCACGGGCTCGTCGAAGGAAAACGCCGGGTCGACGTATTCGATGCCTCGGTCCGCGAAGAAATCACGCTCCTTCGTGAACGCAGCTTTGATGACGTCGGGCGTGCCGGCGACGATCGGACAGCTGGTGCGGTCCTGCGCCTCGTCGACGAAGGAGGGCACGTGCGTGAGGATCGGAAAGAAGATGTAGTCGATGGGCTTCTTCGGGTGCACCTCGAAGAGGAATTCGTGAATGTGCGCCTGAACGACCTTCGCCGGGTAACAAGGATCGACGGATCCATACTTGCCGCCGGCCTGAAAGAGCTCTTCGCTTGAGGGAGAGCTCCAGAGAATGTTCGCACGGTCGACGCCGGCGACCTCGAAGTAGGAGCGCCAGAACGGCCCCGTGCTGTACATGTTGAGCACGCGCGGCATGGCGACGCGGGTGTTCTTTCGCTTC
>JBCDAA010000046.1:0-32389 GCA_039186435.1 Myxococcota bacterium | reverse complement strand
TACCATTGCGAGAAGCGGCCCGTTCGTAAGCTGGCCCACCACCGCCGCAGGAAGAAGCGCTCCCTCGATGCTGAGGAGCTCCAGCCTCGTTCGCCGCGCAAGCGATCGCGCGGCTTCCTCTCCCAGCTGAGATGTGCAGAGGTAGAGGTAGCAAACGGAGTCGAATGCCGGCGAAGCAGGCAGATCTCCCAGCGCTTCGCCGGAGTCTGCCATGGACAGCGCAAAACGCCCCTGGGGCAACACCTCGCGATGAGCCCGCAGCGCCGCTACGGACGTCACCCAGGAAACCGGCGACGGCCAAGCATGCGCGCGCAGCGCAGCGAGCTCATCGCTTGAATCGAGACCTCGGTCGGCCCGAAGTCGCTGACTGAGTTCTGTGAGCAGAACCCCGCGG
The DNA here is from genome assembly GCA_039186435.1 of Myxococcota bacterium. GTDB lineage: Bacteria > Myxococcota_A > Polyangia > Polyangiales > Houyiibacteriaceae > JALVDI01. The sequence goes on along the minus strand of JBCDAA010000046.1, from coordinate 31,995 downwards.
CGCGCCTCCTCCGCGCCAACGAGCTCGTCCGCCAGCTCGGCAAGCGTCCTGTCCAACGCTACTTTCGCCGATCGCGGATCAGCCCCTCTTGGCACGTGCTCGCGATCAGACGTCCGGCGCGATCGAACCAGCGTCCGCGAGAAAGCCCGCGCGCTCCCTGCGCTGACGGACCGTCCATGTCGTAGAGGAGCCAATCGTCAAAACGAAAGGACCGATGAAACCACATCGCGTGATCCAGGCTTGCAACCTGCATACCCGGCGTGAGCCAGGTAACCGCGTGCGGCATCATCGCCGTTCCAAGCAGATGAAAATCGGATGCGTAGGCAAGAAGATACTGATGAATGGAGGGCGAGTCCGGAAGCTTGCCGTTCACTCGAAACCAGACCTGCTTAACCGGCTCGCGCGTTCCCGGATTGAGAGGATCGATCGGCGCCACAGGGCGAACTTCAATCGGTCGTTCCGCGACGACCCTCTCGCGCATCGCTTTCGGAATCTTGGCAACGACAGCCTCGGGAAGACGCGCGAGGTAACGTTTGCCAAGCTCCTGCTCGGAGAGAAGCTCGTCCGGGCCCGGCGCATCCGGAGCTTCGCAGGCTTGGTGATCGAGACCCGCTTCCTCGACCTGAAACGACGCGCTGAGGGAAAAGATCGCCTCACCGTTCTGAACGGCAACCACGCGGCGCGTGGTGAAGCTGCGTCCGTCGCGAATGGGATCGACCGTGTAGACGATCGGCTTTTCCGCATCACCCGGCCGAAGGAAGTATCCGTGGAGGGAGTGAACCGCACGCTCCTCGGGGACGGTTTGCTCCGCCGCCGAGAGCGCCTGCCCAACCACCTGCCCGCCGAAGACGCGGCCCCAGCCAAGGTTCTGACTTTGGCCGCGGAAAATATTCTCTTCGATCCGCTCGAGGCTCAGGATCGCGATCAGCTCGGATAGGACGTCGTTCACGGAGAAACCATGAAGCCGATGCGCACCAAGGTCGAGCCTACACGCGAATTTGCGACGCTTTGGTCATCGCCCCGATACGCACGGGCGTCGCGCCATCAAAGGTGAGGTCGCGGGTGAAGAATCGTTTGTCCTTCCACAAGAGGTCGTGGCCTTTGGTCCACGAAACCGGCCTCACCACGCGGAGGAAACGCTCCTGCTCCTGCGGCGTCGGCTCGCGTCGTGGTCCGGCAACCCCGTGCAGACGGACGCCCACCGGTCGAGAGAACGAACCTCGAATCAGCGAGCTCAGCCAAAACATGGCGCCGTTGTCCACCAGGAGCGCGGTGAAGCGCGGCTGGCCGTCGAGGTTTCGCGGAAGGCGTTGCGTGTAGAGCTGCAGAAACACGCCTCGGGGCTCCGTCGGATGGAGCCAAACGCTCCCGATCGGCGAGATGTGCGGGTTTCCGGCTTCGTCCACCGATGCGATGGGAACGTAGCGACAGCGCTTCCACAGCGCGCGAATCGACGGCCACGCAGCCCGAAGCGAGTCTAGCGGCGCGTCGCACGCCAGCGCCTGCGCGTTTTCGGACTCGAGCTCTGCTTTCATGGGACCCTCCAAACTCCACCATACGGTGGCGTATGGAGACTGGAGGCATGACTGCCTGAGGTCAATACGGTACCGTATGGAAATGGCGATCGGGCCGGAAGAGTGGATTGCCGCAGGCGCACGGATGCTGGGCGATGGCGGCTGGGAAAAAGTGAAGGTCGAGCCCCTCGCGCGCATGCTCGGGGTCACCAAAGGGAGCTTCTATTGGCACTTCGGCAGTCGACGGGAGCTCCTTGGCGCAATCGTGGAGGCGTGGGAGGAAGAGAGCACTCTCGCCGTTGCGCGCTACGTCGACCGAAACGCCTCCAACGCAGAGGAAAGGCTGCGCCTTCTTTGGAGTCTTCGGGACGACGGACATCTTGAAACCGAACTTGCGATTCGGGACCTCGCGACGAGAGACGACGAAGTCCTCGTTGTCGTCGAGCGGGTCGACACCGCGCGTCTCGGGTACCTGCGCCGTAACTTTCGCGACCTCGGCCTATCCGCAGCGGAAACCGAAGTGCGAAGCATGCTGTTCTACTCGCTACTCATCGGCGATCACTTTGTCGCTGACGCCCACGGTCGCTACGCGAGAAAGACTGTGCTCGACGGCGCGATCGATTTCTTACTTCGACCTACGGCGTGATGTTCGCCATCGCCGAGATCGCGTTACGGGTAAAGTCCGCGAGCTCCTGCAGCATGAAGGGTCCGCCCACGACGAGCGCGAGCACGACCGCGCCCGCCTTCGGGCCGAACGCAATCGCCTGATCGTTGACCTGCGTCGCGGCCTGGATGATCGCGACGGCAAAGCCGACGATCACAACCGTCATCACGGACGGACCAGCGGCGAGAAGTGCCGTCCAGAGCATCTCCCGAAACCAGTCGAGACCAACGCCAGCGTTCACTGGGCTTTCGCTCGGGGAAGAATGGTGTCCGAAAAGAGCCGACGACGTCGCCCCGACTTTTGCATCCTTGGATTCGTCGGCGGCGTACTCGGGGCGGAAGGCGCAAGCGTCGGGTAGCGCGAGATGTTCTCCTTCGGCTCCGGGCGCTGGTTGGACGCGACTGGGATGATCAGGGGGACAACGCCCATCGTCGTCTTCGCCACGACCACCGCCACCGAGTCACCATCCCCGATGTAGATCGTCTCGGCGACCTTTACATGCTCGGTTTCCGCGACCTTCACAGGCTCCGCGTTGTCCTGCGGCCGCGCATACATCACCCCGACCGGAATCGTATTGCGATTCGTCATCGCTAACCTCCAAAACTCGCAACGAGGGAGCGAGTCAACAGCGCCCATCCGTCGACCACGACGAAGAGCAAAACTTTTAAGGGCGTCGACACCATCGTCGGTGGAAGCATCACCATGCCCATCGCGGTGAGAATGCTCGCCACGACCAAATCGACGAGAACGAAGGGGAGGAAGATCAAGAACCCCATCTCGAAGCCTGTGCGAAGCTCCGAAATCATGAACGCGGGAACGAGAAGCACGAGCCGCACCTCTTCGGCCGTATCCGGTAGCGGCGCGTCGCTGAGCTCGTAGAACGCGAGCAGGTCGCCTTCGCGGGTCTGAGAGAGAAGAAAGTCTCGAACCACGCCTTCGGTGCGAGACCAGAGCTCGTCTTCGCTGATCTCTTCCTCCATGTACGGACCGAGCGCCTCTTCGTCGATCTTGCTCGCCACGGGCGCCATCACGACGCCCGTCAGCAAGAGCGAGAGCGCGAGAATCACCTGCATCGGTGGCACGTTCTGCGTGCCCATCGCCTGGCGAACGAAGGAGAGGACGACGACGATCCGCGTGAAGCTCGTCATCGAAATGAGGATCCCCGGCGCGATCGCCAAGACGGTCAGAAGGCCGAGGACCTTGAGGGTGCCGGTGAGCTGCTCGGGTCCTTCGCTTTCGCCGAGGGAAACGCTCACGGTCGGCTGCGCATCGGCAAGCTCCGGGAGGAGCAGCAGCGCAAAACACGTGAGAAGACCGAGCCCAGTTCGCATGGTGCTACTTCGCTGCAGCGCGACGGAGTCGCATGAGACCCGCGACCGCGTCGCTTTCGGACTGCCGCTGCGCCTCTTCGGCGCTCGCGTCTTCGATTCGCTGACGAATTGCGGAGAGGTTGAGAAGTTTCGCGCCGAAGCGATCGGTCGATGCCTCGGTCGAGATTTCGACGGAGTCGCCGCGCGCCTTTTCACGAAGGCGGTCCATAATGCTCACGCCCGAGACTTCCTCTTCGTCGTCAAATCCGGACTCATCGCTCGGCGACGAACTTAGAAGCTGCGCTTGGCCGCGGTGAATCGCGATGAGGTGGTCCTGGCCGAGGGCACGAACCACCATCAGCTGATAGCGCGGCGCAAGACGCTTGCTCGCAACCACGGTGATGCTCTCGTCGATCGTGATCTTGCGGCCGCCGGTCACCATTCGAACGAGGAGGTACACGCCGCCGAGAAGCAGCGTGATGAGAAGGAGGAGACCCATATTCGCTCCTTGGGAAGCGGCGACCGGCGCGTTCGCATCGTCGCTTTGAAAGAGCGGCGTCCCTTCAGAGGGCGCGTCTTCCTCAGCCGCAGCGTCTTCCTCCGCCGCAGCGTCTTCCTCAACCGCAGCGTCTTCCTCCGCTCCCGCTTCTTCGGCGGGCGGCGTCGTCTCATTCGCCGCTGCGACAGGGGCGGCAGCTGGCGCGGCGGCAATCGCACCCGCGGGCGTTTCGAAGCGAAGCACTCCGCCCTGGGGAGTTCGCTCAAAGCGAATCGCGTCGCGGCTCGGTGCGCGACCCCGAAAGTCGATTTCGAGAACCGCTGTATCCGCAACGCCCGGGCGCAGCCGAAGACCGTTGAGCACCGCGCCATCGCCCGGCACGGAAAGCCGGGGATTGTTCTCCACGGCGGGAAACCACACGCGAACGCTTCCAGGGCGGCGCCGAATTCGGGGCTCTTCCACCGCGCCGCTCGAGAAGACCTGAATCCGCGTCTCGGCGTCGCCGACGTCAAGGGTGACTCCCGTGAGAACAACCGCGTCGGCGTGGGCCGTTCCTCCGAGGGCGAGTACCCCCACCAACACTCCGATTGCGTTCCTCATCCTGCTCCTCCTTTGCCGCCCAGGCGCTGCACTCGCTCCTGCGGCGAGACGATGTCGGTGATTCGAATGCCGTAGCGGTCGCCCACGACCACGGCTTCTCCTTCTGCGATCAACGTGTTGTTCGCGAAGATGGAAAGCGGCGCGCCTGCCGCGGCGTCGAGTTCGACGACCTGCCCCACGCCCATTTTCAAGAGCTCGCCAACACGCACCCGGCGACGACCAAGCTCGACGTGCACGGTGAGGGAAATGGACAGCACGCGCTCGAGGCCGTCGTCCGCCGGCATGTTGATGTTGTTATGGTCGGGCTCCGGCGTCGCGGATGAGGTAGGCGGCGCAGACACCGGGGGCGCCGATACGGGCGGCGCCGATACGGGCGGCGCGGACACCGGTGGTGAAGACACCGGCGGCTGGGACACCACCGGGGCCGGTGGCTTGCTCACTGCAGGGGCTAGGCTGTCGCTCATCGTTGTTCCTCAAGAGGTGCGGGTCAGGCGGACCGCAAGGTTTCCGTGGTGCACACAAGGTTTTCCTTCGAAGGGCACTCGATCGCCGGTACGAACCTGAACCGGACTGTGGGGGCCAGCGTCCAGACGAAGCACGTCTCCGACGCGAAGCGTGAGAATCTCTCGGACGTTGGCGGAGGCTTCACCGAGGACCGCAACGAGCTCGATGGAGGTCTCGAGAATCCGTCCGCGCATCTTGTGTTGCTCACGCGGCGACGCGACGACGACACCGTCCGCGTCTTCGGGAAGAAGCCGGCGCGCAGCGGACGCATCGAGAACAACGCGGAGATGCCCCGCCGGCGCGTTCCGCGGCTGCACCGTGAAGTTCAAGAGGAGGAGCGGCTCCATCTCGGGAGTCGGCGGAAGCGAATGCGGATTCGGTAGCACCTCGACCAGACGCAGCGCGTCCGGATCGTCCGCGCCAAGTTTGGCGACGACCGCCGCAATGTCCGCGAACACAGGAGCGAGCACGCGACGGTCCATCGGGCTCAGCTCGGCGCGCGTGAGACGGTCTTCGCCCTGGCTCTCGACGCTCGAGAGTGGAGCGCCCAGGCGACGGTCGAGCACGAAGCTCGTCAGCTGATCGTCCCCGATCGCGAGGGCAAACGAGCTCGCGTCCGTTTCCATTCGCGCGATCGACCACGTGGGAAGCAGGGTCGTGACGAGCATTCCGAACGGAACGAGCTCGGCCGGGGCGACGTCGACCTTCACCACCGACTCGGTGTGCCGCAGGATGGTTCGCGCGAGGGCGTCGCCAAGGCTTTCGGAGACTTTGTCCGCTTGGAGGAGCTTCTCTCGAACGCGCCGCTCGGGACTCCCGAGGTCGATCGGCTCGGCCGGCACGGACGGTTCGCCCGCGTTCATCGCGTCCATCAGCGCGCTGGTCTCTTCCGCCGACAGCAGTGCCTCTTGTTCCTCCATGGCGGGCTACTGCACCACGAAGTCGGTGTAGAAGATGCGGCGGACCTTCGGTGCACCGAGAACTTCGTTGATGGACTCGACGAGTTCCTCGCGAATTCGGTCGCGGGATCCCACGGAGTTCGCCTGCTCTGTCGAGAGATCACTGAAGTAGATCACCAGCCGGTTGCGAATCGGAATGATCGCTTGTTCCACCTCGAGCTTGGTCTCCTCGTCGGCGACCTCGAGGTGCATGGCCACGCGAATGTAGTGACCGATGTGCTGATCGTTGAGGTTCGCCACGAGAGGCGTGAGCTCCACCAGCGGGCCGTACTCGGTCTCGCGAGGTGCCGGCTCCGCAGGGGCCGCAACGACCGTCGGAGTGTGAAAGAAGATCAGGTAGACCCCGAGACCGCCCACGGCGATGAGGTTGATCAGCACGATGATCAGGACCATCGGCTTCTTCTTCTTTTCGGGCTCTTCTTCTCCCGCAGCGTCTTTGGTTTCTTCGTCCGCCATCGCGCGAAGAAAGAGCAGGAGTCGTGCCAGGAAGTTTCTTCCGCGTTTTCGAGGCGCGCGAAGGAATCGACGCGCCTGCGGGTGCCATGGCGCTGACGGGCCGTCGGGTCTCTGGCAGCACTTCTTTAACCAAAAAAAAAACGGAGCGACGAATCGCCCCGTTTCCCAACTACGCGTGAGCTGTCGGCTACCGCTTGAGGTTCACCAGCTCCCCGTACATCTCGTCGGAGGTTGTGATGATTCGACTGTTGGCCTGAAAGCCTCGCTGAAAGCTGATCAAATCGACGAACTCCCGCCCGAGGTCGACGTTGGAACCCTCGAGAGCTCCCGCGACGATCGAGCCGCGACCCCCGGAGCCCGCGCCGCCAATAAGGGCTTCGCCACTGGCTGCGGTCTCGACCCAGAGGCCACTGCCCGCGCGCTCGAGACCGTGCTCGCTGGCAAAGTCGGCGATGGCGACCTGGCCAAGCACCCGGCGCTGTCCGTTGGTAAAGACGCCGGTGACGATGCCGTCGGGCTCGATGGAAATCCCGGAGACGCTGCCCGCGCCGAAGCCATCTTGAGAGAGGCCGTTCGTGGTGGAAGGCGAGCCAAGTTGCGTCGTGGCCGCAAAGCCTGTTCCACCGTCCGCAATCGCGTCGCCAAAGTCGAACTCGATCGTCTGGCCGGGAGTCGCGTCGATGAAGTTCCAGGTGCTCGCTCCTGGCGTCTCGGCGCTGAGGGCACCGTCCGTATTGAAATCGAGGGTTCCCGAAGCGCCTTCGAAGGGCACGCCGGGAGTTCCCCCTGCGACCTCACCGCCGTCGACCATCGCGTGCCACTCCCATTGGTTCGCGCCCGTCTTGTTGAAGTAGACCGTGATCTCGTGACTGTTGCCGAGGGAGTCGTAGATCGTCATCGGCGCGGGAAACCCGGAGGGAGCCGCCGGATCGAAGGCCGCGGTCGCAACCGGAGTATTCGCATCCAGGTTCAGACTCATGTCAGCGGCGGTCGTCGCGTTCGCGGGAAGCGTGCCGCCCGCAACCGTCAACGCCCCCAGATCCGCACCCATCGTTCCATCCGGCGCGGCGGTGTAGCCCTGAAGCTGAAGCCCGTTGGGGTTGACGAGTTGTCCGGCGGCGTCGATGCGAAACTGCCCGGCGCGGGTGAAGAAGCGGCCGTCAATTCCGCTCACGTTCCCGTCGACCATGAAGAAGCCGCTTCCGCTGAGCGCAAGATCCGTCGGCGAGTCCGTCGTGAGGAGTGCGCCCTGGGTCCACATTTGCTCGATGTGGGCCAAACGCGACCCGGCCCCCGCCATGGGCGTCGCGCTCGAGCCCGCGATGGAGCGGCCAAGAATGTCTTCGAAGACACCGCGAGAACGCTTGAAGCCCATCGTGTTCGCGTTGGCGATGTTGTCGCCGGTAACGCCGATGGCCGATGAATGACTGCGCAGACCGGACGCGCCGGTGTGCATGGATCGCAACACGCTCATGGAATCTCCTCTACTGCTCGATGGCCGTAACATCTCCGAGCAACAGACGTGCTTCGCCGACCATCAACTCGGGGTAACCGTTTTCGTAAGACACGCCGCCCACCATCCCGGTGAGCTCCGTCGACGCTGTCACCGGTGCGCCAGCCTCATCGACCGCGCGAAACTCCACGGAGTAGCGGCCGGGCGGAAGTCGTTCGCCGGTGTCGTTCATCCCGTCCCACTCGAGGACGTGCTCTCCTGGAAACTCGCCCGGCATCTCGATCGTGCGCACGGTACGCCCGGCTTCGTCGCGAATCGTCGCGGTGATCGAGTCCGCACGTCCTTCGAGACGAAAGACCGTCGATACGCTTCCCGCATCCTCGAGGCGCAGGGACGACGCATCCGCCGTCACCGTTTTGCCGACGAGGGACGCCACCTGGGTGTTGGCGATACCCGCGCTCGCGATCTCGAGGGCCGTGAGGCGATGCTCGATCCCGTTGAGCTTTTCGACGCCCGTCAGCTCCGAGAGCTGCGTGATCATTTCCCGCGAGTCCATGGGGTCGAGAGGATCCTGATTTTGAAGCTGAGCCACGAGGAGCTGCATGAACGCTTCGGTGCCAAGGTCCGAACTCTCTTCGGTGTCGGGCACCTCGGTCGCGCGCGGTGCGGCTAGCTGATTGGCGCCTGAAAGTTCCACTACGCCTCCCTCTCCACGTAGAGGTTGGTGAGATCGACGCCGTGGCGTGCAACGTCTTCGCGGAGTGCCTGTTCGCTCTCCCGAAGTGCGGCAGCCGCCCGCGACGACTGCGCGATGGCTCGAACACGAAGGTGACGGTCCTGCATTTCAAGCTGCAGCCGAATCCGCCCGAGCTCGGGATGTTCGATCTGCACGACCGCGCCCTGCTCGGCAGCGGACGTGTTCACTACCGCTGGGGCGACGGGATTCGCGGGCGGGCGCATGGACGGCACGTCGGCAAGCGCGGAGTTCGCGCGCGCGAGTACATCATGAACCACCGTGGCGAGTTGAAGCGTCACCGTCATCGGCGCGCCCATCGGAACCTTCGGCTCCGGCGACGGTTCCGCCGGTGCGGCGGATGATTGCTCAGACAAGGAGACCTCCGGGATCGGTGGGGACAAAGGCAGCTCCTCCGCAACGGGCGGAGCAGCGAGAGCCATGGGTTTTGCCGGTGACGACGCCATCTCGGCCGACGCCATCCCGGCCGACGCTTGAACCGCACCGGTGACACCCGACAAAGGCGCAGCTGCGGACGACGCCTGCGCGCCGAGCGTCGCGCCCTTGGGAACGACCGGTCGAAATCCAGTCGCAGTGCCCTTCGGTGCAGTCGCGCGCGCAAAGATGCTGCGATCCCCGATCCAGGCGTTCCACGACAGTCGGGCGCGCTCGAGCTGCGAGGCTTTCGTGACAACGGCGACGTCGACCTCTACGTCTGTGGGGAACTCAAGGTTCGCGTCGCCGCCTTCCCCTTGGGAGTCAACCTCGAGCGAAAGCGAGAGATCGAGATGGGCAGGTCGAACGTCGGCTTGGGCGTCCGCTTCCTCGACGACAAAGGCCGCGACATCGACGTCGATCGCATCTCCGAGATCTTCGGGATGGGTGTCGGCGGCCTGCCGCCGCTGGAGCGCCTCCCCAAAAGGAGACGCTGCCTCGTCGTTCGCAAGGGAGTCCTTGGCGGCCGGCGGAGCCTCGCGTGTGGGAAGCGCGACCTTCATCGTCCCGCCGTCTTTCCGGAAGTGTCAGTCGCCGGGATCGACTCCGGATGCGTATTTCGTCCGGGGAGCCGGGGGCGTGCAAAGCGCCCCGAAATTCCGCCGCCGCGCGTCGCGGCTTCATCTTGCGCACGCTGCTCGCGTCGTGCGTCGGCACGCCGCGCTTCGCGCTTCATTCGCGCTTCAACGCGCTCAAGGGCCGCGACTTCTTTCGCGCTCTGGCGCACAGCCTCCGCACAACGGCGCTGATGCGCGCGATGCTGCTGTACTCGATGGGTCGCCTGTTCGATGGCCCGCCGCGCCTGCTCCATCATCGCGGCGCGCGAACGAAGCTCGTGGGCCTGCACGCCGCCGGGAGAGATCACCGCTTCGTGAAGCCGACGCACCTGCAGCTGAAGCCGTTCCACTTCGGACTCCGCAGCCCGCAGCTGCTGCTCCGCTTGCGCAAGGGCTGCGCGACGTACGTCGTGCTGCCGCTTCTTCACGGAGATCATCCTCGCGAGCCGAGCTCTATCCATTATTTGCTCCACACTCCAGCTAGGCGCTCATGCACTCCTTCGGGGCTCTCGACTTCGTCGAGGCCTTGGCGAAGAAAGGAAACGAGCGCGGGGTATCGTTGCATTGCTTCATCCAGACGGGGGGATGCCCCGGGCTGGTATGCACCGATCGCTTGCAGATCCCGTGCCTCGCGATACGCGGCGATCAACTCGCGAGCGCGCTGCGCCAACTGTCGCCGTTCTTGCGACGTCACCTGTGACATCACTCGAGAAACGCTGGCGTTTGCGTCGATGGAAGGAAAGTGCCCGCGCTCTGCGAGTTCGCGCGAGAGGACGACGTGACCGTCAAGGATCGCCCGTGCGGCGTCAGAGATCGGATCCGAGAGGTCGTCCCCTTCGACCAGGACGGTGTAGACACCCGTGATGGACCCCGGCCCCGAGGACGTTCCGGCGCGCTCGAGCAGTTTTGGCAGCGCGGCGAATACACTTGGCGTGTAGCCCTTCGTGGTCGGCGGCTCTCCGATCGCAAGACCGATCTCGCGAAGGGCCATCGCGTACCGCGTGACGCTGTCCATCACGAGCAGAACCCGCTTGCCACGGTCCCGAAAGTGCTCGGCAACCGCCGTCGCGTAGCAGGCTCCGCGCGCACGCAGGAGGGGACTCTCCGCGCTCGTCGCCGCAACCACGACCGCCTTTTTCAGCCCTTCTTCGCCGAGCGTACGGTGGACGAACTCCTCCACCTCACGGCCGCGTTCGCCCACGAGCGCAATCACAGCCACATCCGCGCGCGCGCTCCGCACCATCATGCCGAGGAGCGAGCTCTTGCCCACGCCGCCGCCCGCAAAGATGCCGATGCGCTGCCCGACACCCATGGTGAGAAGTCCATCGATCGCGCGAACCCCAACGAAAAAGGGTTCCTCGACCGGACGGCGACCGAGAGGATTGCTCGGACGCCCGCCGTCCAGGGGACGCTCTTCATCGAGCACGAGCGAGGGACCTCCGTCGAGAGGTCGACCGAGCGCATCCACGACTCGTCCGAGGAGCGCGTCGCCCACCTTCGCGTACGCCGCGCGTCCGACCCGGCGAAGCGGCGCGCCGGCCTCGAGTCCATCCGTTGCGGCGAGGGGCATCAAGAGGGTGCGATCGCCGCGAATGCCGACCACCTCAGCATCGACGCGATCCCCAAAACGAGAGCGGAGTTGGTAGAGGTCGCCGATGGACGCGCGGCAGCCTTTCGCTTCCACGACCAGACCCACAGCTTCCGCGAGGCGCCCTTCTACGATCGGCGCAAGGCTCGCGGTCGCAACGTTCGCGTACCGCGCGAGGCTCACTCGCGTTCCTCACCGGCAGCGCGCTCTTCGTGCATCGCACGCGCCGCGAGCATCAAGCGCTCATGAATGCGGGCATCCACCTGTGCCTCGCGACTTTCGACGAGGCATCCCGGCCCTCGGAGGGTGTCGTCGAGGCGAAGCGTCACCTTGGTGCCCTCGTGGGTGAACGTCGCGCCGTGGCGATCGCAGATCGCTTCAAAGGCAGTCGAGCCGACGCGAAGGGTCGCCTCGTCCGCCTCGGGCAAACACGCGAGCGCTTCTTTGGCGAGGCGCGGCGCGAGCGACGGATCCTCAATGCTGCCGACCAGCGCCTCCGCCATCGCCACGGCCAGATCGATCAGCTCCCCTTCGAGGGACCAGGCGACGTGGCGGCGCTCCGCAGCAAGGTTCGCCGCTTCTTCGACGAACTCCTGGCGCGCTTCCTCCAGCGCCTCCCGCTCCTGCTGGGCCGCGTTGCACGCTTCGCGAAGGGCCGCCTCTTGGGCCTCGATTCGCGCCCGCACCGATGGCGGTAGCGACGGGGCCAAAGGCGGCGGCGTCATCTCAGGAAGGCTCTCGCTCGGCGCCGAACGCGGTGCTTCACTCGCGCTCGGACGAAACGAAGGATGTCGCGATGCACGAACCGGTCTCCCCGGAGCGGCATCGGTTTGCCGCACTTCCCGCGGCACTGCAGGCGCGCGAAGACCTTGCGGCATCGCGGGCGCGGAGTTCGCAAAGCGACTTGCGTCGAGCCTCGGACGCGGGCTTCTTGCTTGCGGCCGAAGCGAGGGGAGAAAGCTCGGCGCCCGCATCGAACGGGCCGGCGAAGCAAACCAGCTCGGCTTCTTCTCCCCTTCGCCTGCGCTGGGGAACTCCAGCGGCATCGCCTTTTCGTTTTCCTTATCAGACCAAGGCACCGGCACCCTCCCGTGCGATCGTGATCGCGTTTTCTCGTTCGAGACGAAGTGCGGCCTCGACGATGTAGCCCTGCGCCTCCTCCACGTCGGAGACCCGCACCGGACCCATAAGCTCCAGGTCGTCGCGCAGCGTTGCTGCCGCCCGCGAGGAGATATTTCCGAACACCTTCTCTCGCATCTCTTCGCTCGCGGTCTTGAGCGCAAGGACGAGATGATCCGACTGAATCTCCTTGAGAAGACGCTGCATGCCGCGGCCGTCGATACGCTTGAGGTCCTCGAAGGTGAAGAGGGCCTTGCGCACCTTTTCGGCGATCTCTTCGTCGATGTCGGCGAGCTCTTCCAGAAGCGCTTCCGATTGCTCCTGATCCATCATCTTGAGCAGCTCCGTGGCGGCTTCGATGCCGTTGAGCTCGCGGCGCTTAACTTCGCCAAGCACGGAGATCTCGCTCGCGAGCTGCTCCTCAATGTCCTTCACCACGGACTCGGGAATGCTCTTCAATTGCGCGGTACGGCGCATGATTTCGGTCTGGTCGTCCACGCTAAAGCGCGAGAGCAACTCGGCCGCGCGCTCTGCATCGATCAGCGAGAAAATCACCGCCAACGTCTGCGGATGCTCCCGCTCGATCATGGGAAAGACGGTGTCGACGTCGAGCGTGGAAAGCGTGGCCATGCTGTCGGAGACCTCGCGCTCGACGCCGTCCCAAATGTACGCCGCGTGATGTTCGCCAAGGGCCTTGCCCGCGAGGCGACGCAGATACGCGCCCGACCCGCGGAGGCTCGTCGGCACGCCATCGCGAATCGCGGAGATGAACTCGCGGTGAATCGCCAGGAGGAGATCGATATCGACCTCCTCGAGACTCTCGCTCGCCTTCCGGATCAGACCCACCTCACTCGGCGAGAGATGCGACATCACCCGAGTGGCGATCGCCTCGTCGAGGCTCACGAGAAAGAGTAGCGACTTCGACGCGCCATCCAGGGTCAAGAGCCCGGGATGAAGCGGTTCACTAAGCGGCGTGGTCAGCGCTTCCATCGTTGTCCTCTTCCTTGGGCGCCGGAAGCGCCATCAACCATCCACGAATCACTCGGGCAGCGCGCGCCGGATCCTCGGTCGCAAGTTCCGCGGCGAGGAGAGGAATCTCCTCGTCGGCTTCCTTCGAGAGCTCTGCGCGAAGCTGATCGGCCGAGGGCAGCCCGTCCGGGTTTTCTTCGTCCTCGCCGAAGATCCCCGCGGTAAGCGCCGGCTTTGCACTCTCGTCATCGCCCTCACCCGCGGTGACCGCCGGAAGCGCTTCATCCGTGACCTCGGCCTGTATCGCCTCTTCCTTCTCGCGGGCCTTCCGCCGTCGCCGGCGAATCCACCAGATGAGCCCAAAGAGTGCGAAGGGAACCATCGCCGCGCCAAAGATGTACGGCTTCCAGACGCGGTGACGTCCGAGGAGCGCATCGATCGGATCCTCGGTGCTGATGGGGTCCTCGGCACTGCTCGCAAAGGGCACGCAGTTCACCGTAATTTCATCGCCGCGATCGGCGGTAACGCCGACGGCGTGTGCGACCACATCCTGGAGCCGCGCGAGCTCTTCATCGTCGCGCGCCGTGAAGGAACGATCGTCTCCCTCGCCGGTCCAGGTTCCGTCGACAACTACCGCAACGTGAAGTCGTTCGATGCGACCAACAGGCTCGACCGCGCGGCGGGTCGTTCGGCTCACCTCAAAGTTGCGCGTCTCCGATCGACGGGTAACTCCGCGCTGGTCTTGTTCGCCGCCCGCAGGCGCACCCCCCGGAAGATTCGAGGCCGCACCCGGGACACCCTCGGCAGCCCCTTCCGCGGCCGAGGCGTTTCGCTCCTCTTCGATTTGAACGCTCCGCGCGGCAACCTCGTCCGGCAGAAAGCGCTCTTCCGTTCGCTCTTCGCGCGTGAAGCTGACGTCGGCGGACACGCGCACGACCGCAACGCCCGACCCGAGCGTCGTATCGAGAAGCTCCTGCGCGGCCCGCTCCTTCTCGCGCTCGACCTGACGCCGGTACGCGAGCGCATCCGACGCGGACTCGGCTTCGTCCGGGCCTCCACCCACGCTGCGTCCCTCGCCATCGACGACCGTTACCGCATCGGGTTCCAGGCCGCGCACACTCGACGCCACCAGGTGAATGATCCCGCCCGCCTGCTCCTCGCTCAAACGCCGGCCGGCGCGAAGATGAAGCACCACGGACGCGGTCGCGCTGTCGTCGCGCGCCACGAAGAGCGACCGGCTCGGAAGAACCAGGTGCACACGCGCGCGCTCAACGCCCGAGAGATGCGTGATCGTGCGCGCGAGCTCCCCTTCAAGCGCGCGGTGGTATTTCACCCGCTCGGAAAACTCGCTCTCGCCGAAACGCTGCTCGTCAAAGAGCTCGAAGCCGGCGTCGCCACCGCTCGGAAGTCCGACCGCGGCGAGCGAAAGACGCGTCTCATGAACCTGCTCCGTCGGAACCAGGATCGTCGCGCCCTCTTGCTGAAGCTCATAGGGCACCCGCAGCCCGCCGAGCTGCTCGATGATGCGGCCGGAGTCGTCGCTCGAGAGATCCGCAAAGAGCACGTCCATGCCCGACTGCTGCCCCACAAACGCATAGACGGCGAGTGCCGCGGCGAGCGCGCCTCCTCCGCCAAGCGCGAGAAGCCGTGTCCTCGCGGAGAGCGCCTGATAGCGCGCTTTGAGCTCGTTGAGCTGCGCGCGCCAACGCGGCGGCTCCGCGTCGTTGCCTCCATCGGCACCGCCATCCGCGGGCTGGATGTTGTCCATCCTAGGCGCCCATCCTCATGACTTCGCGGTACGCCTCGAGCGCACGATTTCGGACGCTGCCCAAAAGCCGAAGTGAGACGTCTGCGCGCTGGAGAGCGATCATCGTGCCGTGAATGTCGTTGGTGCGACCTTCGGCGAAGTCGGCGCTCTTCGTCTCCGCAACGCGCTGGCTCTCGTCGACCTTTTCCACGAACTGCTCGAGGGCGTCCGCGAACGAAGACGACGACGAGGCGGAAGGCGCCTCCGCTCGCTCGTTGCGAAGCTCGACCCGCTCGAAGACAGCCTGCGCGGCGGTGATTCCAACGGTCATGCTACGCCCCGATGGACAACGCGGAGTCGCCCATCCCCTTCACGGTCTGCATGAGTGTGACGCCGGCTTCGTACGCGCGAGACGCGGTGATCATGTTGACCATCTCCTCCACGACGTCGACGTTCGGCATGTTGACGAAGCCTTCCTCATCGGCGTCCGGATGATTGGGGTCGTACACGCGCTGCGGGTCGCTCGGGTCTTCGCGGACCTCGCTTACCTCGACCATACGCGCGATGTCGGCCTGCGGGTCGCTCTGAAGATCCCCAAAACGCTGCGGCGCCGGAACCGCCCGAAACACCGGGTCGAGGCGCCGGTAGGGTCCGCCCTCTTCGGTTCGCGTCGTGCGCGCGTTCGAGAGGTTCGACGCGATGGTGTTCATGCGCGTGCGCTGGGCGTAGAGCCCAGACGCCGCGATCTCCATGGCGCTAAAGACGTTCATCCTTGACCATCCGTCGCGGCGTAGCGAAGCGCACCGAGGTGCGCCCGGACCATTCGGCCAATGGCTTCGTAGCGAAGGTCGTTGGCGGCGACTTTCGCCATCTCGCGTTCCAGACTCACCGCGTTGCCGTCGCTCCCGGGCTGAACAACCCGCTCACGCGCTTCACTGAACGTCTCGTCTCCGCCCGCGTGCGAACGAAGATGCCCCGGCTGGGTACGCTCCGTTCGAAGTCCGCGCTGCGTGCCTTCCGTCTCCCGAATGAGCTCCATGGGTCGAAATCCGGGGGTGTCGATGTTGGCGACATTCGAGGCCAGCACGTTGTGACGACGCAGGTGGTAGTTCAGGCCACGATGCGCGATGTCGACGGCGTTGAAGAGCATGCCGAAGACAAAAGCAAAGGAAGTGCCAGCGCTAAGGTTCGGGGGTTTTCGCCCGAAGAGGCCTACGAACTCCTTAAACGGCGACGGGCCGCTGACGGAGCGTCAGCGACCCGACAGGAACGAGGGACTCGGCCTACCCAGCCTTCTTGATGTCCTTCTTCTTCAGCTTCTCGACGAGGGTGGTCCGATTCATCTTCAGGATCGACGCCGCGCGGTTCTTGTTCCACCCGGTTCGCTCGAGCGCCTGGACGATCAGCGCGTTTTCAAAGCGTTCCACCGCATCTCGGAGCGCGATTCCTTCTTCCGGAAGCGTCGGCAGCAGGATTCCCGCCGACGAAGCGCCGCGCGCCTTTCGAATGCGGGGCGGAAGGTCCGCAAACTCGATCACGCCCTCCCCCTTGAGCACCACGACGCGCTCGATCACGTTTCGCAGCTGCCGAATATTGCCCGGCCATCCGTAGGTCGACAGCGCCGTCATCGCCTCGTCGTCCACCCCTTCCACCGAGCGCCGCCGGCCCGCGTTGGCTTCGGCCACGAAATGCTGAACGAGGAGCTGGATGTCACTGCTGCGCTCGCGGAGAGGCGGCAGCTCCAGCGGAATCACGTTGAGACGGTAGAGCAGATCTTCCCGAAACGAGCGCGCTTCGACCATCTCTTCAAGGTCTCGGTTCGTCGCCGCGATGATGCGGACGTCGACCCGTCGCTCCTTGCTCTCGCCAACGGCGCAGACGACCTTCTCCTGCAGCGCCCGAAGCAATTTCCCCTGGAGATTTAGGGGAAGCTCGCCGATCTCATCGAGGAACAGCGTCCCGCCGTCTGCATCGAGGAAGCGGCCCTTTCGAGAACTCGTCGCGCCTGTGAACGCACCTTTGACGTGACCAAAGAGCTCGCTCTCCAGGAGGTTCTCCGGAATCGCGGCGCAGTTGACCGTAACGAAGGGGCCACTCTTTCGATCGCTGGCGCGATGCAGTCCTCGCGCCACAAGCTCTTTACCGGTTCCGCTCTCGCCCGTGACAAGGACCGAACAATCCGTGTCGGCGACCCGCTCGATGATGCTGAACACACGAAGCAGCGAGGGGTGCTCCCCCACGATGTCCGGGCAGTTTTCCCGGCGCCAGCTTCGCGCCTCGGTCGGGTCCGCGATGGCGCGAAAGCTGCCGGACTCGGTGATCGTGGTACGCCTCTCGAGGGCTCGGTGGATCGCTTGATCGAGCGCGTCGAGAGAAAAGGGCTTGAGCAGAAAGTCCGCAGCGTTGTGACGAAGCGCGTTGATCGGATTGTCGATGCTCTGGAGCCCCGTCATGACGAGAACCGCCGGATTGGTCGGCATCTCGCTAGCCTGGTCGACGATTTCGAAGCCCTCACCATCCGGGAGCGCGACGTCCGTGAGCACGACGTCGATCGCGACCCCGGAGCCGAGGTGCTCCATGGCCTTCTGGACCGTCGAGGCCTCCAACACCTTGTCGAACTTCCGATCCAGCGAGCGCTTGAGCAGCTGACGCATACCCGGCTCGTCGTCGACAACGAGAATTGTGCGGCCATTCTTCATAGGAACCCCCGAAAACCCTTGCAAATTCGGATTATTAGCTCTGGACAATGCGCGAACTCATCCGCCGAAGACACATTATTACCCCAATGGCGGATTTTGAGTACCCGAATCGTCGGATTTCCGACACCACCCGTCAAAAGATTGGCGATGAAGTGCTTCAAGTGCTGGAAATCTGTGTCGATCACGATACTGGTCGAACACATCTGCATTAAGCGGACCAAAAAGAATCATCGGCGACACCTTAGAAAACTCAGGTGTGATCCCCCGCCGTGAGCGCGACGCGGCGGCGCCTTCTAAAGCGGCTGCTGGAGCCGACCGATCGCTCCGGCGTGGATGTCGCTCCTCACCTCGTCGATTCCGAGCAGACCGTCGACGTGCTCTTCGCCGCCACGAGCGACGCCGTCTTCTCGGTGGAGCTCGCGTCCGGCCGAGTCGTTCAAGGCAACGAGCACCTCGAAATCCTCACCGGATTCTCGCTTCAGGACCTTCTGGGAGAGCCGGTCGGGCTCCTCACCCCAGAAGACGTCCCCGATCGCGAGGCGCCCTTGAGGCTCGCGCTTTTGCAGCAGCCGGGACTCCACGAAGAGGTGGCGATGGCGCGCGCCGACGGCTTCACCGCGATCACGACGGTGCGCGTCACGCACGTGGAAACCGAGACCGGCCCGGTCGCCGTATGCACCGCACGGGACGAAACGGAACGCCGAATGCTGAAGCGCGAGCTGATTACCAAGCACGTTGCCCTTCTGTCTGCGCATCAGGATCTCGCCGCCCGCCAACGGGAGATCGGTGAGCTCTCCCAGCGCCTCGCGGCCGCATCCAAGCAGGCCATGCTCGCGGAGATCGCCGCCGAGGTCGCACACGCCATGAACAATCCCCTGGGCGCGCTTTTGAGTTCCCTTCGCATGCTCAAGCGAATGAACGACGCAGTTCCAGAAGACCAGCAAAAGCGTCATGCACGCCTGGTGGAGCGATGCGAAGGGCTCGGAAATCGCATGGCGAAGGTCGTCGAGGACCTGCGCGTCACCTGTCGCCGGGGAACGAGCGCCCGCGACGACAAAGGCTGCGACCTCGCAGCGGAAACTCGCTCCGCGCTCGCGATCCTCGCCCACCGAATTCCCGACAACGTCACCGTCAATCACCGCGTCGAAGAGGCTCGCGCCCGCGTCCCCGCCCACGAGATCAATCACGCGATCGTCAACTTGATCGGCAACGCGCTCGAGGCGATCGGGGACGAGGGTGAGATTCACGTGGCGTGCGGCGGCACCGCGGAGCGCGCGTTTGTCGTCGTCTCGGACAGCGGTCCGGGGATCGAGGACGAACTCGCCGAACGTATTTTCGAACCTTTCTTTTCGACCAAATCGGAGCGGCGCGGCACCGGCGTCGGCCTCTCGATGGTGCGTCGAATGGCCATGCTCCACGGCGGAACGGTGACCGTAGAGCCACGCGGGGAACTTGGCGGAGCAACCTTCCGCATCGAAGTTCCAGGAGACGACCGATGCACCGAGTGATG
Organism: Myxococcota bacterium; assembly: GCA_039186435.1. Classification (GTDB taxonomy): domain Bacteria; phylum Myxococcota_A; class Polyangia; order Polyangiales; family Houyiibacteriaceae; genus JALVDI01. The sequence continues at coordinate 12,619 of JBCDAA010000046.1, read as the reverse complement.
ATCGTGGACGACGAGCGCGAGGTACGCGAAGCGCTCGAGGATGAGCTCTCCCTCTACTTCAAGGTGGAGGCCTACGAGTGCGCCCACGACGCCCTGGAACGTCTGCACGAGCAGCGTTTTGACGCGCTGGTGAGCGACGTGCGAATGCCGGGAACGGACGGCGTCACCCTCCTGAAGCAGGCCGCGCAGGTCGATCCGGCGATGGTCCGGGTGTTTCTCACGGGGCACGCGGACGAGGAAATCACCGGCGCCGCTCTCGAACTCAGCGCGTACAAACTGCGCAAACCGTGGGGTGACGAGCTCCAGATCCTTCTCCACAACGCCTTCGTGCATCGCGACCACCTGTGCCGCATGCGAGGCGAACTCGACGGTTACATGAGCGTTTCCGGACCCGAGGAGGCGGAGGTCGATCGCGAGGAGGTCTACGCGCATCTGCGCGAAACGCTGGAAGCCTTTGAGTGGGTTCAAAGCGTGTCCTTTCAGGAAGCCACGGACCTCTCGGAAGCGCGCTGGTACGAGGCCTGCCCGCCGATGCGCGAGGGCGACCTCCGCGTTCAGCGTGCGGTCGTCGGCGACCAGATCGTGGAAGCACGATGGACCCCGGTCGGCGTTCACTGCGAGCGGCTCGTCGAAATCGCCTTTCGCCGGGCGGTCGATGCCCTGCGCATGCGTGACCTCCTCGACGAAGTCCGGGCGCGGGCAGACGAGCTTCGCCGGGCGCAGGACGAGGTCATGCGCCGCGATCGCCTCGCGGTGATGGGCGCGATGGTCGGCTCGGTGGCCCACGACGTTCGAAACCCGCTCTTCGCGCTTCGCTGCAACATGCCCCTGCTCGAAGAGAATCTGGAGCAGGTGGGTGTCTTTGGGGGCGAGATCTCCGCGATTTGTGAGGACAACCGGCTCGCCGTCGACACGATCTGGCGCGTCGTCCAAGCCATGGAGCGAGTCGCCGCGCGGCCGGAGGAATCCGAACCTGTCGATGTCGGAAAGAGCTTCGACCTCTGCCGCAAACTCCTCCGCCGCGACTTTCAAGACGCCAACGTCACCCTCACTACCGATGCGGCACCGGGTCTTGTGGTCGAGGCGACGAGCGGCGAGATGGCCCAGATCCTCATCAACGTGCTTACGAATGCCCTCGCCGCCGCACCGCGTGGCTCCGTCGTCACAATGAACGCCGTCGACTCCGATGCGGAAGTGCGCGTTCGCGTGTGCGACCAGGGTCCGACCCTTGACGACGCGGATGCTGCGTCTCTCTTTTCACCCTTCAAAGGAACCACCGACGGAATCGGCGTTGGGCTGTGCATCGCCCGCGAAATGGCGCGCCGTCACGGCGGCGACCTCGAAGTGCGCCCGAGCGCCGAAGGCTCCTGTCTCGAACTACGTTTGCCGAAGGCGGAGTAGCTGGCATGGCCCCTGCTTTCTCTACCGGTATGCAACCTCGCTCCTCGAAAAATGCCCCACTTCGGCAGGCCGGGAGCCCTAGGAACGCCAAGAGACTGACAGCGGTGCGGAACTTCTGGCGGCGGAGGAATGGGACGTGGATCTAGCGACCGTACTCGGCATTGTTCTCGGCTTTGGTCTCGTGATCGGGTCGATCTTGATGGGTGGTTCCCTCGGCGCCTTCGTCGACATCCCAAGCCTTCTGATCGTCTTTGGGGGAACCATTACGGCCACGTTGACTGCGGAAAAAATGCCGCGCGTGATCGGCGCGATCAAAGTTGCCAAGAACGCGTTTCGCACCCCGAGCGGAGACGCGGTCGCGACGATCGCGCGAATCCTCGAGCTCTCGCAGGTCGCACGAAAGGAAGGCCTGCTCGCCCTGGAAAACGAGCAGGTCGAAGACCCCTTCCTCGGTAAGGGCGTGCGGATGGCGGTCGACGGACTTCCGCCCGAGCAGATTCGAGAGACGCTCATGGCGGAACAGATCGCGATGGAGCGACGGCACAGCCGCGGCCAGAAGCTCTTCAAGTTCATGGGAACCACGGCTCCCTCCATGGGCATGATCGGAACCCTGATCGGTCTGGTGCAGATGCTTCAGGCCCTCGACGATCCTTCGTCGATTGGTCCCGCCATGGCCGTCGCGCTTTTGACGACGATGTATGGCGCCATTTTTGCGTTCATGATCTTCAACCCGATCGCCGAAAAGCTCGAACGCTACGGCGCGGAGGAAACCGCGAACATGGCCGTCGTCATCGAAGGTCTCGACGCGCTGGTGAAGGGGCAACACGCCACCGTCATCAAGGAAAAGCTCGAGGCGCGGCTGGCGCCGCAGCTTCGCGATAGCGCCGAGGCAGCCTGATGGCCGACGAGTGCGACTGCGAGGAGGGCGCTCCCCCGTGGATGGCGACCTTCAGTGATCTCGCAACCCTGCTGCTGACCTTCTTCGTGCTCCTCCTCTCCTTTGCGGAGATGGATGTGACAGAGTTCAAGGAGCTCCTCGGTTCGGTGCGCGAAGCGTTTGGTGTTCAGTTTCGAACCCGGGGGCATCACGAAGCGCTCTCCGACTCCCCGGTGAGTATCGGCGACGAACCGCCGGGCGCAGTCACCGCGGTCAGCGCTGAGCTCGCCGAAGAAATCCGCGGAAAGCTCGAAGAAGCCGGCGTGGAAGAAGACGTTGATGTCGAGGTGACCAGTGAGGGGATCGTGGTTCGTATCCGCGACCAGGTTCTCTTTCCGGTCGGCTCGGACACCCTCACAGACGACGCGCAGCCAATTCTTGAAGTCGTTGCCGGCATCACCGGCGCGGTGGCAACGCACGGCGCCGTGATCGAGGGCCACACGGACGACCGCCCGATCCACACCAGTCGCTTTCCATCCAACTGGGAGCTGTCGACGGCCCGCGCCACGAAGGTATTGCGCCACTTCCTTCAGCGAACCGACCTCGATCCCGGTCAGCTCTCCGCTGCGGGATACGCCGACACGCGGCCTCTCGTCCCGAACGACTCAGCGGAAAACCGCGCGCGAAATCGCCGGGTCGAGTTTCTCTTCCGTCGGCCGCTGCCGGTTCAGGAGGACGAGCCGCAGGACACCACGACCGGCGTCATCGCTCCGGGACGCCGCATGCCGAACGTGCGCGAGTCTCCCGAGGACGTAAAGGCCGAACACGAAGCGGCCGAAGCCGCCGCCTGGGAAGCCCAAGAGGAAGCGGCGCGCGAGGAAGCCGAAAGTCGGCAGACGCCTACACCATCAACGGAACCAGCGGACCCCGATACTCCGGCCGATCGACCAAGTCGCGATCGCCGTAGTAGTCCACGTCCGTGAGCCCTACCGCCTGCGCAATACTCGTCAGCAGAAGGTTGTGCGGGACGCGCTCGCTGCTGTTGATGTTGCGAAGGCGAAGGTAGCGACCGAGGCGAAGCGTGCGTCCGCCGCCGCCGGCGATCACCGTGGGGTGTCGCGTTTCCTGGCGGTCGTGCCCGTCATGGCCGAACTCGTTGTGCCAAAACACGATCGTGTTGTCGAGAATGCTCCCGCCGGTGGGGTCCTGCGGGTCGGTGATCGCATCGAGCTCTTCGAGGACGGCCGCAAAGTGGGACGCGCTCCAGCGGAGGCCCGCGAGGTACCCGACGCGAAGCGTGTCTTTGTCGCTGCCGGACGCGTTCCAGTAGTCGTGGACGAGGTTCTCGTGAAAGCGAAACGTGTCGCCGTAGCGACCTAAAATACCGCCCGTTCGCACGTCCGGAAGATCGCTAAAGAAGTTGGGAAAGTCGTTGAGGATCTGGAGCGTCGCGCTTCGTGAACGACCGCACGCAAAGGCCTGGGCGATCACCCGGGCGTGGGCGCGCGTGACCTCCGCCACGTCGGTATAGGTCGACACGTTTCCGTTCCGTCCGGGCAGGTCCGTGCCGCGCGTCATGCACGCGCCGACCATGCCGCCTGGGCCCGGTCCCATTCCGCCGCCCGGAAGCGCCGCCATGGCCGCGATGTGCGAATCGATCTTTTCACGTTCCGCGCCGCTCACGCGAAGACGCATTCGCTGGAGCGCGCGATCGGCAAACGACATGATGCGCGCTTCGCCAGGTCCGAAGTCAATCATCGGCGTCTCGTCCGGCTCGGGCGGAACGAAGTCCTCCGGAAACGCGGTGCGAAAGACCGTCTGTGGGTTGGTCTCAGGCGAGCGCGGTTGCCCGCTCATGTCGTAGCTCATCGCTTTCCAGGAACCCGACCCGGTGACCGCAGCGGTAAGCAGCGCGGGCGTCGGAAGCTGCGCGTGAATGAAAAAGTCGAGGGAGGGATGGTTGTCGAAGTTGCCTTCCCGATCCTGCGGGGGCTGCGCGCCCGTGAGGAGGCAGCCTTGCTCGTTGTGGCCGTGGTTTGTGCGCCGGCCGGGCCGAGTGCCTTCCTTCGTGACCTGGGTGTCGATGCCGTCGAGAATCGTGATCTGATCGCGCCAGCCCATCAGCGGCTGCAGAATGCCCATGTCGTAGTCGAAGGTGAGCTCCGAAAGGGCCACATCCGCGTCGCCCGGTTCCGAGCCATCGGAGCGACGAGGAATCCAGTAGTCGCGGTCCACCCCGTGGGGTGTGCGAATGCCGAGAAAGCGAACGGGCCCTTGCGGAACCTGCGCGCGGGCAGGTCGCCCAAGGCGGGAGAGAAGCGGGGCGCTGAGCGCGGCCCCACCGAGCATCGCGGCGAAACGTCGTCGTGAAAAAGCCATGGTCAGTCCTTGTTCCGTTCGATGAATGCCGGGTGCCGCACGATGGCAACGAGGAGCTCCTCAAAGGAGGTGTCGCTCGTCAGGAACGCCGCGTGGGCTTCGCTCGTCCAGGTGATCGCGTCCGGGGTGCCCACGTCGATGCCGACCATGAAGTGGGCGAGACGCTGCACCATGCAGTGCTGAAAGCGGAGGTCGTCGACGAGGGCTCCCGAGAAGTCGTTCGCTCGATCGAAGGTCCCGAGTCCGTCGAGGGAGATTTCGGTTTCGACGGGGTTGCCGTCGGCGACGTACTCGGTTTGCCAGGAGCCATCGCTCGCGAAGGACTCGAACACGAGACCGATGGGATCGGCGAGGCGATGGCAGTTCCCGCAAGTGCCGTCCTGCCCGCGCGCTTCGACGATCTCCTTTACGGTGGCGTCCGGTCCTGCAATTCGCTCGAGCTCGGCCTCGAGATCCAGATCGGCGGGGGGCGTAATGTCGAAGCACATCGCGTCGATGAAGACGCCCATGCCCCGACGAACTACGTTGGCGCGGCCTCGCTTTCCGTGACTCACGAGCCAGGCAGCCTGGGTGAGAAGACCGCCGCGCTGCGTCGCGTCGTGCTCCACGCGCTCGAGGCCGCTTCCCGGGTGGGACGAGCCGTAGTGGGCCGCGAGCTCCGGGCGGGTCCAGCTGTGCGTCGCCGTGAGAAGTTCGCGTAGCGTTCCTCGATCCTGCGCGATCGTCGTGTCGACGAAGACGTCGTACTCCTCGCGCATCTGCGCCACCAGGGCTTCATCAAGCCCCACTTCGGCGCCCTGACTGTTCAGCGTCGACATGTGGAGCCACTCCCAAAAGAAGCGCTGCCACATCGGACCGGTCTCACCCATCAAGCGTCGAACGTGCTCCTCGCGCGTGTCTGGGTCTCGAAGGCGTCCGCGCTCGGCGTCCGCGAGAAGCTCGGCGTCGGGTCCCTGATCGGTCAGCGCAAATCCGAGAAGCGTCGCGATCTCGTAGTCGGTGAGTTCGACGACCTCATCGTTGTCGCCTTCTTCGCCAAGCTCGGTCCGATAGAGAAAGTCCGGCGACAGAAGGACGCCACGAACCATTCCGGCGAAGGCGTAGTCGTAGTCGTAGTCCGCGCGCAGTTCGTCGAAGAGCGCGCGCACGGCGTTCTCCTCGTCGCGAGACACCGGCCTTCGAAACGCTTCCGCCGGCAGCCATCCGGCGACTGTGTCCACGCATTCGTCCGTGCCGTACGAGGCGCAACGCGTCGCGGCGAGGTTGTTCACGATCCACGTCGCAACCGAGCGCACCCCTTCTGCAAAGACCGCTGCGTTGCCGACGTCGACGCGACCGTTCGCCGCAATGTCCGAAAGCCCGTTCTCGGGCGCCGACGCAGGAACCACGACCTCCGGAACACCGCTTCCGAAGAGTCGCTCGAGCTCTCCGTTGAAGTGCTGCGGGCTAAGGCGCCACAGACGGGCATCGAAGCGCACGTCCTCGGTGCCAAACTCGCCAGGTCGTCGCGATGGGTTGTCGCGAAGGGGGTCGCCGATGGTGCCCTCACACCCAAGCGTGAGAACCAGCACGCCTGCCCAGATCCATCTCATGGACCGATTATAGGATCGGTCGGTTCGCTGAACGAGAACTGCGCAACCAAGGTAACAAGGAAAGTTTTCGGCTCTAAGACTTCGAAATTACAGAAGGAAGCACCCTTCTGGTCATTTGTGGCCATTCCCTCGATTTGGGCCGGATGCGATTCTTCCACCCATGGATGCGATTGAAGCATGGGCGCTCAAGGCTGGCTCTCGCGTTCGACGAAAGCTGGATGGACGCATTCTCCGGGTTGTTCGGGTGGTCCGGTGGACGCAAGGGCCGCTCGTTTGGTGCACCGAAACCGAGTCCGCGCACCCGGAACCGTGGGCGCCGACGCAGCTTGAACACGCGGCCCTCGACGAAGCCGCATCCTAACCGCGCGGTCCTAGCGCGGGTCCTGCACTGACGCGCGCGCTTTCTCGACTTCGAGGAGGATCTTTCGAGCGCGCGGGAGCAAGCGTTCGCCAGCGGGAAGCAACCGTACGCCCCGCGCGTGACGCTCAAAGAGTTCGGCGCCGAGTTCACGTTCGAGGTTTTGAAGCTGCCGGCTGAGCGGCGGTTGAGAAATGTGAAGGCGACGCGCCGCACGGCCCACGTTGCCCTCTTCCGCGACCACGACGAAGTACCGGAGCTGCGCCAAACTCACGCCCCAAGAATAGGGCATTCGCGAGGCAACGCCTCATACCAATTCGGTATCGCGCTACGCCGACGCCCTCACCATGACCGAGTCGTAGCGTTCTTCGTGAGGCGCGCGAATCGTCTCCGCGAGAAGGCGCCAGGTGCGCAGCCGACTCGCGCGCGGACCCCGCCAACCGCGAGGCGTGAGCACGTCGTGAATGTGCTGCTCGGCCGCGATCCACTCGTCCTCAAACTGTCGCATGAGCCCGGTGTAGCGAAACCAGTCGACCCGAAACCCCGCGCCTTCGAGAAGCCGGCGAAGGCTCGGGCCCGAAAAGAAATGCACGTGCCGCGGTGCATCCAGCCAGTACCAACACGCTCCCTGAGCCTTGCCACCGACCGCAACGTTGTTCGGCACCTCGAAGATGATTCGCGCCCGCGCCTTTGCGAGCGACTTCACCGTCTGCATGGCGGCGTGAACGTCGGTGACATGCTCGAGGACATGGGCCGCGATGATGGCATCGAAGGTTCGTCCTTCCAGTTCCGGCGGAACCGACTCGGCGGTCCCTTCGACGACTTCGAGGCCGCGCTCCTGTGCGATCGAGCGAGCGGTCGCGTCGATCTCGATGCCCGTGTACTCGTGACCGCGCTCCTTCAAGAACGCGCCGAGCTCCCCTTTGCCGCAGCCGATCTCAAGAACGCGCGTGCACCCTTGAAGCGCACTCGCGAAGTTGTCCGGGGTCGACCCTCCGTTGTCGAAGCGCCACGCGAGATGCGTTCGCAACTTTCGCTCAACCCGGCGCGCGAGCGTCCCTCGCCCGGATCCATCTTGAACGTCGTGGTGGGTGAAGTACTCGTCCAGGTCGTGCGCTGCGATTGCGTCCTCGAGCGACGGCATGGGGTCGAGAAACCCGTGCACGCAGCTCGGGCACCAAAAGAGCTCGTAGCGAACGTCGAGCTCGGGGCGTCGCCAGTCGCCCGGTACGGTGAGCCACCGCCGAGCCGCTCCCCCGCAAAGAGGGCAGCGCGTTTGGGATGTCGAAGCGGAGGTCATTGCGAAGCGCTATAGCTTGGGTGAAGCGAGCGTGGAAGCCCTCGCCATACCAATTCCGTATTGGACGGAGAGGCGGCTGCACACCAGGAGCAATGGGTGCGCATCGAACGTCTCAACGCCCGGCAGGTGGACTCCCTTCGGCGAGCCGGACGCGTCGCAGCTCAAACCCTGGCGGCGGTGGGTGAAACGCTCCGTGCTGGCCTGACCACCGCCGCGATCGACCGCTTCGTCCGCACGGATACAGCCGCGCGCAACGCCGCCCCGAGCCAGCTTGGCTACCACGGGTTTCCTGGTGCGGTGTGCACCAGCCGCAACGACGTTGTCTGCCACGGGATCCCGTCTGAACGGGATGTGCTCGAAGAGGGAGACATCGTATCGGTCGACGTCACGTCCCACTTCGAAGGATGGCACGGCGACACCTGCCGCACGTTTGCGATCGGAACACCTACGCCGGAGCGCGCCCACGTCCTTCGCGTCGCGGAAGCCTGTTGTCAGCTCGGCATTCGAACCGTGCGCGACGGGATCCGGCTCGGCGATCTGGGAGCCGTCGTGGACGACTTCGCGCAGGCGGAAGGATGCGCGATCGTTCGCGACGTGGGAGGTCACGGGATCGGGCGCGCGATGCATCTCTCGCCGCACGTTTCGTTCTTCGGAACCCCCGGGACCGGACGACGCCTTCGCCGCGGAATGGCGATCACCATTGAGCCGATCGTCGTGCTCGGCGAAAGCGCGGAGGTAACGACCGACCCGGATGGCTGGACGATGCGAAGCGCAAGCGGGGCTCCCGCGGCTCAGTTTGAGCACACGATCGTCGTTACGCGCGACGGCGCTGAGGTCATGACGCTACGCGGTCAGTAACGAGACAGCGAGATCGGTCAGGTGCGTCTCGACGCGGATTTGCTGGGCATCCGTGTCAGGCGTCTCCGTCAGCGATTCCAGCTGCGGCGTCGCGTTCGCGGCGTAGCGGGCAACGAGATAGATGAGCGACTGCACACGAAGACGCGCTTCATGCGGCGCAATGTCGACCGTCTTTGCAACGTGACTCGCGACCGCTGTCAGAAACGTCTGCGTGCTCTTCTCGCGATGCGTAATTCCATCGGTCATCGCGAGAATGATGAGCGCCCGAAGAAACTTCCGGTTGGTCTGCGCAAAGCGAAGCCCATCCCGAACCGTGTTTCGAATCAACTCTTTCGGATCCGACGCCGCGTGAAACGAGTCCCGAAAGGTGACGCCGTTGCTCTCGAGGTGGTGATAGACGGTGTCGATGCACGCGTTCACCAGATCGCGACGAGTCGGAAAATAGTGAAAGACCACAGACACACTGACGCCCGCGTGTTTCGCGACCTTGCGAGTGCTGAAGTCAATAATGCCGACGTCGACCAGGTGGTCACACGCGGCGTCGAGAATCTTTTGTCGGGTTCGCTCCCGATCTGCTCCTACTGGACGGGCCATGAAGACAGATACGCGAACCCCATTCGCGTCTTCCCCCGAAGCATCACCGTGAATCGGACAGTGTGCGATTCGGCGGACAAGACTACGATATCTTTAAACTTTCGGAGAATCCAACCCGGGCTCAGCTCGCGCGGGAAGCGACCGGGGGCCGGATCTCGTCGACGCTCTTTCCCGCGAAGCGCGCGCGATCCCGCTCTACCCAGGACGCCAGGATGTCCATAAACGCACGGACGCGGGCAGACCGGCGAAGTTGGTCGTGCGTGAGCGCCCAAAGGTAGGTGCCGCCTTCGTAGTAGTCGCCGACCCGGACCGCACCGGGAAGGTCGTCACCGAAGAAGCAGGGAAGCACCGAAACGCCCACACCGTCCTGAATGCTCCGTCCGAGCTGCGAGAGCGAGCTGATGCGAAGCGGCACCGACGCGTTGGGGGCGTAGCGACGGATGACCCGATCGGTGGCCTCCGCAAAGGGACGATCCCACCCGATCCATGGATACGCCGACAGATCGGAGCCGTGCGTCTCGGCCAGTTCCTTCGAGGCGTACGTTGCAAAGAAGAGCTCCACGAACCGGCGGCCCACCAGGTGCTCCGGCGGCGCGACCGCAAAGCGAATGGCGATGTCGGCCTCACGGCGCGAGAGGTCGACCGGTCGATTGGTCGACGCGAGCGTCAGCGACACACCCGGGTATTTCTCCTGAAACTCCGCGAGATCCTTGCGCCAAAACTCGAACACGATGTCCATGGAGGTCACCCGTAGATCGCCGCGGAGCTCGCGATCCAAGCCTCGAATCTCGGCGTCCAATCCGTGGACCTCCTCTTCGATGACGGCGGCAACCCGCAGCGCCGCCTCGCCCGCGGCGGTCGGGACCGAACCATTCGGTTGTCGATCGAAGAGACGCGTGTCGAGGTGTTCTTCGAGCGCGCGAATCCGACGCGAAACGGTCGTGGCGTTCACTCCGAGGGAGCGTCCGGCGGCGGTGGCATTGCCATGGCGGGACATCGCCAGCACATACTTGAGGTCATCCCAGGGAAGCATGGCCCTTTCATAGGGCTCAGAACTTTCGGCGCCCGTGATGAGTTCACTGCGCCTATGCAGATCGGACCTGCATTGCTGCAGAGCGCTACTCGCCGGTGAGCGAGCCGGTGACAAAGAAATAGATGACGCGCCGCTTCGCCTCAACACGACGATAACCGGGGTCGTCGATGCCCTGGCGCGGGTCGAGCATAAGCGCCTCACCGCGCCCGCCCACACCGGCCAACCCGATGTTGATGTCCTGCTCGCCGAGGTCGAGACCGATGCTGCCGCTTCCTCCGATGGAAGGGATATTCGGCACCTGGTAGCGGTCGGAGCGCGCGGGAATCTGCCGCGCGGTGGACAGATCGGTGAAGCCACCAAAGCGAAAGAGCACGCCTCGCGAAGCGCGCCATTCAAAGCCGATGGCACCGTTGAGAGCCGGCCGGCGTTTCGTCTCAAGATCCACGAAGCTCCCGACCGCCGGCTCCTCGTCCGCTTCCTCTCCGGGGTATGCCGCGTTCACGAACGAGCCCCGACCGATCGGTGCAACGAACTGCAGGTCGCCGGAAATCGTGACATCTCGCCCGAACTGATAGCTCGCGCCCATCCGAACAATCCACGGCACGACCACGCGCGCAGCCGGGCTGACTTCACCGAAGAACGCCTCGTTTCCGTCGGCCCGATTGCGCACTCGGTGCTCGTCCACGTGACCTTCCTGGCGCATCGGGAGCCCTTGGGGTTGAACGAGCAGGCCAAAACGAAAGCGCCCGTTGCGAAAAAGCGCACCGAGCCGAAGGACCAAATGGTTGCTCACGACCTCCGTGAGACCGCTTCGAATGCTCGTGTCGGCAGCACCGTTCATCACGGCGATCACCGACTCGCGGTGCTCGAAACGGCGAATGGTCGTCATCAACGACGCACCGATCGCGAAACGCTGCGTGAGTCGCGACGCCCACATGAACCCGAAGAGTGTCTGATGTTCCGTCGTGTCGACGAAGAGGGTTGAGGGATCCCCTCCCGGGCCGCGAACCGCGAGCTCAAAGCGCCGTGTCACCTGAAGCGGGCGCAGAACGATCACGCCGAACGCGTGGCGTCCCTCTTCGCGATCGCGACCTACGCGAAGGACGCCAGTCGCAAAGAGCGGAAAGTTCGAGCGTCGCTTCTGACCCAGACGCAGCTCTCCTCCGGCGAGGCGAATGTCCTCGAAGGCATGCAGGAGAAGGCTTCCCGAAAGGGTGTCGCCTTCAAGAAACGCGAGCCCCGCCGGGTTGTACCAGGCGGCCGCTTGGTCGGTGGCAAGTCCCGTGAACGCGCCACCCATTCCGAGGGCTCGGTCACCCACCGCCAGCGTTTGGTGATGGGTGTCTTGGGCGGCGACAGCGCTGCTCACGCTCCACAGAAGAACGACCCAGCGAAGCGCTCGAAAATGAGGCATCGCGGACCAACCTACCTTGCGTTCCGCCACCACCCAACTTCTGACGCATCTGCGGATACGCACTGCGCTTCTACGACCGCGCTCGGCCTTTGGATCGACAAAAACGCATTCACGCGGACGCGAGTTCTCCCTCGCGCCCGCGTTCGGGGCTACGCGGCTTTCGCGACCGCGGCGCGCTTGGAAGCGGAGGGTGATCCGGTCTCGATGTAGGTCTGGAGATCGTCGCAGACCTCATCGCAAAGCTTGCCCATCTGGCGCTTCATCATCCAGCCCATGAAGAAGCTCGCCAGCGGCTTGAGCTCAACGGAGAGTCGAAAGGAGATCTCTGTTTTCTTGGGCCCGAGCGATTTCACCCACCAGGTGTTCCCCATGTGGTTCGCAAAGCCGGGCGCGCCCTTTACGACCTTGTACGAAAACGTTTTCTGGGTCGCATCAAAGGTCTCGACGCGCTCCTGAATGACGCCAAAGCCGGGGACGTCGCACTGGCGGTTGGCGACGCCTGCAGGCCCGATCGCATCAAGCTTTTTCGACTCGCGGATTCCCGTCGCCCAGGTATCGACGGTGTGAAACTGGTTTGCCAAGACGTCCCAAGCCTGGTCGAGCGGAACGTTGACGGTGAAGCTGCGTTCGATGTCCATGCACCGAACCTAGAGGCTCCCGCGCGCTGCGACATCGTCGTTCTCCGAATCACAAGACTGCAAAAGCGCAGCCGCTCCACCTTAACGAAAGACGCCCTCGTCCTCGGCGGAGGACAAGGGCGTTCCGCGGGCTCAACCCATCGCGTAGAAGAACTCTTCCTTGGCGACCTTGCCG
>JBCDAA010000045.1:0-33141 GCA_039186435.1 Myxococcota bacterium | reverse complement strand
TCTCGATGAAACCCGGCCGATCGAAGGCGAGCCTTCGGCGTGGCTCGTTGTTCCCGACGTTCCTCTCGACGAGGACCTCGAGTGATGCGTCCGCTCGTTGTTCTTGTGCTGATGGGATGTTCGGCATCTCTCGCTCAAAACGCCAACACCCTGGTGGTGACCACGGAAGCGATCGAGCGTCCGGAGCCTGGGTGGACCGTTCGGCGGGGTGACCGTCGGGAGGCGGCCGCAGAGGCGGTGGCGGAGCAGATCGAGGAAGCGCGCCGGCAGTCCGTCGCGTTTCGCACCGAGGAAGCGCTCGCAACGCTGGGAGAAGCCCAGGCGGCTCTTGAACGCGACGGGGCCGAGAGCGCTGACTTTGACGCACTTCATCTCGTTTGGGCGCTTCGGGCCCTGGTGGAATCCAACGAGGGCCGAGAGGAGCGCGCGCTGGAGGCCTTGCGTGAAGCGGCGCGACTTCGCCCAGGCGCAGACCTCGATCCGGTCACCTTTCCGCCCGATCTGATCGAACGCTATCGACGTCTCGCAACCGAAGCTCGCGCGGAGCCGCCGGGATCGGTGGTGGTCAACACGCAGCCTTCGGGCGCTCGTGTTCGGCTGGACGGCGTGGAGTTCGGGGCGTCCCCTGCCACGGTTCGCGCTGTGCCGGGACGCCATCATTTGCGCATCGACGCCCTGATGCACGAGAGCCGTGTGCTTCCGGTCCAGCTCACGAGTGAAGGGAACGCGCCCATCGATGTGGAGCTGCCCGAGGCGTCGGCGGAAGGACAGACCGCGCAGCTTCTTACCCTCGCGAGCGAGCGCGTTCTTTCGTTGCCGCCTGAGCTTCGCGCGCGGTTGCCCCACGACTACCTCGTGCGGGTGCTCGAGGATGAAACCGTCGGCGTCGAACTCGCGAGCGGCCGCACGTACGTCGCCGCCACCTCGGATTCGCCGGTGCGGCGCGCGCTCGCAAGCTTCGAGCCCAATCGACGCGGCCTTCGAATCGGGCTGAGCATTGCTGCGATCGTCCTCGTCGGCGCCGCGGCCACAGCGGCGATCCTCATCACGCGGGACCCCGATCCGGTCTTTCGCGTCACCCCAGCCGACTAGGCGCGCCGGCCCTGAAAGCGGAGCTGCGGGTCCTCGCTCGGCCAAATAGCAGCCCACCTGGTTTTATTGACATCGAGCAAAAAGCAGCCGACCTGATTTTGTTGACATCGGCGCCCAAGCATTCGCTTTCACTTCGTTTTTCGCTCGGACTGCCAAGGCGGCTTCGAGGAAGAGCCGCGCCGAATGTGCCCGCGGAGAATCCCGTTCGCGGCGCGCAGCACCCGTGTCAATAAAATCAGGTGGGCTTGTACATAGGCTGACGGACGGTTGCCTGAGCGAACTCAGGCCACTACCGATGTCAATAAAATCAGGTGGGCTGTTATTGGCTACGAACCGGCCTTGAACGCCTGGAGATGGCCGGTTGAGCGCTAGAACGCGTTGAAGGGGTTCTGGACGGGGGCCTGGGCCTCGGCCCGGGTCTGAACCCGCGGCGCCGGCGGAGGCGCCACCGGAGAGAACGCATCGCGCGCGGCGAGGTGAGTCCCCGAGGTACTGACGATGTGCGACGAGAGAAACGCGCCTCGTTCCGCGCGAGGGTGAAGAATCGTTCGCGCCGTTTGCCACACTCCCGAATGATGTACCCGCTCAAGGACTTCTCCGGTTACCGAGAGGCGCTCCACCTGAAACCCCGCCACGTGCGGATACGCGAGCTGATCCAGGTCTGGCGACGCAACGATCAGACTCCCGCTGTCGCTGAGAAGCTCCGACTGAAAGTTCAGCCCGCGATGGTGAAACGTGCGCGAACCGGAACCATCAAACCCTTGAACCCAATGCTCGCGACGGTTGTCGCTCATCGAGAACACCGCCACCCCGGCGCCAAAGGGTACGACCTGCTCCGGCTCTCCCTCGAGTCCGCGGAGTTGCCGATGCGGACGCAGGCGGCCCGTGCTCAGATCGATCGCAACCAGCCGCGCCCGCCGGCCAATCCCCGCAACCGTAAGCGGTCGACCGTCCGCAACGATCGGCGACACGGTCCGCTCCCGGCGATTCAACGCCCACCCCACCTCGCCGCTTTCGAGATTCACCTTCATCGACACGCTATTCAGAGAACGCCGCCCAACGATGGTTCGGCCCCCCACGCGAAGTCGCCCCGGCTTGAACGACCCGGAGAGAATCGCTTCCCCACCCACCAACAGCGCGTGGTGAAGATCCGAAAACGCACAGAGCTGGTGGTCTTCGTCGCACCCCGATCGAGGATCGACGGGGAGCTCGTGCGCCCAACGAACGCCGCCCTCCGCCCCCGCCCGAGCGACGAGCCCAACGGTCAGATCGTAAGGATGATAGTTCCCAAAAAGCAGAAGACTCCCATCGGGAAGGAGGCGACTCGACATGTCCGCATCTCGATCCCCATGGCGAAAGCGCTGCACTTGAAGAACAGATCCGTTCGCCGCGCGACGCACCACAAAGGTGGCCGTGACCTGCTCCCGAGTGTAGAGACGGTTCCCCACGACACCGGGCTGTGCACCGGGCGGAACGTCGGAGGGCTCGAGGCGAATCAACTGCTGAACGACGCCGTTCGCGTCCTTCACCACGCGGTGCGCCACTAAATCGCCGTACGGTCGTCCGAAGGTTCTGCCCCCGAGGGTGATTTCCGTGGAACCGCGAAGGACCTGCACGTACTCCCCGCTCGGCAACTCGTAGAGGTCCTGATCCCACCCTGCGCCGTTTACCGGCGTCGAAAAAGACTGGGCAAACCCCGTCGAAACCAATCCAAGGGTTGCCCCTACCCCAACCAGAAACGCGAGTCGCATACACAAGCGACGAGCGCGAACCCGAACCCATTCATCAGCGATACTTCTTGAGGATGCGCTTGAAGTGCATGCGCTCGAGCCCGCTTGCCCGCGCCGCCGCGCTCACGTTGCCGTCGTGCCGCGAGAGCTGACCGAGGACGTACGAACGTTCGAAGGACTCCACCCAACGTTGTTTGTGCGCGCTGAAGGGCTGATCCAGGTCCACCGAAAGCTCCCCCGCGTCCTGGGGTGCGTCGGTCGCGATCACCATCTCGCCGTCACCTTTGAGAATCAGCGAACGCTCGATGACGTTGCGGAGCTCGCGGACGTTCCCCGGCCAAGGATGCTCCTTAAGCTTGCGCCAGTTTTCTTCGCTGATCCCCGCGAGCAGTCGCTCCGCGGCCGCTGGATCGTCCCGATGCGCCTGCCGAACGAAGTGAGCAACGAGGAGAGGGATGTCCTCGCAACGCTCCCGAAGAGGTGGCAGGCGAAGCTCCACCACCGCCAAGCGATAGTAGAGGTCCTCGCGAAACGAGCCTCGGTTCACCTCGCGCGCGAGATCACGGTTCGTCGCCGCCACCACGCGAATGTCGAGAGGCACGTGGTCCCGGCCGCCAATGCGCCGAATCTCGCGGGACTCGAGCGCGCGCAGAAGCTTCGGCTGCATGTCGAGGGGCAGCTCTCCGATCTCGTCGAGAAAAAGCGTCCCCCCTTCCGCTTCCTCCATCAGACCGATGCGTCGCGAGGCCGCGCCGGTAAACGCGCCCTTCTCGTGTCCAAAGAGCTCGCTTTCGAGAAGGTTCGGCGGCAGCGCGCCGCAGTCGACGACCACCCAAGCGCCGCTTCGACCGCTGCGCTGATGAACCGATCGCGCGACCGCTTCCTTACCCGTTCCGCTTTCGCCCTGAAGCAGCACCGTCGCAGTCGTTGGCGCCGCTCGATCGAGAAGCGCAAAGAGCTCCCGCATCGCCACCGACCCGCCAACGCTCTCCTCGAAGCGATCCGCTTGCGAAACCGGTACGTCGGTTTCCGTCTCGGTGGTCTGAAAGACGATACGCGATCGACCGAGTTCGATCACCGACCCGTGCTTGAGATCGATGTCACGTACGCCGTAGCCGTCGACCCGCGTGCCGTTGCGGCTTCCCAAATCGACGAGCCGAAACCCGCTCTCGGTCGCAATGATCTCACAGTGAAGGCGCGAAACCGTGTCGTCCTTCAGGCAGAGCTCAAGGCCTGGACGAGAGCCAATGCGCGCGCGCGCAACGGTGATCTCTTCGGTTCGCTTTCCTTCGCTCGTCACCCGCAGCCGATACGTGCGCAACTTACGCCCGACGAACGCACCATTTTCGATGAGCGTCCGCGTCGCCCACCCGGTCTCTCGCTTGCGCATCATTGCCAGTCGTCGACCGAGATTCGGCGACGCTCCCCGTCTCGGAGGTTGAGCGTGAGCTCATGTCGAAGCTGCGCTTCGGGATTTTGAAGAACCACCCGATGAGACCCCGCAGGGAGAGAGTGCGCACGAAGGGTTGTTCGTCCCACGCGCCTACCGTCGATCTCGACAAACGCCCACGGATCGCTCGCGATCCAAAGCTCGGCGCGACCGGTTTCCGGCGGCGTCTCGATAACCGGCGTTTCGATCGGTGGCGTTTCGATCGCCGGCGTCCGAGTCACGGCCATCTCGGTCCGAGGAATGGGGCGCATTCGTGGGGGTGTCATGCGCGCCGCTTCCTCGGAGGGCACCCCTTCGCGCACTTCGACCGGTTCGACCACCGAGGGCTCCATCGCCACCGGCTCACGCGCGGACACTTCCGCCGCGGGCTCGTTTCGCGCTCGGGCAACCTCGACCGGTGTGCCGGAACGCTGGGAACGCGCGACCCAGAAACCGCCGACCGCGACGCCCAGCAGAAGCAACGCCGCGATCCCCCCTCGCGATCGAGCCGGTCGCTTCGTCGGGGTCACCAAGACGGTTCCGGTCCGCGCCGTCGGCGACGGTGACTCCCCCATCGCTGCGCCGAGTGCCGCATCGAAATCAAACCCGGGGGACGCCGGAGCTCGCGCGACAAGCCGGCGAATCGCGGACGCCCCAACGCGAATGGCATGATCGCTCGCGGCCGCACGCAAGGCCTCGGCAAACGCCTCCGCATCCGCGAATCGCTGCGCGGGATCGGTACTCAGCCCGCGCGCCACGACCTCGTCGACGCGGCCCGGGACATCCGCCACGGAACTCACCGGCGTCGGCATCGCATCGCGGCGTTCGTCCGCAAAGGGAGCGCGACCCGTGAGCATTTCGTAGAGCACGGCCGCCAGCGCGTACACATCCGCGCGCCCATCCACGGGCAGTCCTTTGAGCTGCTCGGGGGCCATGTAGGCAAGCTTGCCGCGAAGACCGCGTTCCCCTTGCCGATCGCGAGCGCCGCGAGCGATGCCAAAGTCCGCGATCTTTACCTCTCCATCCTTCGACACGAGAAGGTTCGAGGGCGAGATGTCGCGATGGACCACCCCGAGCTCGCGTCCGTCCTCGCCCCGAAGGCGATGCGCGTAGGACAGTCCGCGACAGGCTTCGAGCGCGATCGAAAGCGCTATCTCAACGTCGAGAGGCGCCCCTAGATACTCCGCGAGATCCGACCCATCGACGAACTCCATCGCCAGAAAGGGCCGGTCCCCGAGCCATCCCGCATCAAACGCCTGCACGACGTTGCCGTGCGACATCGCCATCGCGACTTTCGCTTCCTCCAAAAACATTGCTGCAAACTGCGGATCCGCCGCGAGATCCTCTCGGACGAGCTTCAGCGCGACCCGCTTGTCAACGCCGGCGTCGGTGGTCATCCGGGCGCGAAAAACCTCGCCCATCCCGCCGGACGCGAGAGGCTCGAGGTCCCGATAGCGCTCGGAGGGCTCCACCCCCGCAGGGTAGCAGGCCTCACTCGGGCCAAACGTCGAAGTCCGAAGGCGCGCCGCAGGCGAGCCATTCCCCAAGCAAATCTCGTTCGGCGTCGCCGGGACCACCTGCCGGCGGCATGTTTCGACGCTCGACGGCGCGCTCGTAGATCTCTTCAAGGTGCGGACGAATCAAGTTGGGGTCGTCAAAGTCGAAGCCTTCCGGCGCATCGGCGCGAATCTCGTCGCCACTAAGGGTGCTGCTGTGGCAGCCGGTGCACCAGTTGAGCATGAAGGGCTGCCCGAAGTTTTCGTAGGTGAGAAAGCTGTCTTCCGGACAGTCACGACCGATGCCGTGGCGTACCGGACCCGCCGGACCGCTGCCTTCCGAGCAGCCCAGCATCGCGAGGAGCAGCAGACTAGGCGCAAAACGCACGAAAGGGCTCCACGCCAGGGTAGACACGCTCAACGTCCACGCCGACGGCATCGAGAATGCCCGCGACGAGGTTCGAGGTTTGCAGCTGCTTGCCCGCCGCATCGAGCGCGCCGGTTTGCAGGTTCATGGAAAGCGCGCGGAGCTCGTCGTCGGTGCCGCCAAAGCTCCGCCCGCCCGCAACGCTCCCGCCGAGAAACATCGCGCTGGTGACGGGCCAGTGATCCTTGCCGACTTCGTTGTTCAGTTTCGGGGTTCGCCCCATCTCGGAAAGCACCACGACGAGCGTGTCGTCGAGCATACCTTCGGCGTCGAGGTCCATCATCAGTCCGTCGAGGGCGGTGTAGAGCATCTCGTGTTGTTCCCGCTGCGTCGCGTTGATGGTGTGCGTATCCCAGCCTTGGGTTTCGACCATCACTGTTTTTGCAAGACCGTCGCGGAGCGCACGAACGGCGAGGGGTACCTGCACCGAAAGATCCGGCGTGTAGTCGAACTCGCCGAGGCCGTTCTCTTGCGCGAACTGCACGAGGAGGTCGGAGCGTGTTTGGGATTGCAGGAAGTCGTCGATCTTGGCGCCGTTCAAACCTCGCCGGCCCGCGCGATCGGCAAGAAGGCCGGATGTTTGTTCGAGGTAGCTCTGCACGAGTGCGTCCTCGTCGGCGCCCGGCAAGAAGGGCGCGCTCCCGGGATACGCCTGGCTCGGATCGGTGAGCGTGATGAGCTGATTGACGGTGCCGGTGCGACCGGTAAGAGACGCAAAACGGCCGCTTCGGGCCTGACTTCCGAACGCGAGATACGGAATTGGCAGCTCACGCCCGAGCTCGTGCGCGCTGATCGCCGCGAAGTCCGGATCGGTTTCCGAAGGGCCGCCGGTGAGGATCCGCTTGACGCAATCGGAGTGAACGAAGGAGCGCACCTGGACGCCGTTGACGATGGCCGCGAGCGAACCCCACTGCTCGAAGAAACGCGTCACCGCCGGACGATCATCGTTGACGAAGATGGGTGCTTCGCCAAAGCGGCGAATGGTGCCCTCGGGCGCGTCGATGCGCAGGAGCCCCGGCTTGGGGTCGAGGGCGTAGGTCGTGTCCCAGCCGCCGAAGTTCAGAACCACCAGAAGGTTCTTGCTCGCGCCCGGACCGTCGGCGCGAAGAAGGCCGCCACCGAAGGCTGCGCCCCCAAGCGCTGCAGCACCGAGTGCGCCGTTACGAAGAAATGCTCGTCGTTTCATGGGCTGTGTCCTCAGTAGTAAGTGATGCGGATGTCTTGGAGCATCGCGAAGAGGGTGGTGGTCCAGGCGCGTTCCGGATCGCCCGAAGCGCGAAGCGTTCCGTCGAAGACGTTCCACGCGGCGGTCACCGAAGGGTCGTCCGCGAGCGGGGTTTCACCGAAGAAGCGGCGGTGGACCTGCACGAGCTGCGCGCGAATCTGCGCCTCGTCCGTGGTGGTCGCGTCAACCTCCCGCAGCAGCCGGCGAAACATCGGATCGGGTTCGTTCAGGTCGCGCTGAACGACAAACTGCGCCGCGCGGCCAGCGAGTTCTCGATGCACGAGGGAGGTCGTCGCGCTCGCCGTGCGCGTCGGGCGGGTCACGCTGACCGAATCGGTGCCGCCGCCGAGGACGCGATACCCGAAGAAGGGATCGCTCATGAGATCGACCTCGCCGATGGTGCCGGTGCCAAAGTCGAAGAGAAAACTCGTGCGCCAAGTGAAGCCGGTGAGGTCGGCGATGGTGCGCTCGAGCTGCTGCGGGGTGGCCCGTTTGAGGCCGACAAGAACGTCCGCATCGTCGGCGGCGTCTTCTGCAGCGTCTTCCGCAATCCGGCGGACGCGAAACTCGTCGCTCAGAACGATGGCGCGGGCGAGTGCGCGGGCGTTCATGTCGCTTGCGACAAACTCATCGCGAAAGCGCGACACGAGGTCGAGCGGGATGTCGCGCTCTTCCTCCTGTGCGAAGTGGGCGTAGAAACGTCGCGCGGCGCACATCGTAAAGCGGGAGTCCTGAGCCATGCGCACGCCGAGATCGTGGAGGTCGACGCCCGACTGGCCGAAGTAGCCGCGGTCGCGGGCGGTGCGATAGAGAGGCGCGAACTCGGGTGCGTATTGCTCGAGCGGGTAGTCCTCCGCTTCGCCGGGAACGCGGATCGGAAAGTGATCGGCAAAGAACGACGCGAGCGGGTCGAGCGTCTGGTGGCAGGAGACGCAGGTCGCGTTTTCCCGAATCGCGAACGCAACGGCCTCCTCGTCGGCGAGGTCGATGCCCGAGTCGATCTCCACCTGGCGATCGAGAAAGTCGTAGCAGAGGAGTCCGCGGGCGATCTGGGCGGCGCGTCCGCGGTTCTTGTTGGAGAAGGTGCTCGCGTGGCGCGTGAAGACGAAACCGTCCGAGAGAATGCCCGCGACCGGACGACCGTCGTCGTAAGTGGTGACCTGCCAGCCGCCTTCGGCCTCGTCGTAGGGAAGGCCCCATACCGTTGCGACGATGTCGTCGGCGAGGGTGAACTCGCCGGTGACGATCTCGTGGTAGGGCCGATCGTTCATCACCACGTATTCGATCAAACGAAGGGGGGCTTCGATGACCGAGAGATTGATCTCGTGGGAGGTACGGTCGGCGAGATCACCGACGGTGGGAAACCCCGCGGGATAGATATCCGGCGCGACGCCGAGGAGGAGCGACTCGCCGTGAAGCTCGCGAATCGTGACGCCGAACTCGTCCGTCGTGAGGTAGTAGTCGACAATCGCCGGGAGGTACCCCGGGTCTTCCGCGACCGCGTCGAGTTCGTCGAGGCTCGGCCGAATTCCGCGGAGCGCCATCGAAGCGCGCACGAGATGTTCGGTGGGCGAGAGAAACTCTCGGTTGTCCTGGATTTCGGGATCACTACCGCCCGTGCACGCGAGCGCGAGAATGATGAAGGCTGCGCAGGTTCGCATCACACACCTCCTTCGGGGGCGGCGTCTACGCCTGCATCCATCGCTGCGTCCACGCCCGCGTCCACGCCCGCGTCCATGGCGGCAGCGTCCGTTCCTGCGTCCATGTCGACGGGCTCGGCAAAGCAGGCGCCCTCCGCTTCGGCGAACTGCTCGAGGCAGGTAGGCGTGGTCGTTGCGCCGCAACTAAAGAGAGCCGTGAGGGGCGCCTGACACATCACATCAAAGCAATCTTCTGCGCTTCCGGGTGGGCAGTTGGCTTCGCCGCAGCAGAAGACTTCGGCGACTTCCTGCTGGCAACCGCCCGCGTCGAAACAGGCGAGGAGATCGAAGATCACGCAGTCGCCGCACGCGCCGAGTTCCGGATCAGGCGGCGTGGTATCCGCCGCCCAGCACGCATCAGCGCAGCCTTCTTCGTCGTCACCGCAGGCGCGCGCACATTCCGCGGTCGCGGCAGTACAGCGTGGGGTTGCCGCAGCGGGAAAGGGATCGAGACGGGGACGAACGCAGGCCATCGCCGAGTCCTCGCCGGCGTCCCGAAGGGAGAGCCCTGAGTCCGGCGGCATCCACACCGGCCCCACGTCCTGCCCTGAGTCCCGGCGGGTCGCCCCGTCGTCATCCCCACATGCGACGGCTGTCATCAGCGCCGCTGCCATCCAGCTAATGCGTTTCACGCCCCCTCTCTATTCAAGGGGTGCGCCAACCCCGTGGAGCGCGGATCCACACGGCTTTTTGCGATTGGAACAACGCCTTTGAGGCGCCCTCACCTCAGCCCCCTGAGGCGACGGAGCCTCAACCCCAACCGCGGTCTACAGCCAATCTTAGCCCATCTGTTTTATTGACATCGAGGCAGCGGGAGGTCCGACATGTAGGCGCCGAGGACAAATCACAGCCGACCTGTTTGACTTCGACCCGGCGAAGAGGTGCGACATGTAAGGGGCCCTCAGGAAGTCGAGGTACTCAGGTCAACGAAACAGGCTGCGATTGGGGGAATGGGGAACGTGGTGCCAGCGAGCTCAAGTCAGTGAAACAGATGGGCTGCTATTGGCGCTCACGGCGGGTGGTGAGTATTCGCGCTCGAGGCCATCGGGGTTCCGTCGGCCGAGGGACCAAGCAGCGCTCCATTCAGTGCTTTGGCCCGCGGGTGATCCTAGAGCCAAGGCAGGATGTACATTTTGCTTCCCGTCCTCGCTGTCCTCGTCGTTAGCGTCGCCACTCTCGTCGGGATTCTGCAGTTTTCAACGAACTCAAAGGGAGACTCGGGTCGACTTCAGGCCGCCTGCATCGGTTGGGCGTTCGTCACCTGGCTCATCCCAATCGTCACGCTCGAGAGCCGAAACTGGGGCCCACTCTTGCCAGGCGTCTACGTCTTGGTGGCCGACGCCATCGCCCTCGGCCTCCTGCTATGCATCGCCGGATTTCTGCCTCATGCCCGGAGGGTCGCCGGGTGGTGGACTGGGTTTCATCACGTCTTGATGCTGCTCGTTCTCGTGGGCGGAAGTTACCTACCGACGCTCTACCCACCGATGAAGGCCGGGATTGGAGTGGTGCTGATTCCGATCATCATAGGGATCGGCCTCGGCCGAGTGCTGACGATGCGGGCGTCGCAACCGGACCCGGAGCCAGCATCGTTCTAAGGCGCACGTTACCGAGTCGTCAGCCACTTCGACCAACGCTGTGCAATATGTGGGTCTCGGCGAACCGATCGCGACCGCTGGGAGCAAGTCAGCAAAACAGGTGGGCTGAGATATAAAACGTCCGGCTGCCCGTTGAGGTTGAAGTCGGTCGGGTGTCAATAAAACAGATGCTCAAGTCAATAAAACAGGTGGGCTGTTATTGGTCCGACTCTCCACGGCTGCCCGAGCACCGAGGTCGAGGTCGAGGTCGAGGTCGAGGTCGAGGTCGAGAGGAGCTCAAATCAACAACACAGCTGGCCCCGTGGCCCTGGCCCGTGAACCTCAAGTCAATAAAACAGGTAGGCTGCTATCTGGCTCGTGGCCTACGGCCCTCGTGACCTGTCGCGATCCGACCTGTCGAGTACCGGGGGCTATCGGCGGCGGAGGCGCTCGAGCCACGCATCGACGATCCAGTGAACGTGAGCGCGGCGTTCGGCGAGAGCGTCCTTCGAAAGCGGATCGACACCCCAAAACTCCTCCCCGAGCATGGGCGCATACGTGAAGTAGTTGATCACCGCCGCCGACAAGCTGAGGTGAAAATGCCGCCCGCTGAGCGGCCCCTCCTCGTCGGTGAGCTCACTGAGCATCGAAGTCGTCATTCGCAGCACCTCCCCGAGATGCTTCTGCACGATCGCGACGTGCGGGCCCCCGGTCGACACCTGCTGCTGCACCACTCGCGCGTAGGCACCATGCGCCTCCATGAAGTCGAGGTACTCGTCGATCACATGATGAAGGCGCGCCTCGAGCGTCCCCTCCCGCGCAAACGCTTTGGCGAGCGCGTTTTTGTGCCGCTCGTAATAGCGCTCGAGCACCCGCTCAAAGAGCTCCGCGGTGCTCCCCCAGTAGTAGAAGACGAGCGCCTTGTTGACGCCCGCCCGCTCGGCCACCGCCCGCGCGCTCAGCGCCTCGTAGCCCGCCTCCGTGAGAATCGCGTCGGCCGCATCCAGGATCGCCGCCGCTTTCGCCTCGCGGGAGCCCCCGGACTTCCTCTTCTTTTCAACAACTTGAGTCGCTTCTGCCATTTCTTAACCGACCGGTTTGACCTCTCGGTTAAAATCATGCTAGAACGACGTTCATGGGTCAAGTCAAACGAGCGTTTTTGGGCACGGGCCTCAACGGCGCAGGGTTCGCGGAAGCGGCGTGCGGGCGTGGCGACGAAGTTGCCGTCTGGAACCGCACCGTCGCCAAAGCCGAAGCGCTGACCTCCTTCGGCGCACGCCTCGGAACGGATCCCGCCGATGCCGCTCGCGGGGCAACACGAGTGCACATCACGCTCACGAGCGACGCCGCCGTCGACGAGGTGATCGAGCGCGCCAAACCTGGTCTCGAAGACGGCGCCATCCTTCTCGACCACAGCACCACCGCGCCCGTCAAGACCGCCGCGCGCACCAAGCGCCTGGCCGCCGAAGGCCTTCGCTACCTCCACTGCCCAGTTTTCATGTCGCCGAAGTTCTGCCGCGAAGCCAAAGGCATCATGTTGGCCGCCGGACCGAAGGCGCTCTTCGGCGAAGTCGAAGCCGACCTCGTGCCCATGACCGGCAAGGTGATGTTCCTCGGCGAGGATCCGAGCCGCGCCGCCACCCTGAAGCTCGTCGGCAACGGCATGCTCCTCAGCGTCATCGGCGGCCTCTCAGATGTGCTTACCCTCGCTGCCCAACAGGGCGTCGAGCCCGATCAGGCGCTGATGCTCTTCGAGCACTTTCAACTTGGAAACGTGCTGAAAGGGCGCGGCGCGCAAATGGCGGCCAAGAACTTCGCAACGAGCTGGACGCTCACCATGGCGCGCAAAGATCTAAGTCTGATGGTCGAGGCGGCCGAGGGCGGCTCCCTCGCGGTCTTCGACGGGTTGGGTTCCCGCATGGACGCGCTGATCGCGGACGGCGAAGGTGAAAAAGACGTCGCGGTGCTCGCCCGCGATGTAGGCAAGAAGGCGTAAGGGGAAGAGCGATGTACGACGTCAAAATCAAAGGTGGAACGATCGTCGACGGCACGGGAGCGGAGCGCTTCAGCGGCGATATCGGCATCAAGGACGGCAAGATCGTCGCGGTCGGCAAATGCGACGAGAGCGCCCACGAGACCATCGACGCGGACGGCGCGATCGTCACCCCCGGCTTCACCGACATTCACACGCACTACGACGGGCAGATCTCCTGGGACGAAGAGATGGCGCCCTCGGTCCTGCACGGCGTGACCACCGCGGTGATGGGCAGCTGCGGCGTCGGTTTCGCACCGGTGCGCCCCACCGATCACGAAAAGCTCATCGAGCTGATGGAAGGCGTCGAGGATATCCCGGGAAGCGCACTCTCCGAGGGCCTCAAGTGGAATTGGGAGTCGTTCCCCGAGTACATGAGCGCCATTGACGACATCCCCCACGCGATCGACTTCATGGCGCAGGTGCCCCACGACGCCCTCCGCGTCTACGTCATGGGCGAGCGCGGCATCGCGGACGAAGACGCAACGGAAGCGGACATCGCGGAGATGCGCCGCCTTCTTCGTCAATCCCTTGAGGCGGGTGCCGTCGGCTTCAGCACCGGTCGCAGCGACAACCACCGAAGCGCGCAGGGACAACCCACCCCCGCCTCGGAAGCCGCCGGTCGCGAGCTTGCGGGCATCGCGGAGGCGTTTGCGGGTCTCGGCCACGGCGTTCTTCAGGCGGTCAGCGACTTCGACATGGCCCAAAGCGACGACCGCTTTCACCCCGAGTTCGATCTTCTCGAGCAGATGGTCGCGGCGAGCGGTGGCCACGGTCTGTCGATTTCGACGATGCAGCGCGACCAGTCGCCCAATCAGTGGAAGTGGATCATCGAGCGCGTCGAGCAGTGCAACGAAAAGGGCTTGAACGTTCGCATGCAGGTCGCCGCCCGCGCCATCGGCGTCATGCTCGGCCTCGACGCGACCTTTCATCCCTTCATGGGCTTTCCAAGCTACAAGAAGATCGCGCACCTTCCCCTCGCCGAGCGCGTGAAGGCCATGCGCGATCCCGCGCTCCGCGAGCAGATGCTCAAGGAAAAGACCGAGCCCCTCGCCGGCGACGGGAGCCCCATTCCGCCTCTCGCCGATCAGCTCCTCGAAAAGATCGATCTCGTCGCCATGCGCCTCTATCGCCTTGGCGAGGTGCCGAACTACGAGCCCGACAAGGCCGAGTGCCTCTACGCGGAAGCGCTTCGCAACAAAAAGACGATTCTCGGCACGATCTACGACGCGCTCCTCGAGCAGGACGGCGGCGCGCTCCTCTACTTCCCGCTCTACAACTACACGTCCATGAACCTGGACAACCTGCACACGATGCTGACGCACCCGCTCTCCCTGCCAGG
The DNA here is from genome assembly GCA_039186435.1 of Myxococcota bacterium. Classification (GTDB taxonomy): domain Bacteria; phylum Myxococcota_A; class Polyangia; order Polyangiales; family Houyiibacteriaceae; genus JALVDI01. The sequence continues at coordinate 19,094 of JBCDAA010000045.1, read as the reverse complement.
GCTGAGCGACGGGGGCGCGCACGTCGGAACGGTCTGCGACGCGAGCTTTCCGACCTTTCTGCTGCAGCACTGGGCCCGAGATCGCGAGCGTGGCATTCCCCTCGAAACGATCGTGAAGATGCAGGCGCACGACACCTCGCGCTTCATTGGACTCACCGACCGCGGCGTGATCGCCCCTGGCATGAAGGCCGACATCAACGTGATCGATTTCGGCAAACTCCAGCTGACGCCGCCGCGACTTCAGGCTGATCTTCCCGCGGGCGGAAAGCGCCTGATGCAGGGTGCCAGCGGCTACATCACAACGCTCCTCAGCGGCGTCGCAACCACCCGAAACGGCACGCTCACCGGCGCACGTCCGGGGCGCCTCGTCCGCTCCGGCCACTAGCGATCCACAGCGTAAGTTGACACTTTGGGAGCGTCCCCAAGTGTCAACTTAGCGGTAAGGGCCGTCGTTCGGCGCCTCGACGCTTCGGAGTCGCTCGACGTCGTCCCGGCGCTTCTTTCGAAGGTGCTTGCGCGCCGCTTTGAAAAAGCTCTTCGGGTTCGCGCTGAGCGAACGCAGGATCGGCTTGTCGGGCGCGCCGGTGAGCGCGCACGCGAGCGCCAGCACATAGCTCACGTCGAGTTCACTGAGCGCACCGCGCCGGGTACATCCCCAGCCGACCATCATGCCGGATTCGGTTTGCTGAAAACGAAACGCTGAGTTCGCGAGAAACACGCCGAACCCAAGAAAGACCGCGCCCAGATCCACGAAGTACTCGCGGTCTTCCGCTTCGCCTGGGAACTCGGTCGTCGCGCCGTAGAGGTGGTAGTGGCTCATGCCCCGCGCCATCGTTGCAACCAGCGCAACCGGATCGTCCAAGAGCGAAGGGTCGTAGGGAATGGCGAGCGGATCTCCGTCTTGCATGGGTCCTGCCGTACTCCCCGACACCGGCGCCGTCATTCCGTGCGGCATCCCGTGAAGGATCTCAGCCACGTTCGGCACCGCTTCCGAAACCATCACCAGCGGCCAGTCCCCAAGGCGCGCGTGTTCCTTGGCGTACCCAAAATAGTCCTCGGTAAGCGCATGCCCGCAGAGGGATGTATCGACCGGAAAGTCCTCCTTCGTTGGCAGCACAATGGGCGTCGTCGCGAACTCGGCAAACCCACCAAAATTGGATAGCCACCAGCGCGCGGCCTCAAAAACCCAATCGATCGTGCCTTCTTCCGGGACCACCGGCGAAGTCTGGGCGCACCGCTCACCAAACACCACCTGCGCCGCTCGATTTTGGCGGCGTGGTCGCCGGCCGGTCCGGTGCTAGAGTCTTTTCATGCAAAGCAACCGCGACATCAGCCGCTGGGTTCGCCCCACCCTACTCGGTCCCTTTTTGACCTGTTGGGGCATCGTGACGATGGCCGCGATGACGCAGTCGCTCGACAGCCTGCGCGCGCTCTTCGACGTCGAGTCCTGGGCGCTTGCGATGCTCCTGATCAGCTTCTTCGCGTCCGCGGTGGCGGTGTGTCTCGTCGCGGTCGACGTCACGCTCTTGCGCTTTAAGACTCGCAAGCTTCCGAGCGGTGCCAAGGGCTGGGTCGGCGCGATGCTGGCGCCCGTCGCGACTACCATCTTGTTGATGTTCCTTCCGAGCTCGGACGAAATCGTGCCGCAGGTCCTTCGCTTTGCCGGCGCACTTTGGATCGGCGCCCTCGGCGTGCGCCTTCTGCTCGGCACGCGTCCGTAGTTCCGGCGTTCGACACGACGCGTTTGGAATAGGTGCTCCCTCAACTGAGGTGCTGCCCACCCGCAATCCTCACCCCCGTCATCGCGAATATCACCGCGTTTCACGTCGCCCACGACATGCCGGGCAATATGATTTGGCTGGGCACGCTCGCGTTCTTTGCCGCCGCTGCGTATCGCCATCGCGAGCGCCTCAAGGGACTGATCGACACCGAATAACGCTACTCGGCTGCATCGACGAGCTCGTCGCCGCGAATCAACGCGATGAGCTCGTCGGTCCCCAGCTTGCCCGCCCGACCGGAGCCTTCGAGCAAACCGCTGGCGAGGGCGCGCTTGTCGTCGTGAAGACGCAAAACCGACTCCTCGATCGTCCCTTGCGCAACGAGGCGCACGATCGTGACCGGCTTGTTTTGCCCAATGCGATGGGCACGGTCCGAGGCCTGATCCTCGACCGCCGGATTCCACCACGGGTCGAGGTGAATCACGGTGTCCGCCCCCGTCAACGTAAGCCCGGTGCCGCCCGCCTTCAGCGAGATCAGGAACACCGGATCGTCACCGGCCTGCCATTGCTCCACGAGCCGCTCGCGCTCCTTTGGCCGGGTCGCGCCTACGAGGTAAAGCGGATCGATGCCGCGAATGTCGAGCTCGTCCCGAACGATCTCCAAGAACGAAACGAACTGACTGAACACGAGCGTCCGATGACCCCCACTCCGAAGTTCCTCGAGAAGCGAAATCAGCGTCGCGAGCTTTGCGCTCGGCACCGAGGTCCCCGGATCGACCAGCCTCGGGTGACACGCGAGGAGCCGAAGTCGCGTCATCGCGGCGAGCACCTGCATGCGCTTCGACCCATCGATCAGCTCGTCGATCGCCTCGCGCCGTGCCGCGTCGTAGATCTCGCGCTCCGCGACCGAAAGCTCCACCGGGCGCAGCACCTCGGTGCGCGGCGGCAGCTCGCTGGCCACCTGGTTCTTGGTCCGGCGCAGCAAGAAGGGACGTAGTTTGCCGGCGAGGGCGGCCTGGCGGTGCTGATCCCCATCGCGTTCGATCGGTCCGGCGTAGCGCTGCCGAAAATGCCCCCAGCTCCCGAGGAGTCCAGGACTGACAACACGGTAGAGACTCCAGAGCTCGCCGAGATGGTTTTCAAGCGGCGTCCCCGTCAGCGCCACGCGCCAGCCCGCCTGAATTCGCGCCGCACCGCGAGCGCGCTTGGTCCGCGCGTTTTTGATGGCCTGCGCCTCGTCGAGAATGAAGGTTCCAAACTCGAGCTCCCCGAGCGCTTCGGCGTCGCGCGCGAGAATGTCGTAGCTCGTCACCAGGACGTCGCCCGCCTTGAGCCCCTCCAGCATCGAAGCGCGCTTCGGTCCGCGATAGGAATGCATGCGAAGCGAGGGCGCAAAGCGGCCCGCCTCTTTGATCCAGGTCGAGCCCACAGAGGTCGGTGCGACGACGAGGGACGGCCCTTCCTTTTCGCGCCGAAGCAAAAGTCCGAGCGCCTGCACGGTTTTGCCTAGACCCATCTCGTCAGCCAGACACGCGCCCGCGCCCCACTCGGCAAGACGCGCCATCCAGCGAAACCCTTCGAGCTGATAGTCGCGAAGCTCCGCCTTCAGGCCCGCGGGCGGCTCCGCCACGAGCTCCTTCGCCGCTTCGAGGCGCGAAAGCACACCGAGCAACGTCTCGTCGGCGTCGAGGTTGCCCGGATCGACTAGCTCGCCGAGGTTCGACACCGCCGCAAGACCCGCGACGAGCTCCCCCTTTTCCTCGGCGAGGACATCGCTGGCCTTTTGGAGTCGCGATCGCAGGTCGTCCGCGATCTTCGCAAAGCGCCGAGGCGCGACCTGCACCCAGCGCTGTCCTTTTCGAACCGCGTCGAGAAGCGCCTTGAGCGGCACTTTCTTTCCGTCAACCTCGACCTCGCCGTCGACACCGAACCAGTCCCCCGCACTCTGCACCGACACCCGAAGCGACGGCGCCCGGGCGCTGCCCATCAGCTGCCAGCGGCGCCCCTTCGGCCACTCGGTCACCACCTCGCCGCGCGTCGCTCGCGTCTCAAGGTCGCTCAAGATCTCCAGGGCACGCTGAAGATCCATCTCGCGATGGGACAGCCCCGAAAGGCCCATCGCGTCCTGCAGCTCACGCGCGGCTTTCTTTTCGCCTTCCAGGTCGCGCTCGACGTAGCTTCGCTTTCCTTTGCGCGTGCCGTAGACGATTTGCGGACCTTCCCCCGCGGGCCAGGTGGGTCCTTCGCGATCGAAGGGCCGCGAGCGAAGTTCGACGACCAGCGAATCCTCGTCCGGATCGAGTCGCGCCACGATCGCAGGAGGCGGGGGCGACGACTCGCCCCGAAGATCCCCAGGAAGGATCAGCTGCACGCGCGGCTGGAGTTTCGCGAGAAGACTGAGCACGCGGTCGTAGCTCTCGGGCGGAAGAACGCCCGAGTAGGTCGCAAGCACTTCAGCAACCTGCTGCGCGTCCGGATCAAAGACCACGATGTGAAAGACCTCGCCGCTCCGCGTCATGTGAAAGTCGCGGGTGTCGATGTCCTTTCGCGTGAGCACTCGGTCGCCGGCACGGACCTCACTTCGAACACCACCGTCGGCCGCGATCAGCGCGAAGGTCGGCGGAAGCGGCGCAATCCGCACGCGTTGTCCGTCACTCTCCACGCGGGGATGATCGATGAGCGCAATGAGCGAGGGCGCGTGCGAATGAAGCGAGCGCGGCGCATCCATCGCGTGCATTACCTGCAGGTCGTGCTCGTCGACGATGTCCATCGGAATGGAGGAGTTGTCCGTCTTCGCGCCCTTGCTCCATCGACCGTTCTTTCCGCGGCGGCGAATGATCGCCTGCGGGTAGAGCGCGTCGCTTTCGCCGTCGAGGCGCCAGATCAGCCGTCGCTCGGGCTGGTTGCTCGCCGGCGCATCAAGCTGTCGCGCCAGCGTATCCATGACGAACACCCAGGACGGTCGCTTGAGGATCGTCGCGAGAGTCGGATGAAGCGGGTGCTTGACGTCGTGCACGACATCGAGGGTCCACTCGAGGAGCGCACGAACCTCCGGGGCCTCGACCGAAGGCATGTGGCGGTCCGTCCACGCGCGAACCTCGCCACTCTCGTAGCCGAGAAGATCGATCTGCGCGCGCGCGTCCGGCCGCGAGACCTCCACGTGAATCGACGGTGGATGCTCGCCGATCGTGAGGTACTCCTCGCCCGTGAGAAAGACCGGATCATCGGCGGGGCTTTGCATCCGCCGCAGCTGCTCGTGAAGACGCGCCGCGATGATGCGAAACGCTTTGCCTTCCGGACGTCGATCCCAGAGCTTCTTTCGGTGTTTGAGCGCGAGCACCCGGGTCGCGCGATAGTGGAGGTAGCTCCGTGCCGCCGACGCGTAGCGATTGGCAGTCGCCGGACCGAGGGACGCCACAAAACCGCGGCGTCGAACGAGGTCCTCGATCGTCACCATGTCGTCGGTGTCGAGAAAGAGGCCGAGCTGGGCAAAGGGCCGCGCCTTTTCCGCGAACGCACCGAGGTAGGGCTCGACGTCGTGGACCTGAACCCATTTTCGAAGCGCCGGCCACTGCTGCGGTGGTGCAATGGCGCTCGCGATACCTTCGATACGCCAGCGCCACTGACTTCGCACGCTGCTCTGCTGCCATTCGCCGAGCTGGGCGAGCGCGCGATCCTGCACCGTAGGCGGCAGTGCGCGCGAAAAGATCCGGGCGGCCTCGTCGCTCTGCAGAAGCGCACCGAAGGTATCGGCGCCCACGTGATCGGCGAGGTAGGCGACGGCGTACGCGATTTCCTCGTCGCTCAACGCGCCAGCGACGTCTTCGATCGCGAGCTTGCTGTCAGCGCGAGTCAGGCGAGCGCGAAGGGCATCAAAGGGGCCAGCCATCCGAGCCGCCCAACCTAGGCTGTGCGGGCCTCTACGTCCAGCGCAGTTCGAACTCTCCGCGCTCGGGCAGCGAAGAGATCACCCGGCAGCGAACCTCGGTGCCGCCAGCGCTCTCGATGACCGAGCGAAAGCCAACCGCGGCGCCTTCGTGAGCGACGTCGGTCCAAAGGTGAGGTGGATGGGTCGCGAGGATCGTCGCGGCCTTTTCGTCGAAGCGAATCGAGAGATCCACGCCCCGGTGAAGGAGGCGCCAGCTCATTTCGGCCCCGCGGAGCAGAAGGCGCGGCGAGGCGACCTTGGCGAGGACCCGGTACATCGGCGATGCGATCATTCGCTTGGAGGCGTTGTAGATCCGGTCGAGCATCATCGCCGTGGGCAGCCGGGCCGCGTCCGCGTAGGCGAGATGGGCCGCAACCGTCGCCGCCTCGCTAATCCATGCGGTCGCCGGCGGAATGTTAGTCATCAGCGCGAAGAGCGATGGAGGTACGCCCTGGAGTTTGCTCCCGGGCATATTCATTTCATCGGCCAGCGCGCGAAGGACCGTCGCTTTCGACACGCACTCGGGATACGACGCGAGCCCGTCGGGGAGCTGCGCTAGGTATCGCTCCAGCCGTGGAAAGCTCACCCTATCTATGTAACATCATTCCGCGGTGACTCGTTCCTTCGCTCACGCCCTACGAGTCGCGCTCATCCTCCCGCTCGTCATGAGCTGCGGATCGTGCGCACCCCGCGCGACCGTGAGCCGACCGGCGCCTCCTCCTACCCGCACCCTTCGTGCGCTTCCGGGCGTCCTGTCCACACGAACCCTCACCGGCGAAGTTCATCGCGTGCGCATCGAAGATCTTCCGGAGCCCTACGCGTCGGAGAGTGCGCGCCAAGGACCGGAACTCACCAACCCACCGGAAGGAACGCAGCTCGCGGTGCCGGAAGGATTCGCGGTTCAGCTCTTTGCCCGCGACGTTTCCAAAGCGCGCTGGCTCGCGGAGGCGCCGGACGGAACGATCCTCGTCGCCCAGTCGCGGGAAGAGAAGATTACGTGGCTTCTCGATGACAACGGGGACGGGGTCGCCGAAGCCCAAGGCGTCTTCGCGGAAGGCGATCCTCTCGACATCCCCTTCGGCATGGCCTTCGCCACGGTTAACGACGAAACGTTCTTCTTCCTCGGAAACCAGGATGAAGTTCGCCGCTGGCCCTGGCGCGCCGGACAGCGCTCTCTCGAAGGAACCGGAACGCGCATCACGGAACTCCCCGGCGGCGGCTACCGACAGCACTGGACGCGCAACGTCGTGACCAACGGCGAGCGGCTTTTCGTCTCCGTCGGAAGCCGCAGCAACGTCGGTCGCGAGGACGCACCGCGCGCGACCGTTCAGGTGATGAACTTCGACGGGAGTGAGCGACGCACCTGGGCATCCGGCCTGCGCAACCCCGTTGGCCTCGCGTTTCATCCCACCACCGGCGCGCTCTATGCAAATGTCAACGAGCGCGACCACCTCGGCGACGATCTCGTCCCGGACTTCTTTACGCGCGTGGACGAGGGCGCGTTTTACGGCTGGCCTTACGCGTACCTTCGCGCGTCCCTCCTGGATCCGAGGCGAATGCGAAACGGACGGAGCGAAGCGCCCGAGCTCGCGGCGCGAACGCGATCCCCGGATGTGCTCTACCAGGCGCACTCGGCCGCGCTCGGCCTTGCGTTTTACGACCACGACGCCTTCGGCGCACGCTACCGAGGCGGAGCCTTCGCCGCGTTTCGAGGAAGCTGGAATCGATCCTCCGGCACCGGCTACAAACTCGTTTTCCTCCCCTTTGAAGACGGTCGCGCCCTCGGGCACTACGAGGACTTTCTCACCGGATTCATGATCGACCCCTCGGTACCGACGACCTGGGGACGACCCGTCGGCGTGCTCGCGCGAAGCGACGGATCGCTTCTCTTCACCGAGGAAGCGGGCGGCCGGGTCTTTCGCGTGGTTCGTCCCTGACGCCCGTCAACGCCGGCTCGCTCATCGCTCCCGGGACTGATCGGGACGCAAGCCTTGAACGCCCTCTCACAGACGGAGCGCGCGTGCTACGCGCGGACGCACCTCGTATCGGCGTTGGTGCGGAGCAAAATTGGCGACTTTTGCCGCCGACTTCGCAGAGCTGCTTGGTTTTCCATGCGGGAGGGTGAAAAACGCGTCCGTTCTTTGACTTCTTCGTCGCTCTCCCCCGTCTTAGTTAGGCGGGCTTAAGTTTGCTCGCCAATCGGTCGTAGGGAGGTGTTGTATGCGACCCATCGAATGGCTCTTGGAAGTGACCCAATTTGAGGACGGCTTTTCGCGCCTCCTCGAAGAGTCGGGCGGTCTTCCAGTCGCTGCATGGAAACTCGCGAACGCGCGCTGTCGCACTCGCGAGACGTCGACGTCGGTTCCGACGCGGGCGGAAGTTCGTGCGGCGGCGAGGCATCTTGCGTCGAAGCTCGGTCTCGGTCCGGTACCGCCTTCGGCGGTGCTCGCCGCCGACTGCGAACGCCAGGGCCTGCTGGTTATCTAATCGAAAGCTCTTCGCGAAGGGCTCGGGCAAGCGCGTCGTAGTCCGCGTCTTCATTGTACGCCATCGCACTGATGCGGATCAGTCGCTTCGGCGGCGCGGGCCACGGCACGATCGGAACTTCCACCCGGTGCGTTTCGTAGAGCGCGAGCTGAAGCGCGTCGAGATAGAGCGCGCTTTGGGGAGGCGTGTCGACGCCGTCTGGAATGGGTAGCGCGGCAAGAAAGCCGAGCATCGCGTCCGGCACCGGCGCCTCACACCCGAGCGTTTCGCAGAGCAAGTCGCGTCCGCGCCGCAGAAGCGCACGGTTTCGCGTTCGCAGCGTGCCCCATCCTCCGAACTCGCGCTCCACGAACGCGAGCGCGGCCGGCACGGAAAGAAGCGCCGAGGGGTCCGCCGTTCCCGTCCAATCGAAGGTCTCCAGGAAGCGGGAGCGCTCCCGCGGCGAGTTGTAGCCGTGGCTGAGCACCGCAGGCACGAGCCCCTCCTGGCGGTCGGGACGCGCGTGAAGCATCGCGACGCCCTTCGGCGCGCAAATCCATTTGTGAAAGTTGCCGGTGTAATACGCCGCGCCGAGGTCCCGCAGGTCGAGGTCCACCATGCCTGGGCCGTGCGCTCCGTCGACGAGCGTTTCGACACCGCGCGCTTTGAGCGCGGCAACGATCTCCTTCACCGGAAGCACGATTCCTGTCGGACTCGTCACGTGGTCCACGAACGCGAGACGCGTTCGCTCGCTCACGCCCGCCAGGATGGCGTCCGTCACCTGCGCCGGCGACGAAAGCGGAAAGGGAATCGTCACTACCTTTGGAACCACGCCGACGCGATCGGCGAGCCACCGAACGCAGTTGGCCACCGCGTTGTATCCGTGATCCGTCAGCAGGATTTCGTCGCCCGCTTCGAAGGGGAGAGAGCGAAGCACTCCGTTGACCCCTTCGGTCGCATTGCGCACGAAGACCAGGTCGTCGGGATCCGCGCCGACAAACGCGGCCACCTTCCTTCGGACCTCCGCGACCATCGGCTCGAGCTCGCGCACAAAGAAGCGCACCGGCTCCGCCTCCATCTGATCCTGAAAGGCGCGCTGCACCTGGAGCACCTCGCGCGGACAGGCGCCGAAGGAGCCGTGGTTCAGAAAGGAAACGTCGTCGTCGAGGGTCCAGAGGTGTCGCTTCACGGTCGCGTTTGTCGCCCTGGGCTTTCGAATCCGCAAGGCACAGAACACGAAAAAGCCCGGCAGTGCAGTGCTGCCGGGCGTCGTTTCGCGCTTGTGTCGTTCGAGCTACTCGCGGCCGTTCAGATCCCAGTCGTAGTCGAAGTGGCGAATGCGGGTTCGCTCATTGGCCACTCGCTCGGCCTCCTCGCCTTCGAGCTGCGCGGCGACGAAGCTGCGAACGCCGCCGACCGCTTCGAAGTCTCCCGCGAACCACTCGAAGATTTGGCTGAGCTGCACGTCGCGGCGACCGAAGCGGGTGCTCGCGCGAACGAACGCCTGGGTTGCGGCGGCGAGCTTCGCCTCGAGGTTGGCGGCGGTGAAGGCTTCGTTTTGAAGAGGCGGGCACCCGACGCTGGCGCAGTTCACCGCGAAGTGGATGCGCGGTTCCGCAAAACGCTCGCCACGAATGATCGTGTTCTCGAGATCGTTCAGCGTCATCTCGGCGCCGGCCACCATGTGCTTGCGGCCGTCGAAGAAGCCGTCTTCCTGCATCACGCTCTCCACCGGCCAAAGCTCGAGCACCGACGACACGGTCAGGGCATTGTACGCGTTGATGTAGAACGCGAGCGCCGCATCGCGCTCCCACTCGTCGTCCGATGCGGCACCGATCTCCGCGACGTAGCTCGCAAGGAGCGCCTTATGCTCGTCGTGTTCGCGAAGCGCAGCGTAGCGAAAGCCTCCGTCGTCCGTGACGTAGGTCGCCACCACCGAATTCCAGCCTTCGCTGCTCGGCGGCCCGGCTTCGGGTTCCGGGGTCTCCGGTGCGGGCTCTGCGGCCTCCGCCCGGGCGGCGGGTTCGACCATGGCCTCGGCGCCGGCGGCTTCGGCGGGCTGCTCGGGAGCTTCCTCCGCGGTGGCGGTCGAACGCTCGCTCCCGCAGGCGATGAGAAAAAGAGCGACGAAAAGCCGCGAAACGGGCGATGAAAAGCTCGATCCTGTCTGCATAACCGGCTTACGCATCGCCCTGGGTGGCGTTAGCCCTGCTCTCGAAATGTACCGTTGCATCTCGTCCCTCGGCGAGCGGTCAGCCGCCGCAGTCCACACGACGGAAGGTATAGGGCGCGTTGATTTCCCAGCCGCCGTCGTTGTTGACGACGCGGAGGGTATCGTTCTGAAGGGTCCCGGTGAAGTGGTCGAGGTTGTAGGACCACATCCCGAAGTCGACGCAGTGGCTGGTTCGGCGATGGGAAAGACCGTCGAAGCGAAAGTTCGTGCCGTTGATGCGGCCGCGCGCCGGCATGGTCACCGTGTGACTCCACACCCCGGGACTGCAGTAGGGCGGGCTGCGCTGACTGCGTCCACCGTTCCACGCGCGGTTGATGATCTGGCCGGTGAGGCGTTCCCCGTCGCGCGCGATCCGCAGCGTGAACACGGCGTGACTTTGCCGTCCCGGATTGTAGCGACGCGCGCGCCAAGTTCCCGCGATCGGATCGCTGCAACCGAAACCACCGGCGCCTGCTCCCGTGCCCGTGCCGGCGCCACCTCCTGCGCCACCGGGGCCACGCGAGTGACCGGTCAACTGCTCGATCAACAAACGGTTCGCCAGCTCCGTCGGGTTCGGAACGTCGCTCTCCATCGTCGATTCGCTCGGGGCAGCCGCTTCCTCCTCCGTCTCGGCAACCTCCGGATCTTCCGCAGGGACGGCGATCGCCTCAGGCGCGTCGACCTCCTCGGGCGGATCCACTCGTTCGGGCACTGGCGCCGCGCGGCGACGGGGCGGGGTTGGCGCGGCTGGCACTGGCGCGCTTTCGGGCATCTCGGCTTGGTCTTCGAGCGCGTCCCCGGGTTCGCCGGACTCCTCCCCATCCCCGACGACATCGAAATACGCGACCCCGTCCGCGTCACCCGCAGGCCGCTCGATCAACGTGACGAACACGGGCTCGAGAAAGAGGTAGATCACCAGATGCGCGCCGAGCGAGAGCACCAGCGTCAGCGCGATCGCGACCGGTATCGCTTTCTCTCGATCGAGCTCGTCTGACGCGGCCCGCATCACGCGGATCCTTCCTCCATGAGACAACGCGGGCGCACAGTCCTTGGAGAATCACCGGCGCGCGGGCCGGCCGCAAGGCGCTATCCTCGCCGCGATGAACATCGCCGACACGGAACTTGCTGACCGATCGCTCGATCTCCTGACGCGTCTTCTGCAAATCCCGAGTGTGAATCCGCCGGGCGATGAGCGTGCCGCTGCAGAACTGGTCGCACAGGAGCTTCAGGAAGCCGGTCTCGATCCGGTGGTGCTGACTTCGTCGGACAAACGCACGAACGTGGTCGCGCGCCTCAAAGGCCGGGGCGAGGGACCGCCACTGCTGCTGACAGGCCACCTCGACGTCGTGCCGGTGGAGCCCTCGAAATGGACGCATCCGCCCTTCGACGGAGTGATCGACGACGGCTGTCTTTACGGACGCGGCGCGGTCGACATGAAGAACCACGTCGCGATGAGTCTGGCGGTGATCACGCGTCTCGCGCGCGAAAAGGTCGTGCCGAAGCGCGACCTGGTCTTTGCCGCCGTAGCCGACGAGGAGCAGGGATGCCGCGCGGGTTCGCTCTGGCTTTGCGAGGAGCACCCCGACCTTGTTCGCGCGGAGTACGCCCTCGGCGAGGGCGGTGGCTTCAGCCTGCACCTTGGCGGCAAGACGTTTTACCCGGTGCAGGTCGCGGAGAAGGGCGTCTGCTGGCTCAAGGCAACGCTGCAGGGACCCCCCGGGCATGGCTCGATGCCAAGGGGCGACTCCGCGGTGCTTCGTTTGGCGGAGCGCGTCGCAAAGCTCACGCCGGATGCGCTCCCCGTCCACCGAACGCCGGTCGTGGAGGCGTTTCTTGAGCATCTTCTCGACGCGATCGCGCCTTCCGTACCGGGCCTCCGCATGTCCGCGCGCCAGCTCTTGCAGCAGCCGTCGCTACTTCGGCAGATCGTCAGCCGCCTTCCAGATCCGACGGCGCGCATGGGGTTGATGGCGATGCTGAGCAACACGGCGAGCCCGACGGTGTTTCGATCTGGGCAAAGCGTGAACGTCATCCCGGGTTCGGCGTCGGTAGAAATCGACGGGCGCATTCTTCCCGGGCAAAGCGAAGCGAGCTTTCTGGGAGAGCTCCGTGAGATTCTCGGCGACGAGGTCGACCTGGAGGTCACCCACGCGATGGACGCGGTGGAAACGCAGCCGTGGAAGGGGGATCTCTATCGCGTGATCGAACGCGTGATGGGCGAGGCGGCGCCGGGGTGTCCGGTCGTGCCGTACATGCTGCCGGGGTTCACCGACGCGAAGGGCTTTGCGAAAATCGGGGTGAAGTGGGTGGGGTTTGCGCCGCTGAAGCTTCCAGCGGACCTTCGGTACGCGGATCTTTTTCATGCGCACGACGAGCGCATCCCGGTGGATGGGCATCGGTGGGGGACGCAGGTGCTGAGCGAGATTGTGACGCGCTGGGTTCTTTGAGTTCTGGGGGATCGATTCGGGTTTGGTTTGGTTTGGTTTGGTTTGGTTTGGTTTGGTTTGGTTCGGTTCGGTTCGGGTTCGGGTTCGGGTTCGGTTCCGTTCTTGAACAGCCGGTCGGGAGCGGGGCGGGGGGTTCCCTCCTACTGGAGCCTTCGCTTCGCTTCGGCTGCGCAACGCGGACGAGCTCTGCTCGTCGCGACGCTGGCCAGACAGTCGGTCACCCCCCGCCCCGCTCCCTCCCTTCAGGTTTTGTGTTCCGTTTCGGGTCGCGGGCTGAGAGTTCCCGAAGCGGAGTTTGGTCACTGCCCGGCGATGCACCGCCACTGCTTCGCAGTGTCGTTGTCTCGCTTTGCGACTCGCCTCCGCTGCTTCGCAGCGTTGACGCTTCGCAGGTAGAGGCGCTGCGGGCTGCGCGCTGCGGGCTGGGGGCTGCGGGCTGCGCTTGGGTTCGGCGGCCGGCGGGAGTTGAGAAGGGACGGAGTTCTTCGCTTTCGTCCGTTGGGACGACTGCCCGGCCAGGGCCGCTAGCGAAGCTCGCAGTAGTCGGGGAAGTCGGGGCCGGGGCCGGCGGCGAAGGGTGAGGGTTCGCCGTAGCGCTGGGCGCTTACGAACTCCCAGCCGCTCGCGCGAAGGTCGTTGGGCGCGCGGCAGTGACCGGAGAGGTGGTTGCAGTCGATGGCGGTTCCACCGGCGACGGAGACCGCTTGGGTCATGGTGTTGCTCAGCGACTGGAAGTTCACGACAACGACGTCGCCGGCTCCGCCGTGCATGGTGAGAACGGAGGGCGCCCAGTCGGATCGAATGGGCATTCGAAAAAGGAGTCCGCCGGAGTTGAGAAAAGCGGCCGCAACGTAGTCCGCGCGCTGGACCGTCATGACCGCACCCATGATGCCGCCGGCGCTGCAGCCCGTGACGTAGATCCGCGTGGGGTCGATGTTCCGATCTCGAACCGCGCACGCGACGAGCTGATCGGCGACGGCGAGGTCGGACGTTTCGTACCAGACGCCGTTCGGCGAGAAGCCGCCGCGCTCCGTTCCGTCGTCGCTCGGCGCGAGGATCATGCCCCCTTCGGCGAGAATCGCATCTCGTACGGGGCCGGTGAGCTGCGCCACGGAGGTCGCGCCGGAGCCTCCGGTGCCGTGCCAGGTGATTACCAAAGGACCGCGGTCGGTGCCGCCTCCGCCGAGGACGTTGATGGGGAGGCCCATGACCTCGATGCGGTCTTGGGTGAAGTCTGGGCAGTCGCCCGCGACCTCGGGAAGGGTCGGCACGAGGGGTACGCCCGAGCCCGCGTCTTCCTCGATCGCGCTGTCGCCGGTGGCAGCATCGATGGAGCCGGTGTCACTGCCTCCGCTGGCATCACCGCCTCCGCCGGCATCGCGACCTCCGCCAGCGTCCACGCCTGCATCGTCGTCACCGCAACCCACGAGGAGCGCACACACCAAAAGCGAACGAAGGAACCCACCAAAACGCATGAGGAACAAGCTAACACGCACGATGCAGCGGGCCGGAAAGGCTGCGGCGCGCACTGATGTGCTCAGAATCAGCACCGAGATCTCTCCCCGAGAAAAACAACTTCGACTACTGTCATGAAACCTGGAGGTTTCAATGTCCCATCGTGAATGGCTCGAACGTTTCTTTGATCGGGTTTGGCACGCCGAAGATGCCAAAACGAGCAAGAGCGCCGTCTACGAACTTGTCAGCGAAGACTGTCACGTTCATGGGCTGCCTCACGGCAAGAACATCGGCCGCGAGGGCTTCGTACAGTTTCGACAGCTGATGCTCGAAGCGTTCGACCACGTACGCGTGCAGGTCGACGACGTCATCGAAGACGGAGATCGGGTCTTCATGCGCGGCACCCTTTTCTTCTCCGTCGGCGAGCGGGAAGGAACGGTCCTTGGCGGATGCCTCGCGCGGATCGAAAACAACCAAATCTGCGAGGCGTGGAATCAGTGGGACTTCTTGGGCCTTTTGGAGCAAGCAGGAACCCTTGACGCGGACACCCTCGCCGCCGGGCTTACGTCGCTGGCCAAAGCGAAACCGTAGTGAACGCTAGAACGTAGCCGGCTCGTCATCGCCCATCGATGCGGTGTCCTCGAGCTCGCGACCCGTCGTTTCGGGCAGCAGTCGAAACACGAGGATGATCGCGAGGATGTTAAAGACGCCGGTGGCTGCTACGACTGGCCCAAACGCGCCGGTTTCCGCCACGAGGTAGCCGACGACAAAGGGCGAGAGGATGTAGCCCCACCGCCCGAGAAGATTGTTGGACCAGGCGTAGGCCATTCCGCGGGCCTTGGTGGGAAAGAGCTCCGTCGAATAGGCGTTGAGCACCGGAAGATATGCGCTCGCCGCGAAGATGCCGCTCATGAGCGCGATGGTCAGCGGCCAAAACCCGCTCACCGTATAGCAGGCCACGACCCCCACGCCGCCGATGCCAAAGATCACCGCGGCGCCCCGGCGGCGTCCAAGCACATCGATGAGCTTTCCGGACGCAAAGACAAAGGGCATCGAACCAACCGCCGCAATCGTGATCGCAAGACCGACCTCACCATCGGTGAGACCGCGCTCGCCCGTCGCAAACTCCTTCCAGAAGGCGACCGCGTTCTGCGCAGGGATGTAGGCGACAAACCAGATCACCGCGAGGGCGAGCATGCGACCGCGGTGCGGCGACTTCCAAATCGCCATGATGCTTTTTGTCTCTTCGTGCTTCACCGCTTCAAAGCGACGCGTCTCCCGGAGGTTCCGCCGCGCGACCGCGAGCACGATGAGGGGAAGAACGCCCACGAAGTACACCGAGCGCCATCCGTAGGAAGTCTTCAAAAGCAACGGCACCACGCCCGCGCAGAGGATCGAGCCCAGACTCGAGCATGCCTGGATCACGCCGATCACCATGCCGCGGCGGCTCGCGGGAAACTCTTCGGCCGCGATCATCATGCTGATCGCCCACTCGCCGAGCAGGAAGATCCGCGCGATGAACTGCATGATCGCAAACGTGTAGACGTCGGGCGCAAGCCCGGACGCGAAGGTGAAGAGCGTATAGCCAACGATGGTGAGCGTGAGGGTGCGCGCGCGGCCCCAGACATCCGCGCGGCGGACCAGCCAGAAGGCGGCCATGGTGCCGCCGTTGATGAAGCCAACGAGGTAGCCGGACGCCTCCGGCGGAAGGGCGAGCTCCTGCCGAAGGTTCGGCAAGATCTGCGTGAGGGCCATGAAGTCGTAGCCCTCGAAGAATGTTGCGACGCTCAGAAACACGAAAAGGCGCCGCTGATAGGAAGTGAGTTTCCCATCGGGCGCCTCTTCGGCTCCGCTGCCTTCCATCGGTGCGCCGCCTGCCACGGGCGGACTATCGCACGGGCGTCAGTGCAACCAAAGAGCGAACGGTCATTCGAACGTGGTCATTCGAACTCGAACTCGGTGCAGCTCAATCGAACTCGGTGCAGCTCAATCGAACGCGGCTGCGATCTCATCGTCGGGGATAACGCTGTCGACCGTGTTGTCTTTGATCTGCTGCACGAAATCCGCGTAGTCGAGGCCCTCGTCTTCACAGTACTGCTTCACGCTCGACGGGAGCATATAGCCGGGCCCTTTGCGGACGAAGCTGCCGGTGTCGATCTCGCGCTCGACGGCGATGCGAATGCTCCCTTTGGGAATCTTCTCGCCGCACACGATGCACGACGCGCGGCCGGTGGGCGCACGGTTCGCGTAGGGATAGCCCGTCGGCTTTTCCCCTTCCTTCTTCATTCCCGCGGCGATCACCTTGTCGATTTCCGCGCGATCGGGAACGTCGCCGTCAAAGGTTTCGAGCACCTTCTTCAAACGCGCCGGAAACTTCTTCGCCGCGGGAAGGAGCTTGTACCAACGGTAGGAAATGCTCCCGCTGCTGCTGAAGGTGTTGACGAACGCCTCGCCGAAACGCAGCTCCCCTTTGGCGATCTTATCACCGGTCGATCGGCACTTCGCGCGCCCCGATTTCGCGGGCTCAAGGATGTCGACGAGATCACTCATGGGCTCCTCCTGTGTCGCCGTTATACGGCGCTTCGCCCAGGATCTCCCGACGCTTAGGGGGTGTTGTCAAGAGGGGGAACATCCGCCCAGCACACCGCAGCCGCTGGATGCCGAGCGTAGCGGCGCTCCGGAATCCGCTCGAAGAAGATGCGCGTCTGCGACCCGACCGGCGCTGTCGCTACCCAGCGGTCACGAAGACCGTTTGCCGTGAGCGTCTCGAGCCCCCCGGTCGCCAGGTTCACGCGAACAATTTCGTCGTCGGTCGTCGCGGCATCCCCGTCGCGAATGGTCGCAGCGTCCGCGTAGATGCCGTCCCGCCCCAAGGTCGGATAGGAAACGCAGGTTTCGAGGGGTACAAATGTGAGCGCCTCGCCGTCCCACCGGGCGAGCGCGCAGCCATGCTCGCGGCTGATCGATGTCGCGACCAGCGCGCCGTCCTGGACGCCCGCCACCGTTCCGACGTCGCGTTCGTGTCCACCGATGCGCGTGACGACCTCTCCACCCCTCGGGGTGGGTCGCACGAGCGTGACGTGCGTGAGGGGGGGGAGCGTTTCATCGACCGGACGACCGCTCGGCCGCAGATGATCGAGGAGGTCTTCGTCGATTTCAGACTCGTCAATCCCAGGATCGCGGTCCTCGGTCGGCTCTTCGCTTCGGACCGTGTTTTCGCCCGCGACCGTGACCGCGAGAAGCACTTCGTTTTGCCAGCGAAGCCACCGCGCTTGAACGCCGTAGCTTGCAGGCTCCCAGCGGGACGCTCCATCCGCGGACATGACGTAGAGGCGTTCTTCGCCACCGCGATAGGGTCGATGAAAGACCGCGACCCACTCACCGCCCGGGCTGATCGCCGGAAAGAAAAGGCGCGCCGGTGGACGCGCTGCGCGAACGACCTGGCGCTCGCCGGTCTCGAGGTCGAAACGAACGAGCACCGCCTCGCCGCCCGCCGCGATTTCGACGTAGGCGACGTAGCGCCCGGTCTCATCGAGGGACGCGGAGCTGAAGAGGTTGCGGGTCTCGAGCACGGTCTCTCGGGTACCGTCGATGTGCGCAACGACGAAGCGCTCGGGAACTTCGCTTCGCTGGACGTTGGAGGCGTTGCCGACCGGAAAGACCGGCGCAGCGGTTTCCACGCGAAGAAGGGCGCGGTCGCCTTCGGGAAACACGCCGACGAGGTACTCGTTGCCGCATCGCTCGGTCAGACAGTGCACGTTCGCGGGCTCGGGGGCGTTAACCTCGCGGGCCACCTGATCACAGAGCTCTTCGAAACGTCGCGCGCCCTCCGCGCGAACGCGGACGTCCTGGCGCGTTTGGTCGAGCGTCTCGAAGCGCTGCAACGTATGCGGCGAGACCGCGTCGGTCAGAAAGCGTTCGACCGGCGGGCTGGTGACGAGGGCGGCGATCGCGTCCGGCGCCAGCGCATCGACACCTGCCAGACCGGCTTCGAGGCGTGCACGGTCGGCTTCGTGGGTCTCGCGAACGAGGCTGACGCTGCCTTCGTATTGAGACTGACCTTCGCTTTCGACGGCAAGGCGCACCGTGAGTCGAAGCGCGTGGGCGCCGCTCACCAGAGGCGTTCGCTCCTCCCCATCGATGGTCACGTTGATCACGTGAATGGCGTCGTGGTCGCGAGTCGCCACGCTTGCGTCGAAGCCATGGCGGTTGAGAAGAAACACCACGCGGCGAGAAACGTTCTCCGCACACGCCGTCGAGCAGCCGTGCGCGGCCACGACCACGCGGTCCACTCGGGAGCCGTGCTGGAGGAGGAGCCACGCGCCCGCACCGATCCCGCCCACGAGAAGCAGGAGGTAGGGCCAAACACGAGGCCGGAGCGGGCCACCTTCCACGGTCCTTCAGAGTAAAGGATCCGGCGAAAGTTCCCCGAGCCCGGTTTTTGAAGGGCTTTTGGGCGCGGTTCTCACTGCTCAAACCAATCGTAGCCCACCTGCTCAAACCAATCGTAGCCCACCTATTTTATTGACATCGCCCGACTGCCAGCCGCCGGACGGGCAATCACAGCCCACCTGTTTTATTGACATCGCCCGACTGGCAGCTGCCTAGGTTGCCCCGAGCAATCGCAGTCCGCCTGTTTGATGACTTTATTTGAGCGCCAACCGCCGGTTGAGTCCGCAACCAAGGCCAGCGCGCTCAACGGACTGGCATGTCAATAAAACAGGTTGGCCATTATCTTTGCACCCCTCCGCGCAGGCCCCGCTGGAATTTCGCGCGACCAACGTCTATGGACATGCATGCGAATCCTCGGGATCGATCCTGGTACACGGATCACGGGATGGGGTGTCATCGAGCCCTACGGCCCACGC
>JBCDAA010000044.1:0-33252 GCA_039186435.1 Myxococcota bacterium | reverse complement strand
AGCCGCCGTCGTCTCGTTCCCCCACGGTCAGGCTCGACCCGTCGAGGGCGACGAACCCTTTGTGCAGGATGTACTTCATCCACGCCTTCGGAACGTCGATGCGCAGGGAAACGTCGTGCCCCTTGGTCTCTCGGTGTCCGAGCGTTCCCGTGCCGGTGACGTGACCCGACACATCGTGGCCGCCGACCTCATCACCGACGCGCGCGCTCCTCTCGACGCTCACCTTGGTTCCGACTTCGAGCGATCCCAGCGTCGTCTTCGCAAGGGTTTCCCGAATCGCTTCGAAGGTGATGCGCGACTCGTCAACAGCCACGACGGTCTGGCAGACGCCGTCGATGCTGACGCTTGCCCCGAGCTCAAGGCCCTCGCCGTAGGCCGCCAGATCGACAACAAAGCGAAGTAGGTCTGGGGCGCGCTCGACCTGCGTGACGGCAAAGAGCCCGCGGGTGATGCCGGTGAACATGGGAGGAGCATGAAACGGAACGCGCGCGCGGGAAAGGACCCTTGCGCGCATGGGCGCGCGGGCCTTCAATGACTCGGTGACGACGTGGTCTCACCTCGAGGAGCTTCTCGCGCTCTCCCGCGCGGAGCGGCTCAAGGTTCTGGGCGCGCTTCAGGGGAGTCTGCGCGCAGAGGAGGGCGGGACCGAACGCCACCGCAAAGTTCGGGAAGCGCTTCAGGCCGGACAGTTTCAACAGGCCCTCACCGAGCTCGATGGGATTGCGAAGCCCGCGCCTTCGATGGAGGACCAAGTGGTTCGTGCGCGCATCCTGGCGCAGATGGGTGCGTTTGAGGATGCGTCCGAGGTTCTCCGCGAAGCGCATCAGCAGTCCACCGAGCAAGAGGATCGCCATTGCCTCGCCGCCGTGGAGCTCGCGCGGGCCTCGTTGGCGTCGCAGCAAGGGCAGCGAGCGGAGCATCTGGCTCGCGCGGAGCGAGCGGTCGCGCTCTTTGTCGAGCAGGGCGATTCGTTTCGCGCCGCGGACGCGTCCTTGCTGCTCGGGTTTGGTCATCATGAGCTCGGCGCCCTCGACCTTGCGAAGGCGCAGTACGACGCCGCGCGCCGTTTTGCGGTGGAGGCTTCCTACGCGGTCGCGCTCGGGGGGTCGGATCTTTACGAAGGTTGGCTTCTTCTTGAGGACGGAGCGCTCGAGGCCGGGCGCGAACTTCTCGAGAGCGCGATCGCGCGCCTCGGCGAGCTGAACCATCCGCGACACCAGGCCGCTGGGCACTACTGCCTCGCGCACTACTTTGTTCGAACGGACGCGCTGCCAAAGGCGGGCGACGTCATTGCGCGCGGTCTTTCACTTCTCACCCACTTCGAAGGCGCCACGATGCGTGGCCTCCTCCTCGCGCTCCAGGCGACAATCCTTGAAGGGCGAGATCCCGTCGAGGCGCGCGAGGTTCTCGCTCGCGCGGCGCACACCCGTTCCTTTCGGATGCTGGCGGTGGAGGTGCTCGCCCTCATTCCGCGGGTTCCGAGCGACGCTGCCGAGGTCCTCAATGCGCTGGACGCGATCGATCGGACCGTCCCCTCGACGGATGTACGCATGGCGCTCGGGCTGCTCTATCCGCCCCTCGACGCGCACCTTGCGGACGCTCCGATCGTGCGTGTTGAAGGAAACGCGACCGCCTTTCGTGTGAACCGTGGTCCTCGGTACTCGCTGGCGCGCCGGCATCATCTGAGGCGGATCGTACGCTGCCTTGTCGATACGTCTCGGGGGTGGTCGTGGGAGGCCCTCTTTGCCGAGGCGTGGCCGGGGGAGCACGCCGATCCACGCTCCGCGCATCGCCGGGTTCGGACCGCGATTCACGAGCTTCGAAAGGCGGGTCTTTCGGAGGTGCTCGTCACCGGCCCCGACGGGTACCAGCTCACCGCGACCGTTCGCCAGAGCGCCTGATTTAACAGGGCTTAACGCGCGAGGTCTTTGAAGGCGAGCTAGCAAGAAACGATGTCTTATCGGTCCGTTTGTGCGCTTCTCTTGGTTTTCACGGCGTGCTCCTCGCCGAAGGCGGACGTCGACGCGGCGGTGGACGCTGCAACTGACGCGGGGATTGTTCCGGCGGATGCCGGTACTGGTCGCTCGCTTCCCTGGGTTGATCTTCTTCCCTGGCGCGGCGAGCCGTCTCACATTCAGCTTCATGATCTAGACCGTGATGGCTACGACGACGTCGTCACGCTGGTGGGCCTCAGTCGCCTCGGCGCGGAACGTCTCGGTGTCGAGGAAGGATCCGTTGCGCTCGGCGTCGCGTGGGGGGATCCCGTCGCGCCCTTTCGCGCGCGAAGCTACGTTGCCCTTCCAGGGGGTGCGGTGGGTCCGAACGGCCGAAGTTCTCCCCGGGACACGTCCTCCCACCTCTTTGCACCGCTCGACTGGGACGAGGACGGGCGCGTCGACCTCGTCTTTGCAACCGCGGTGGTTTTCGTCGAGGAAGAGCGTCGCTTTCGTGTCACTCCCTTGGACGGAGATCGTTTCGACGCGCCGGTGGTCGCCCACGAGGGAGTGATCTACCGCGGGGGCACCGACGGGATCGTTGCGCGCTGCGATCGAGAAGGGTGCGAACCGCTTCCGGGCCAGGCGCCCTGCCCGGAGGAGCTCGACTGCCGCATTCACGAACTCGAGCTCGCGGACTTTGACCAGGATGGCCGCGTCGATCTCCTCGCGGGTCGAACTCCGGTGGAAGAGCCCTTTCAAACGATGGGGCGTCTTTGGTCGGACGTCGCGGGGGACGCTTTGCCGATGGATCTTGAAGGGGGGCCCAACCAGGCGGACTACGAGGTCGGGGATCTCGACGGCGACGGCTTTCCGGATCTGGTGGCGCAGGTCAACGAGTTCATCACCGACTTTCCATCCAACACCGAGGTCTGGCTCAGCGGCGTGGTCGAGCGCGAGTGCGTTCGCGAGGTGGGCGGCTTCTGCCTCGTTCAAACGCTCGCGAACCACGACAACCACACCGACAACATGTCCCTCGCTGACGTCGACGGGGATGGGTGCCTCGATCTCGCGCGCATCGGGGTCGACACGGGGCGCATCTCGCTCGCGCGGGGCAACTGCGATGGGACTTTCGCGGAGGCGGAGCTCCTTCCGGGACCCTTCGGCACGGTGGGGATTCAGTGGGAGGATGTCGATCGCGACGGCCGCTCTGAATGGGTGGTGCGTTCGGACGACCAGCTTCATTTCCTCGACGCGAGAGCACTTCGCGCGGGCTGCGATCCGGTGCGGACGCCGGTGGAGCTCTTCTTCGACCGAGGTTCGCTGGCGCGGGTGTACGTGACGGTGGGGCTCGACGGCGAAGACGTCCCGTTCCTGCTCGACACAGGAAGCTCGCTATCGTTTTTGGATCTCGACACCGGCGAGAACTTCGTGCCGGATGTCGCCGACCTCGCGATCGGCTGTCGCACGCGGCGGATTCCCGGACGAACCACGGCGCTCGACGAAACCTCGGGGGGCGCGGCGGTTCTCGGGACGCTCGGCGCGGAGGAACTTCTCGCGGGACCGAGCATTCTCGATCTTCGTTCGGCCCGCATCGCGCGGGTCTCCTCCGAAACTGTGGACGCCTTTGCGGTGGATGCGACCGTGATGGACTTCGAGGACGTCGTTGGGCACGTGATTCTGCGGGTGGAGGTGGATGGCCAGTCGCTCCGCTTTCTCCTCGACACCGGCGCGGCGCATACGCTCTGGCTCGGGGAGGAGGGGCAGCCCGGCGACGTTCCGGTGCGGACAACCGACGCCGCCGGCGAGCCGCTCGACCTCTTTCTTGGAAGTGTGTCGCTCCAGCTTGGGGACGAAGGGGCGCGGCGTGTTCCCGTGTTGCGGGCGCCACGTTTTCCGCTGTTCGAAGAGGTCGTGCGCGCCCTCGGCGGGGACATTCACGGACTGATTGGACTGAGTGCGATCGAGCGTCGCGCGCTCACCTTCCGTCCGAGCGAGAACCGCCTTTGGGCGAGCGAGGTCGACTGAGCAGCGCTGGCGGCGTGCAGGTGATGTGGTCTAACGTGCCGCGCTCATGGTGGTGGTCACGTTTCTCGTGTTTCTCGGCGCCTTTACGGCGGTCGGCGTCGCCTCGCTGCGAAAGCGCCAGGACACAACCGAGGACTACCTCGTCGCGAGCCGGAGCGTGCACCCCTGGCTCGCTGCGCTTTCGTCGGTCGCGACGAACAACAGCGGCTTCATGTTCATCGGCCTCATCGGCTTTGCCTACGAAGAAGGGCTCAAGGCCGTGTGGCTTCAGGCCGGGTGGCTCACGGGCGACCTGCTTCTGTGGCTGAAGGCCCACCGCCGCGTTCGCGAGCGCTCGGAACAAGTGCAGGTCGCGTCGGTTCCCGCGCTGATCGCGGCGGACAACGACGGCACCATCGACCGAGTCGTGGCGGCGGTGGCGGGGCTGATCACTCTCTTCTTTCTCGCGGGCTACGCCGCCGCGCAGCTCAACGCGGGAAGCACCGCCCTCCACAGCCTCTTCGATTGGCCGATGAGCGTCGGCGCGCTTCTCGGTGCGGCGATCGTGGTTGCGTATTCGTTTTCGGGAGGTGTGCGCGCGAGCATTTGGACCGACGCCGCGCAGTCCATCGTGATGCTCGTCGCGATCGTGGCGCTCGTCGTGGCTGCGATGAACGTGGTGCCCCTCAGCGAACTCCCGGCGCAGCTTCACGCGCTGGACCCGACCCTCGTGCAGTGGGCGCCGGAGGATCTCACCTACGGACTTGCGCTGTACTTTCTAGGCTGGGTCTTCGCGGGTCTCGGTGCGATCGGACAGCCGCATATTCTCGTGCGCACGATGGCGATCGACGCCCCCGAGAACATTGGCCGCGCGCGTTTTGTCTACATGCTCTGGTTCGTTCCGTTCAGCGTTGCGGTCGTTCTCGTCGGTCTCTACGCGCGAGCGATCATTCCTGACCTTCAGGCTCTCGCAGATGCACAGACAGTCGCCGCCGCGGAGCTGGCGTTGCCCGAGCTTGCGACGCGGCTTCTTCCGGAGTTTCTCGTGGGCGTTTGTCTTGCGGGTCTATTCGCCGCGACGATGTCCACCGCGGACTCGCAGCTTCTCGCGTGCTCGGCCGCAGTGACGCAAGACATCGCGCCGCGCTGGCGAAACTCCTACCTCGCCTCGAAGGTTGCGACGCTCGTTGTCGCGGCGGTGGCCCTCGTCTTTGCGCTGACGGCGGACGAAGGAGTCTTCGCGCTGGTGCTCAACGCGTGGTCGGCGCTTGGCGCGACGCTCGGTCCGGTGCTGATCGTTCGCCTGGCGGGCGGGCGCGTTCCTCGTTTCGTCGCTCTCGCGATGATGCTCGGCGGGCTGGTGGTGGTCTCAGTGTGGAGCAGCGACGCGGTCTACAAGCTCTTGCCCGGGATGCTGGTGCCCCTCGCGATCTACGGCGCGGCGTGGGGGACGGGACTCGTGAGGCGCGGTTCCTCGAGCTGAACGCGCTCCCCAAAACGAAAAAGGGACGCCGAAGCGTCCCTCTTTCCTCGTCGTGATGCGTTTACTGGCCGAGGCCGAGCAACACGGGGGCGCTCCCGCCATCCCCTGTCGGCGCCGCCACGATCGTGACGCGCGAGCTTCGCGAGAGATTGGCGAAGCCCTCGAGCATCTCGTGCTGCACGTAGAGAGGCGTCAGGGTGTCGTTGACGATGCGCTGGGCCGCGGCTCGACCGCGCGCCGTCGTCACCATGATCGCCGCTTCCTGCTCGGCGATTTGGCGTTCGCGCTCCATGCGCTCGAGGTCCTGCTCCGCGGCGAGCTTTCGCTGAATCTCCGCGTTGATCGCGGCGGGGTACGCGAGGTTGCCGATGCTCATCGTTTCGAACTGAATCGGCGTATCCGCGTAGCGCTCCTGGAGCCGTGCGAGGATCTGCCCACCGATCGCCTCGGTCTGCGCCTGAATGTCGTATGCGTCGTAGCCGTGCACCACATCGCGAACCGCGGTTCGGTAGGGCTGACGCACGGCGCGCTCGTACCATTCCGGCCAGGAGCCTTCGCCGCGCGTCGTGCCCGAGCCGTAGCGTTCGATCAGGCGGCGAATTGAGTCCGCGCGAATGCTGATTCGCGCGTGCGCCTCGAAACCAACGTTGAGGTTGTCGCGGCTGAGGATGTGAAACTCCTCGGTGTAGTTCTTCGGACGCACATCGACGTTCTGGAGGAACTGCCGCCAGACAACACCGGTCGAGGTCGGACCGGTCTGGGAGCCGGCGAAGTACGCGCTGCCGAAGATGAGGGGCTCATGATAAATGTACCCCTCCATGCCCTCCGGGGTGGTCTGGTTGGTGCAGGCGACGGCGAGCACCATAAGCGGAAGCAGCCGTTTCATCGTCCACCTCCTTCGTAGATGCGAGGTACACCAGCGCGATCGGCCTGGGTTGGGACCACGAGAACGACGCGCGCTTGCGCGACCCCGTCCTCGTCGTCTTCCTCGTCCGAGAGCCGACGATAGAGCTCCGCAGCCTCGTGCTGCACAAAAAGAGGCGTCAACGTCGCCTGCTGAATGTGCTGGGCCTCCGACTCACCCTGCGCGCGAATCTCACGAATCGAGGCCTGCGCTTCGGCGATTTGCTGCTGAACCTCCATCCGCTGACGGCGCTGCTCCGCGGCGAGGTTGGCCACGACGCGCTCCTCGACCGACGACGGGTAGTTGATGTTGCCGATCGACATCGAGAGAAACTCAAAGGGCGTGTCTTCGTACTCGCCGCGAAGACGCTGGAGGATCTCCCGCGCGATCCCCTCGCTGTTGTCCTTGATGTCGAAGGCGTTCTGCTGGCGAACGATCTCGCGAACCGCCGTACGGTAGGGACGCCGCACGTTGTTCGTGTACCAGTCTTCCGCGCTGTAGCGCTCGACGACCTCGCGCACCGAGCCTTGCTTCAGGCGAACGATCGCGTGCGCCTCGAAGCTGACCTCAAGGTTGTCGTTCGAGAAGATCTGCATCTGCTCGGAGTACGTGTTCACGCGCATGTCGATGTTCGTCGCGTACTGTCGCCAGCGCCAGCCGGTGGAGGTCGGTCCACGCTGTGTTTCCATGAACTCACGTTGTCCGATCGCGAGGGGCTGGTGGTAGACGTAACCCTCGTACCCCGGCGGCGTGAACGCGTTCGTCCCACCAATGGAATGCACGAGGGTGGCGACCATCATCAAGACGAGCACGAGCCCAATACGAGAGAGCAGCTTGGCAAAGCCGCTCGGCGGGGTGACTACCCGCCGTCGAGGCGGCGGTCGCCGCTGAGAACCACTGGCCATGAAACCTCCTGCGCACGAGGGCGCGGCGGCCACCATAAAGCGGCGGGGCCAAACCACAACTCATGCGGCGAAGTGCAGCAAGGCCGCCGCATTTCTCACCGCTCCGCTAACTGTTTGAAATAACGAACGAAAGAGCGAATCACCGGCAACGCCAAAAGCAATGCGCCGAGGCGGCGTCTCATAGGTGTTCGAAATGATTGGCGTATTCGGTTTTTTTGGCCGGGGACATGCACGCCGGTGAGACCCCTCACGTCGGACGGGGGCCTACATCAGCCTACCTGCGTACAATCCACTCCACTCGCGGTCCGGAGCTACGTACGCTGTCGGGGTGACGCACACCCCAATCCGGAGAATTCACAGAACTGACCCCGCGCCTCTCATTGCCAGATCGGAAGGTATGAGCGTGCGTAAAGTTACCGTCGTGATGTCCTTGCTCCTCGCGTGCACCAACGGGGGAGAGCTCCCGGGTGAAACCATCGGCGGGGAGCGTTTCGTTCAGGAAGGATCCCCTGAGGAGGCCGCCGTTCTTGCGGCCGTCAACGACCGGGAAGTGACCCTGGGGATGCTCGACGACGACGCAGGTCTCGACCGTCGCGCCGCCGAAGGAATCATCCGCTATCGCAACGGAACGGATGCGATCGAAGGCACCGCGGACGACGTCGACTATCAGACCATCGACGAGGTCGACGCGATTTCGTACGTCGGTCCTTCCGCGCTCGCCAAGCTTCTCGAGTTTGCCATCGCCCAGGGCTACGGAAGCGCGCCCGATCCGGAGGTGAGCGATCGCGAAGCCACCATCCTCGCGGTCGTGAACGATCGCAGCGTGACCTTCGAGGTTCTCGACGACGACGTCGGCCTCGATCGACGCGCCGCTGGAAACATCATCGAGTATCGCTCGGGCGACGACGGACTTCTCGACACCGCCGACGACGTGACCTTTCGCAACGTTGCGGAGCTCGACGCGGTTTCCTTCGTCGGCAACAGCGCTCTCGAAGCGATCTTTCAGTGGGGGTTGGACAACGGTTTTGGCGCCGTCGGTTCGGACGACGCCTCCGCGATTTTCTCGCCGCAGCCCTTCGCGACGAGCCATGCCGCGCGGGCCATCGAGCTCATGGACGGCGCCGAGCACTCCCTCGACATCGCAATGTACAGCTGGTCTCTCGGCTCGGTGTACGACGCGGTCGAGCGGGCGGTGGATCGCGGCATCGCGGTCCGCGTGATCTTCGAGACGGCGAACGCGGATCGGCGCAAGGACGGCGACGCGTTCGAAAACAGCCGCTCCGCGCGTCTCGAGCGCATGGGCATCAACGTGCGCTGGGTCAACAAGATCATGCACCACAAGTTTGTCATCGTGGACGGCCCGCGCGACGACGCCTCCCGCGCGGACACCTGCACCCTTGCGAGCGGCAGCGGCAACTGGAGCAACGGTGGCGCGACGCGCTACGACGAGAACACGCTCTTCCTCACTGGCGTGAGCGAGCTTTGCAACGCCTTCCAGCGCGAGTTCGATCACCTCTGGAACCACAGCCGAGACTTCGTCTACGACGAGACCCTGCCCTATGAGCTGGCCACCAACATCATCGATCCGGCGACGATCGATCAGGACCCGGACGTTCACGTCTACATGACGAGCGACAACTTCAACGTCTCCGAGGGGAGCGACACGTTCCGCATCAACTGGGGCAACACGGTTTCGGATGCGCTGGTCGACGCCATCGAGCGCGCGGAGACCTCGATTCACGTTGCTTCGGGTCACCTCCGCAGTCGGCCGGTCTCCGAGGCGCTTCTCGCGAAGGCCGCCGCGAATCCCGACATGGACATTCGCGTGTACCTCGACGGGCAGGAGTGGATCAGCGACTGGTACCACAACCGCCAGCTCGAAAACCTGGACGAGTGTCTCGCGAACGCGAACACCGCGAGTCAGACGCGCCGCTGCTACGACCGCGGCTTCATGTTTGGCTACGAGCTCGGGCAGGCGGGCATTGCGGTTCGCTACAAGTACTACAGCTATCGCTGGCACTACACCTACGCCGTGCAGATGCACCACAAGCTGATGATCATCGACGGCGACGAGCTTTGGACGGGAAGCTACAACCTCTCCGACAACGCCGAGCACAACACCTTCGAGAACATGGTGATGCTCCGGGGCGCGCGTTTCTCCAACGTGGTCGCAGCCTACGAAGAGAACTTCGAGTCGCTCTGGGAGACGAACCGGGCCAACGGCGCGCTCGCGGACCTGATGACGGAGGTCGCGACGGAGGATGTCATCCCGCTCGTGTTTACGCCGATGGCGCTCGAGTGGGACGAGGTCGACGGGCTGAAGGACCTCATCCGCGACAACTGCCCCGACATCAACTCCGAGCCCTTCCGAACGCGCCCGGAGAACCACCGCATTTGCCGGCGCTAGTTCGCGCTTCCTTCAAACTGCCGGGGTAGGTTGAAACGTGCCCCTTGAGATTCTCTACGATGAAGGCGGCTGGCTTGTGGTGAACAAGCCGGCCGGTCTCGCTTCGACGGGGCGTGATCTCGAGGATCCCAACTGCGTGCAGTTTCAACTTCAGGCGCAGCTCGGT
The DNA here is from genome assembly GCA_039186435.1 of Myxococcota bacterium. Taxonomy (GTDB): domain Bacteria; phylum Myxococcota_A; class Polyangia; order Polyangiales; family Houyiibacteriaceae; genus JALVDI01. The sequence continues at coordinate 23,446 of JBCDAA010000044.1, read as the reverse complement.
CGGCGTGTGTGGGCGGTGCACCAGCTCGACCGCGGGACCACCGGCGCGCTCCTCTTCGCGCGAAAGCGAAGTTTGGTCGCGGAAGGCCAAAAGGCGCTCAAAGGTGGGCGCAAGGCCTACCTTGCGCTCGTCCACGGTGTTCCGGACGCGGACCGTTTTGTCATCGATGCGCCCCTCCGTTACGTGAAGCGGAAAGGCCGCCCCGCCGTGGCGGAAGACGGCCTCGCCGCGCGAACCGACGTTCGGGTGCGAGAGCGAACAAGCGCCCATGCGTGGATCGAAGCGACGCTGCGCTCTGGGCGTACTCACCAGATTCGCGTGCATCTCGCCCACGTCGGTCACCCGCTGGTGGGCGATGGTCTTCATGGAGAGTGCACGCTTCTGCCCTTTCCGGCGCTCCACGCGTTTCAGCTGAGGTTCCTCGGGGTCGTGGTAGAGGCGGCCGTGCCCGAAGCGCTCGCGCGGTTTCGTCAGCAGCTCGCCTGACGGTTCGGAAGCGTCCGGGCGCAATCGTCGGGCGCGCCAACCCAAGTCGTTTCAACGGGTTTTGGCGGTCCTGCACGCGCTCGTGCGCGACTGCCAAGGTCCCCATGATTCCAAACCTCTTCCATCCCTAGACCCTTTTGGAACCCCGCTCGTCTCGATCCTTATGAGCTACCGAGCGATTCTGATTGTCCTCCTCACCTTCGCCGCCAGCCCGGCTTTTGCCCAAGGGGTCGGCGTATGGCGCCCCGCACAGCCCGTCGCGATTCCCGCGCCTGTTGCGGTTCCGGTTGCGACCCCTGTCGCGGTTCCTGTTGCGATTCCGGTCGCTGCCCAACACCGCGCGGAGCTTCGTCGCCAGCTCGCGGAACGTCGTGCGACCAACCTCGCGCGTTTCGTGGCCTACCGAGAAGCCGGTGAGTTTCCGCGCAATCACGATCGCCCTGGCATGCTCAACGTGTTCATCGACGACGAGGGCCACATCTGTGCCGCCGCGAATCTGATGGCGCACGACGGACTTCTTAGCCTCGTGCAGGCCACCGCCTCCCGCGACAACTTCCTCCAGCTTGCGACCGTTCAGGACGGCCCCCTCTATCGGTGGATGCTCGCGAGCGGCTTTACCCACGACGAGATCGCAACGATTCAGGAGCCCTACGCCTTCATTCCGGAAGACATTCCCGAGGAGCCGGCGCTTGAGGACCTCGAAAAGGAGCGTCTTCAGATTCGATTCCGGCAGATCGAGGCGCAGCTTCTTCGCAACCAGGAACGAAGCCTGAACACTGCCGTCGACGCGCTGCTCGCCCATCGCCAGGCCCACGGGATTCCGGCCAATAGCCCGGTTCTTGCCACCGGCGATCCGGCCGCCCTTCGGCGAGTTGCCGTGCGTCCCCTCGCGCTTCCCAGCCGCGTTCTTCCGCCGCTTGCCGCGTTGCATCAGCCGGTGAGGGACCCGCTTGTGTGGGAGGCTCGCTGACCGAAAATGCCGTTGAAGAAAAGAGGCCCGTTTCCGAACGGGTCTCTTTCAGTTAGACTCACAAGAGGTTGGTAGACTTCGATCCCTTCAACGACGACGAGCCGGACGAAGACGCCACAACCCTCGATGCGGGCCTTGGCGGCGGCGTCGACCTTCCTCATTACCCCGCGCTCGCTCGGTGGGGCTCGTTCGACATCCTGGGACGCATCGCTCGCGGCGGGATGGCAGAAGTCTATCTCGCTCGTGAAGGCAGCGCGGACGGCCGCCCGCGCCATAGGGTGCTGAAGCGGATCCTTCCCGATCGCGAAAACGACGCTGAGTTCATCCGCATGTTTCGCGCGGAAGCCGCCATCGCAACGCGCCTCTACCACCCGAACATCTGTCACGTTTACGAGTTCGGTACGCACCAGGGTCAAACGTTCATGACCCTTGAGTTTGTCCACGGCGTGACCCTGCGAAAGCTCCTCGTTCGCTTGCGGCGCACGGGGGACCTCCTCGATGGACGCCTCGCCGCGCACATCTTCGCGCAGATCGCCTCGGCGCTGAACTACGTGCACGGTGCCAAGGACGTTCACGGTCGGCAGCTCAACATCATCCATCGCGACGTGAGTCCTCACAACGTGATGATCGCCTACGACGGAAGCGTGAAGCTCCTCGACTTTGGTATCGCGAAGACGAGCGCCATCGACAATCAAACCCGCGCAGGTGTCATCAAGGGCAAGTTCGGCTACCTCGCGCCGGAGCAGGTGCGCGGCAAGCAGTTCGATCCTCGGGTCGATCAGTTTGCGCTTGGCGTTTGTCTCTACGAGACGCTGACCGGTCGTCGTCTCTACAAATTCAAAGAGCCCGCCGAAGCGCTTCGCGCGATTGTGCAAGATCCCGTCCCGTCGGCGCGCGCTGTCGATGGGGGCGTGCCGCCAGAGCTCGACGCGATCATGCAGCGCACCCTGCAGAAGAGTCCGGCCAATCGCCTCCCGAGCTGTGGTCATGTGCAGCAGGCGCTCGAAGCGTTCATCAACAAAACCGGCGGGCCGGTCTCGCCCTTTGAGCTGCGAATGTTGATGGACAAGCTCTTCGATTCGTCGGAGCGCTCGCCGCTGACCGAGCACTCCGCGAAACTCACCGGGTCGTTTCCTGCCAACACGGGATCGATGTCCCTTGCGACGGGCGTCCAGCGCGCATCACTTCCTCCCTCCCGGACCTCGCAGCGCCCCTCTCAGCCGACCGTCGCGAGCGGTCCGCGCCGAAAGCCCTCCGGTGCGCGCGCCACGCCGCCACCTCCGCCGCCCAAGAAGAAATCCAACACGGTTCTCTGGGCCAGCGCCGCCTGTGTGCTACTCGCGCTCAACCTCGTCGTGCTCTGGTACCTCTTCCTTCGGGACTAGAAGCCTCGCACGCTCGAGGCATGCCTCGACGGTAGTTGCGATTTCGGGCCTCGTTTGCAGGACGCACCGGCCTCAGGTACTCGTCGGCCATGAAACGGACGGTGATCGGAATTCTTGCGCTCTGTGGGGCGTGCGGCGGCGAAGAGGGGACGCGCGAGATTCAGCCCTTCACCTACATTCAAACGCCATTTCAGGAGATCGCTGCCGGCGCGCGGGTCGCCAAAGGGAGCCAGGTCCTCGCGTGTGTCGGAAGCGAACGCACGCGCGCGGCGCCGGAGGCGGTGCTCTTTCGCGGCGGCCTGAATGAGCGCGCAACGATCAACGCGACAGATGTTTCGATCGAAGCGACAGGAGCGACGAGTGAGGCGCGCGGCGACGACTGCGTCATGCTCACCGTCAGCGATGTGGGAACCGTGGAAGTTGAATTCGAAGGCACGATCTCGGGGTCGACGACGACCGCAACGCGCTCCTTTGAGGTCGTCGAGGCGAGCCTCGAGGCCTCCTGGGAGGATGAAGGGCCGGCACTGGCGGGGGAACGGCTTCGTGCGTTCGTGACGTCGGGCGGCGTGCCGTTCTCCGAGAGTCTGCTGAATCTTCCGGTCAACGTGCTGGTCTCGGCGGATCGCGGGCGTGTCGAGCTCTCGTGGGATGCGGCGGCCGAGCGTGTCCTCCCGGACCTTCTCGCTGAGCGAACGATCCTCCCGCGGGCAGAACGAACGACGGTCGCGTTGAGCCGCGAAGGGGAGAGCACGCAGCTGACAATGCAAGCGCACGTCGGCGATCGAGAGATTCCGATTCGAAGTACCAAACTTGAGATTCAGACGTCCGATCGCTGCAGCGCGCTGGCGGTCGCGGGGCCGACGGATGTGGAAGAGACCTCCGAGCACACCGAGCCGGTGCCGCTTCGCGCGCGGGAAAACGCACCGGAAGGGACGTGCAAGTTCTCGATCGAAGGCACCCTCTACGGCGAGGGCTACCGGCTCGAGGTTGAGGTCGATCTCGGCGAGGGAACGGTCCTCTCGCAAGCGCCGCCTCCCGGCGAGGCCACAGAGGGCGGCACGAACTCAACCGGCGACGACCCGGAGCCCCACTCCAACTAGGTACGCAAGGCGACGCTGTTCTTCAGTTTCGTCATTTTGGTAGGGGACGCTGTTCTTCAGTTTCGTCAGTTCAGCGCCCGCTTCGCGCGTTACGCCGTTCGAACCTGGTTGCGGCCGCCGTGCTTGGCCGCATAGAGCGCCTTGTCGCTCGCTTCGAAGAGCCCGGCCGAGGCGTCGGCGTGGTCCGGAAAGGTCGCGACGCCAAGGGACGCCTTCACGGTGAGCTTGCCAAGGTCCGTATGAAAAACGGACTTGCCGAGCTCTTCCCGAATTCGCTCCGCGAGCAGTACAGCGCCTTCCGTGTCGGTCTCCTCGCAGAGCACGCAAAACTCCTCGCCGCCGAAACGCGCCACGATATCCGTCTCGCGCTTCACCCGCCGAAGAATCGCCCCGAGCTCCTTGATGACCACGTCGCCCGTCGCGTGTCCATACGTGTCGTTGACGCTCTTGAAATGGTCGATATCGGTCACGATGAGCGAGAGCTTTCTCCCGAAACGACTCGCGGAGCGCAGCTTGTTGTCGAGCTCTTCGAGGAAAGAGCGCTTGTTGAGGCAGCCGGTGAGACCGTCGGTGGTGGCCATCTCCTCCAGCCGCTTGACCGCCTGCGCATTGGAGAGGGCGATGGCGAGCTGATTGGCGAGCACCTGAAGCGTTGGGCGGGTGCTCTCCCCAAAAGCGCCGCCTTCATGCGCTGCGAGAACCAGCGTGCCGATCGCGTCCTCTCGAACGATCAGCGGAAGGATCAGCAGGGACTTCATGCCGCGCAGGTTCATGCGTTTCGTAAAAACGACCTGCTGCCGCGCATCGAAGTGACCACGGTAGGGGAGATAGTGCCGATTCTTAACCGCCATCGCGGTAAGCGAAGTGTTGTCTCGAAACGTAAGGTCTTGAAAGACGTCTGATGCATGACCGATCGCGCGGCGCACGCGGTGCTTTCGATCGCTCGGCGTGTAGAACGTGATCGCCGCAAAATCGAAGGGTGCAACATCCCGGGCGGCTTCGAGACCCGCGTCCATCACGGCGGATTCGTCGAGCGCCGCACCGAGCTTCTGGGACGCGCGATGGAGGATCGTCTGCTCGCGCTTGGTGCGCTCGAGCTGAACGAAGACGCGCTCGTTTTCCAGCGCGCGCAGCACCTGGGCGATCGACGCTTCGAGGGCGGCTTCCTCGCGATCCATGAACGGCCGATCCTCGAGACGGTCGACGCAGAGAACGCCCCGCACAGTGCCGTTTTCGAGAATGGGCACCCCAAGAAACGCCCGAACAAGCGCCGGACCCTGGTAGTAGCAAAGCCCTTTGTAGCCGGGCTTGAGGTTCTCCAGGTTCATCGGGAGCTGACGCTTGATCACGGCGCCCACGGCACCCTCACCGGAGCCGAAGGGACCTTCTGCGATGTGCTCGCTCTCCGTGACGAGCTCCACGATGCGCAGCTCCTCGTCGCCTCCCCGCATGAGCAGCACGCAGGTATGAAGATCGAGGGTTCGCTGGAGCAGCTGGAGCACGTGATACACCTGGTGGTGCACCTCTTCGATGCTCGAGCGGACCAGGCGCTCCTGGTCGGAGACACCGTCCGCCGAAGGCGCGGACACGAGGCGAAAGAGTCGCGACTCTTCCCGAATCTTGGCGCGGTCTCCTTCGAGCTCGCGCTTCGAACGTTCGCGCACTCGTGCAATCTCCGCGCGGGTAAAGAGGAGGCTCATCACGCCGAAGCACACCACGAACGCGTGATGCAGGAGGAGCTCCCGGAGGTCGTTGCGCTCCTCGCAGATGAAGTGCACGGCGGTTTCGAGAACGACCGCCGCAAGCATCAGCATCGTGCCGACCGGACGCCGCGCGAAAGACGCGAGAAGCGCAACCACGACGTAGATGGCCGGGTAGAACTCGCTCTGGAGGCCCCCGGCGATCTGCACCAGGGTGTGGGCGGCGATCAGCAGGAGGATGCCGAGCTCGAGGTCGACGCTCTTCGGACTTTCGCTGGTGCCGCTCCGAAAGCGCACGGCGAGGCGCGCGCCAAAGATCGCGAGCCAACCGACACCCACGAGTCCGTGCTCGAGGGAAAGGTCGGCGAAGGGTCCGTGAAACACTCCCAAGAGGAGCAAAACGCCGAACGCAAGCGCGCTCACAAAGCCGTAGGAAGCGCGGACGGTCCGGCGAAAGGTGAGCGCGGCGTGGACCAGCGTGGTCATCCTCCCCTGGTGGTACGGAGGACCGCCGCGAAGCGCAAAAAAAGAGCGGGAAACGAGCCTCGGTCCGCTATGCGGATCGCTTCACTAGGGCGCGTCCGGAAACTGAAAGACGAGTTCGTCGTTTCGAATCATTCCGAGCTCGTCGCGCGCTACCCGTTCGATCGCCGCCGGATCGCGGCCGAGGGCGTCGATGTCTCGCTGGAGGGCCTGCACCTCCCGGCGGAGTCGGTCGTTGGTTTGCTCCACTTCGTGAAGCTCTGCTTTGAGCACCCGGTAACGGGGGAGACCGCGATCGTCGAGGATCCGGAGGGGCACCGCGACGATCGCCATCACCAGTAGGGTAAAAGGAACAAGCCAAGCAGCAGTGGTGCCGAAGCGCCTCACGCCGGCGATCCTGCGGCGAAGCGCGGGCTCGGCGCCAGAATTTGGTTGGTTCGTGTGCTTTCGGAGCGACGCTGCTATTTTCCGAGGGTCGTTTTGTCCGAGCTGACTTTCCGTACCCGACGAATTCTCTACGCGACGATCACCGAGTACATCGCGACGGGGGAGCCTGTTGGCTCGCGTCGGCTCTCCAAGCGCTACGGCATCAACCTCTCGCCGGCGACGATTCGAAATGTGCTCGCCGATCTGGAGGACGCTGGCTATCTCCACCAGCCGCATGCGTCCGCGGGTCGGGTGCCGACCGACATGGGATTTCGCGTCTTCGTCGATGCGCTCGTGCAGATGCGCGAGGTTTCGGCGCAGGACCGTGGAGCAGTGCTCGACCGCCTCCGCAATCTTGCCCCGGGCACCGACGTGCTCCGGGAGGCGGGCGAGCTCCTCAGCGCCCTCACCGGGGCTGCCGCCGTGGTGACCACCCCACGCCCGGAGGAGGAAGCGCTCGTTCAGCTTCGCTTCATGCCCTTGCGCGAGGGTCAGCTTCTCGCCGTTTTGGTGACGGCGGGGGGCGCGGTGCAGAACCGGGTGCTCGTCGCCGACGTGAGCGAGGTGGAGCTCGAGCGGGTGAACAACCTCCTGGCCGAGCTCCTGGCGAGCAACGCGCTAAGCCTGGTCGGCGTTCGTGCAGCGCTCCGAAAAGAGGTCGACGAGCAACGCGGGGTCGTCGAGGACGCGCGCGCCATCGTCGAGGTTGCGGTCGGTGCGTCCCAGCCGGTCGAAATGGTGATCGAGGGCCAGGGCCGCCTCTTCGATCGCCCAGAATTTCTCGATGCGGACAAGATTCGCCGCTACCTCCGCGCGTTCGACGACAAGGAGCGGCTGCTCACGCTCCTCGGCGAAACCCTTGCGTCGGGCGGGGTTCGCGTGCTGATCGGCTCCGAAGCCAACCTGGAAGACGTTAAGGACGTGAGTGTTATCAGCACGCCGTATGCGACGACGGGGTCCGCGGGGAGCATCGGGATTATCGGTCCGACCCGAATGGACTACGGCAAGGTCGTCCCCCTCGTCGATTTCACCGCAAAGGTGGTCAGTAAGGTCCTCCAAGGCGACGAGGAAAACGACACCTAGGGTCACTCTGGCCTTCCCGCCCAAGGCGGACGTTTTGCGTTCCAAAACATTGTGTTAGCGGCCCTATTCAGCCTACCCTCACCTGTCCTGGAGGTCCTTTGACCGAAGAAGAGACCACGGAAGGCACAGAGGAAGAAGTGGAAGAGCTCGAACCTGAGGAGTTGGTTCCTCTCGAGGGTCCGCTCGCGGAGGAAGAGATCGATGCGCTCACCGCGGAGCGCGACAAACTTCGCGATCAGCTTCTCCGAACCGCAGCGGATTTCGACAACTATCGAAAGCGCATCAAGCGCGATCTCGAAGAGGTTCGTCGCCGTGCGCAGGAGGATGCCGTTCGGGAGATCCTCCCGATCGTGGACAACCTCGAGCGGGCCGTCCAGGCCGCGGACTCCGCGACGGATGTGCAAGCGGTTGCGGACGGCGTGAAGATGGTTCTTCGCGGGTTTGCGGACGTCTCGGAGCGGCTGGGTCTCGAGCGCGTTGACGCCATCGGCGCGCAGTTTGATCCCAATGTTCATGACGCGGTGCAGCAGATCGAATCTGCCGATCAGCCCGCGGGCACGATCATGGCGGAAGTCGTTCCTGGCTACACGATGCGCGGACGTCTCTTACGCGCGGCCATGGTGGTGGTTGCTCGTCCGCCCGCCGAACCGGAGGCCGAGCCCGCAGAGCTGGAGCCAGCCGAGCTGGAGCCCGCGGAGCCGGAGACCAGCGCAGAGGAGTAAGCGGAGGTCGGGGGAACCATGGGTCGGGTCATTGGGATCGATTTGGGTACGACGAACTCGTGCGTCGCCGTGTTGGAAAACGGCGACCCGATCGTCATTCCCAACTCCGAAGGTTCGCGCACCACCGCGTCCGTGCTCGCGTTCACGAAGGAGGGCGAGCGCCGCGTAGGTTCGGTCGCCAAGCGTCAGGCGGTGACGAATCCGGAAAACACCGTATTCGCCGTCAAGCGCCTTATGGGCCAGGAGTATGAAACGGAGGAAGTGCAGCGACAGAAGTCGCTCGTGCCCTATCGGATCATTCAGAACACGAACGGGGACGCGTGGGTCCACGTCGGGGGGAAGGACTACTCGCCGCCGGAACTCTCCGCGATGATCCTCGAAGCGATGCGCGACGTCGCGGAGGCCTACCTCGGCGAAGAAGTTACCGAGGCGGTGGTGACCGTTCCGGCCTACTTCAACGACGCACAGCGAGCTGCGACGAAAGCCGCTGGAAAGATCGCAGGGCTTGAGGTTCGCCGCATCATCAACGAGCCGACGGCTGCGGCCCTCGCGTTTGGTTTCGAGGAAAAGGACGGAAAGCGCATCGCCGTTTACGACCTTGGCGGAGGCACCTTTGATATCTCCGTTCTCGAGATCGCGGGCGGCGTGTTCAAGGTCATCTCCACGAGCGGCGACACCTACCTCGGCGGCGAGGACATCGACAACGCGCTCGTCGAAGAGCTGGCCAAGCGCTTCAAGGACACCACCGGCATCGACCTGGGAGATGACCGCATCGCGCTGCAGCGCCTTCGCGAGCAGGCCGAGAAAGCCAAGCACGAGCTGTCGAGCTCCCTCGAAACCGACGTCAATCTTCCCTTCATCGCAGCGGATGCGACGGGCCCGAAGCATCTCGAGACCGTCATCAAGCGAAGCGAACTCGAGATTCTTGCGATGGATCTGGTCGAGCGAACGCTCGTGCCCTGTCAGCGCGCCCTCGACGATGCGCGACTGACGGTTAAGGACATCGACGAGGTTCTTCTCGTCGGCGGTCAGACGCGTATGCCGCTCGTGCGCCGAAAGGTGACGGAGTTCTTCGAGCGCGAGCCCCACAAGGGAATGAACCCGGACGAGGTTGTGGCGGTTGGCGCCGCGCTCCAGGCCGCCGCGCTCACCGGTGAGGTGGACGAGGTTCTTCTCCTCGACGTGACGCCGCTGAGCCTCGGCGTCGAAACCGGCGGCGGCGTGTTTCACGTGCTCATTCCCCGCAACACGACGATTCCCCATCGCGCGAGCGAGACCTTTACGACCTCGATCGACAATCAGCCCTTTGTGCCGATTCACGTTCTGCAGGGCGAGCGCGAGATGTCGGCGGACAACAAGTCGCTGGCGAAGTTTGAGCTCGCGCCGATCCCGCCCGCGCCGCGCGGTGTTCCGGAGATCGAAGTCTCCTTCGACATTGACGCGAACGGGATGGTGAACGTTCACGCGAAGGATCTTCGAACCGGGCGCGAGCAGTCTGTGCGGGTTGTGGCCTCGAGTGGTCTCACGAACGACCAGATCGAAGAGATCATCCATCAGGCCGAGCAGTACAAAGAGAGCGACGCGAAGCGAAAGGAACTCGCCGAGCTGAAGAACAGCGCGGAGGCGCTTCTCTACACGAGTGAAAAGGCCGTGGAGGAGTGCGCCGAGTTCGTTCCCGAGGCGGTGATTGCGGAGGTTCAGGTCGACATCGACCAGCTCCGCGGACTCGTGGATGCGGAAGCGGATGCAGTCGCGATTCGAGAGGCGTTGCTCGCCCTCGAGCTCAGCGCCTACAAGATCGCCGAAGCGATGTACGGAGCGGGTACGGGCGGCGACGACGACGAGCCCGAGGCAGCGGAGTCCGAGACCGGCGAATGACCGATTTCGGCTGCGCTCTCTTCTCGGCGCTCGGAGGTCTATTTCTCATCGGGGTGGTGCTCTTGATTCGCGTGGCGCGTCGCTACGAGCGCGGACGCATCGACTACGTGGCCAAACTCAACGGGTGGTCCCTGGAGTCAGGGAACGTTCCCGGCAGCTGGATCGCGAAGGGTGAGCAGGCGGGCGTCGCGTGGGAGATGCGCGGTCGCCCGTCCGCGCGGCGACGTTTTGCGCAAACCGAGTGGCGAACGAAGCGAGCGACCGGCGACGTCACGGTGTTTGCCGGACCTCGACCGCCGGCGTTCTTGGAAGGGGCGCTCACCGCCTTCAAAGGCAAGCTGCTCGAGGGAATCGGCGCGAACGAGGCGGACGCCGCTGCCGCGGAGTTCATCGAGATGCCGACCGATACCTTGCTCGTCGCGACCAACCAGGCGGATGCGGCACGCGCGTGGCTCGAGGGCCTCGAAGGAGAGGTCGCGCTCCTCCGTCCGAGGATCGTTCGCTACCGCGATGAGATTCGCGTGGGGCTCGGCCAAGAGGCCCGAGACGCAAAGACGGCCGAGGCGCTAGTGGCGCTCGGCGTCGCGCTCGCGAAACGGGCCGGGGAAACTTAATACGCGCCTTAAGTCGAGGTCTCGCAGCGTTGTCACCGGAGGTAGTTGTGACGACACGACGAGGATTCTTGGCGGGTTCGCTTGGGTGCGCGTTGGTTTGGGCCTGCGGCGACGACGACGGAGGAAGTCGCGATGCGGGCCGCCGCGATTTGGACGCGGGAGGTCGCGACCTGGACGCCGCAGGTCGCGATGCCGGAGCGGCTCGTGATGCGGCAACTCGTGATGCGGCTCGTGATGCTGCGCGTGATACTGGCGTAGACGCCGACGCGGGTGTCCTTCCGATCTGTGCCGCGGTGAGCGCGGCGATTGCAACGAACCATCGCGGCGCGGAGCATGTGTTGGAGGTACCCGTGGCCGACGTCCTGGCAGGCGAGGAACGCGCCTACGACATCACCGGCTTTGGCGACCATCCGCACACGCTGACGGTGACCGCGGCCGACTTTGCGACCCTTCGTGAAAGTGGCCGCGTGGAGGTCCGCTCGTCCACCGACGATCGCCACGACCACGTCGTGACGCTTCGCTGCTCGTAGGCGCCCGCGCGTTCTTCCGAACGTACTCCAGATCGCTATTTGCATAAACTGACCCCGCTCTCGCCGCGAGCCGGCGCGATCACGAGATCCGTTTAAGCGACGAGCAATCTAGTCGCGTCGTCGTCGGAACCCGACGAGGAGAACGAGTGCGGCAAACGCCCCCGAGGCGCCGCCGGCCGCCGCGCAACCACCGCCTCCGCCGTCCATCGTATCGCCCATGGGAAAGCAGCCGCTCTCGGTTCCGGCGGGCAAGCACTCGAAGCCAGTGGGGCATACGCCCGTGTCCGTGCAGAGCACCGTGCAGGTCCCCGCGCAGATCCGGCTCGCACACTCTTCATTGACGGCGCAGGTCTCGCCAAGGCGAAGACCGTCCGGCACGCAGAAGTCGTCCTCGCAGGTTTCGTCGGCGTTGCACCCCGCGTCGCAGCTTCGCGCGCAAAGGCCTTCGGGGCCGCACGCCGCCGTGTCGACGCACTCGTCGTCGAGGGTGCATGGACTTCCTTCGGCGGCCGGTGTTCCACGCTCGCAGCGTCCTTCAAGGCAGCGAAGTCCCGGGCAGTCGCTGTGTCCGCTGCAGCTCGTCGTGCAGAACCCGTCGGGGTGGCACTCGTTGCTGACGCAGCCGGACGCTTCCGTACACGCGGCACCCAGCGGTTGAGGCGCGACGGGATCGGGAACGCACGCGCCGCAGGCAAAGCCTTCCGTCAGGCAGATTTGACCCTCTTCGCAGGCGGGGCCTTCCGGGCTGCACGGCCGTCCGCAGACGTTGGTGCCGTCGTCCTTCGGGTAGCAGTAGAAGTCCACGCAATCCGAGTTCTGGCTGCACGGCGATCCCGCGACGCCAGCGCCGGGGCGGCCGGTCGCACACTGCCCGTTTCCGCAGGTGAGGTACTCGCAGACCATGCTGTCAGGGCATTCACCGGTGTTTGCGATCTCGGGGTTGCAGGTCTGAACGCAGACGAGCTCGCCGTCGACCGCGCGACATTCGCCGCTCGAGCACTCCTCCGGGTTGAAGCAGGTGTCTCCGATCGCGCCGCAGCCGCTGTCGACAACTCCGTCGCAATCGTCGTCCGCGAGGTTGCAGCGGTTTGAAAAATCGGTGCAGGGCGGCTCGGTTCCAAGCGCCTCCTCGATGAGTGCGAGATGCGGCTGCACTTCCGTGTAGAAGGACATGTCCTCCCGGCAGCGCTCGTCGACGCCGAAGCTCGTGACGCCGAGGACGCGACCGACCGCGTCGAAGGCCGGGCCGCCGCTGTCGCCCTGGCATGTGCGCGACATGCCCATCGTTTGAAAGACGTTGACGAAGATGTCGCCGACGTTGGTGGTGCCGCTGAACTTCACGCCGGACGCGCTGCTGGAGGGACTCGTTCGGCCAAAGCCAACGATCTCCACCGGCATTCCGCGGCGGGCTGTGCTCCGGGAAACCTCGCGCGGGGTGACCGGGAGGTTCGTCGTCGTATTGAGAAGCGCGATGTCGCGGCCGCCCGTGAGGTCGTCGTCGGTAAAAGGCCCGGGCGTGGTGAAGATCTGCGACACGCGAAACTCACTGCCGCGGTCGATGCGATCGGTGACCAGGATGCGAAAGCTCGACGCGGAAATTGCCGTCGTTCCGTCGAAGACGCAGTGCTTTGCCGAGAGGACGGTGCGCGGACCGATGACGGTGCCGGTGCAGAGTCCGCCGCCGCCCGTCACGCGAATGACGGCGACGACTTCGGGAAAGCCGGTTTCCCGCGAGCCGTTGATGATCGAGGACTCGCTCGAGGCGATCGGGTCGCTCGGGGCGGAAACGCAGGCGGTAAGAAGGCAAAGAAAAGCGACGCGGCGCATTGCACCAGTGTTGCCTCTTCGCGAACGCCCCTCAACGGATTTTTTCAGCGCTTCTACGCGAACGCGCGAAACTCATGCCTACTCAGGGGGACGCAACCGGCGTGGGCTTTCGTGAAGGTCGGCGCAGAGTCGCGTCGCCCTGAGTAAACACGAGTCGATCAGTCGCAGGGCGCTCCTTCCGCGGCGGGTCGTGAGACCGTGGGAATGCCGTTGTCGAGAAAGCTGCGGAAGAAGCAGCCGTACTGGTGCTTGATTTCCGTGCGCTGCCCGAAGACGCCGTGCGAGTCGTCGATGCCGTCGCCGGCCCACTGCTGGGTCACGAGCGTGAGCGTTGCACCGGCGACATCACGATTGCCGGAAACGGGCAGGGCGGGACGATCGTTGAGGCCGGCGAGTTCGAGGGCCGCGCGCATCTCCGGCCATAGCTCGTCGCCCGTGAGCTCGAGGCCGTACGCCACCGCCATCGCGTCGTAGAGCGGTTCGGGGTGAAAACCGTCGGCTTCGCTGCTGACCACGTAGACGTGTCGCGGTGCGTGCCCCTCGAGCGTTCGTTCCGCGATGCGCTGCGCAAAGGCGAGGGGCTCGGCGCGTTCCCACGCGGCTTCCAGCAGGTTGAGCCCGGGATGCAGCGGCGTGAGCTCTGCACGCGTTCCAAGAGCGAGCTGAAAGAGTTCCGGCGGTCCGCCCACTTCGGAGCCTGTCGCGAGAAGTTCGCTCCAGTAGCCGCCCACGCCCGTCGGTGCGATCGCGCGAATCCGCGGATCGACGGCCCCCGCCATCACCGCCATGTGCGCGCCGGCGCTCTGCCCCATCATCATGCCCGGATCGACATCGAGGCGTGCCCCGGCCGCGGGAACGGTGGCTCCGTCGCATCCCTCGAGAAGCGCGGGTTCAATGACGAGCGCCTCCAGAAAGTCGAGGAAGAGGCGCGCGTCGAAGATGCCCTGCTCGAAGGTGTCGGCGTACGCCGCGAGGTTGCCGAGGTTGAGGTACGCCCGGGTCCGCGGCTCCACGAGACGATCGTTGCCGAGAAGAAGCGCGATGCTCGCGGAAGCAAAGCCCTGCGCCGCCAGGACGTGCGCGGGGCCCTTTCCAACTTCGCGCGGGCCGCCAGGTTCGCTTCGTGGTCCGCGATCGATAACCTGCGTCGCGACGCCGTTCGTGCCGTGGGCGTAGAGCACGACCGGATAGCCATCGTCCGGCATGGGGATGCGCGGAATCGCGATCGCGAAGGGGACCTCCTCCATGCGCTGCACGCGGAGGGACCCGTCGGCGTCGAACTCGAAGCGACCACCTTCGTCGAAGGGCGGATCGCCCGTCTGAAACTGCGGGAGGCGAAGGGTGCCGTGAAGCTCGCAAAAGCGCTCGTGGTCAAGGCCATCCGTTTCATCGACGCTGAGCGAGAGAAGTTCCGCGTCGTGGTCCGCGATGACCTGCTCAGAGCGCGCGGCCACGCCGGCGATGGCGTCTCCGGTCGTGAACACGGTGGCGATGGCGACGTCTTCCGCGTTGACGCCGGCCATCGCGAGGGCGCCCCAGAGCGGCCGGTAGAGTTCTGCGACCGGGCCGCTTTCATCTTCGAGGTTTCGAAAGGCGGTCGGTGTGCCGAGAGGCGCTCCTTCCGCGTCGTTCCAGCTTCGAAGCACGACCGCGGCGTAGGTGGTCTCGGGCGTGAGCAGCTGCCCGGGCGGCGTGGTGATGGCGAGCGTGGTCTCGGACGTCCACGCGTCGCGCTCGAGAACGTGCGCGATGCTTTCGAACCTGCGCCCTCGCTCGGGGGAAGCTTCGTCGATGTCGAGAAAGAACGCTGCGGTCTGGACGCCGTCGTCCTGATGCGCCGGCGCGATCGGGGCGTCGAAGGCAAAATCGGCGACCGGAAGAATGGGCCATCCTTCGGCTTCGCTCGCGAGCTGCACCAGCGGCTCGATCAGCGACTCGTTGTCGTGCCGCGGGAGGCCCGCGAGCATCGGGTGGCCCTCCGCGTCGAGGCGAAGATCGCTCGGAAAGGGAATCGCGTAAAAGGTGTCAGTCTGCTGAAGATCCGCCTCGAGGTCGAAGAGTGCCATCGTGCCGACGTCACCGCCGCCGGAGCAGGCGATGAGCACGAAGAGCAAGACTCGAGGCGGGCGAATCAAAGTCGCCTCGCGAGAAAACCGAGCGGCCCTTCCTCGAGCGCTTCGAGTCGTTTGGTGAGTTCCTGAGCGGCGCGCCGGACGACGCCGCCTGTCTTGTGCCCGTTCGCTTTGGAACCGTTTGCTTTGAGGCCGCCCGCTTTGAGCGTGTGACCGTTCGTTTCGACGCCGTTCGTTTCGACGCCGTTCGCTTTGGCGCCGTTCGCTTTGGCGCCGTTCGCTTTGGCGCCGCTGGCCTTCGCAAAGGTCGGCGCGCTCGTGGAAGGCACAAAGAGCTCGTTAAAGAACTCGATGAGCAACTTCTCCGAGAGCGGCCGCGGGAGGATGTTCAAGATCTCGTTGATCAGCGCGGTCTCGTTCGGAACGTCGACATCGCTCATTCCCGCCAGCCCGAGAACCTGCTCAAAGCCATCCTCGCCGAGCTCGCCGTCGTCCAAGGTCGTGACGATCTTTTCCACGACCGGGCGAAGGCCGACTCCAGGACGCTTTCGCGCTTCCTGAACGGCGTCCGCGAGCTTTTCGAGGAAGTCGTCCTCCCACCCGCTATTCGCCGGGTTCACGGAGATATGCACGTTCTCCTTGTGGCCGCCGTAGCCGAGCTGCGGCTGGATGTAGTAGCCGCGCTCCTTCATCAGGTCTGCGAGCACAAAGATGCTGAACTCGTCCGAGGTAAACGAGAAAAGTGTCGACTCGGGATAGGTCATGAGCCGTAGGCCATCGATGGCGGCGATCCCGTCCGCGAGCTTTCGCGTGGTCGCGCGCATGCGGCGGCAGAGTTCGAGAAAGCCGTCTTCGCCGATGTGGTGAAGCACCGCCCAGGTCGCCGCGAGGGGACCGCCGCTTCGGGTGCTCTGCACGGTGGTGTTGATGACGGTGTAGCCGGTCCACTGGGAGCCCGCGTAGAGCGCGTGTTTGCGCACGGCTTTGTCGCGAAAGACCACCACCGAGCTGCCTTTCGGGCAGAACCCGTACTTGTGATAGTCCATCGAAATGCTCGTGACGCCCGGCACGCGAAAGTCGAAGAGCGGGACGTCTTCGCCGAGCTTTTCGAGGTAGCCGAGCACGAGTGCGCCGATGCATCCATCGACGTGACAGAGGACGCCTTTCTCCTTCGCGATCGCAGCGATCTCTTCGATCGGATCCGCGATGCCGTGCGCGTACGACACGGCGGAGCCCACGACCAGGACCGTGTCTTCATCGATGGCGTTGCGAATCGCGTCGACGTCGGCTTTGAACGTTGTCGGGTCTGCCGGGGTCACCTTCTTTTCGAGACCCAGGTAGTGCGCCGATTTGTGAAAGCAGGCGTGCGCTGTTTCAGGAAGCACGATATTCGGTCGCTTGATGTCGGGGCGATGAAGTCGCGCCCAGTCGCGCGCCGCTTTCACCGCGAGCATCACGGACTCGGTTCCGCCGCTGGTGAAGAGCCCCACCGCATCGTCAGGCGCGTGCAGGTGCTCCGTCGCAATCGCCATCACCTCGTTTTCGATCCGAAGCAAACTCGGAAAGACCGTCGGGTCGAGCGCGTTGAGCGTGAGAAATCGCGAGTACACCTCGCGACCGAGGCGCTCCGCTTCCTCGCCGGGGAGATAGACGTAGCCAAATACCCGCCCGTCTTTCCAATCAAGGTCGCCCTCGGTGTAGCCATCGAGGGTGGTCTTGATCTCGTGGGGCGCCAGCCCCTGCTGCGGAATTCGCATCGTCATAAAGAAGGGGTACCACGAAATGGCACGCGGTGCCACTTTGATCGAACAAAGTGGAAGGCTCCAAAGTCTACCGAGCTAGCACTGGGATAAAGCGAGTGACCTCAGCTGTCTTCGCAAGGTCGGCGGGCTTTCCGACTGCATGGTGCGCAAACGCTCGGTGGGTTGGACCCGACTGAGTACTGGCTCTTGATCCGCAGCAGGCCTGAAAGCTGGTTGGCGCGAAGCGCGAGGTCGGTAGGTCTTGCACCCTCGAGCGCCTCTCTCGTTTGTGACACGTGCTCAAGAGAACTCGCCGGCGTACGTTCGGCCGACAAGCGCGGCACAGATCCTACTGGCGCACAGACCCTATTGGATGAAGTTCGGGCATTGGAACAGGGCGGCGCCTTGAGGCGTTTGGATTTCTCGCACGCAGGTCAGGTCGCACTGGTTGGGGCCGCGGTAGTTCAGTTCAACACGGTAGGTAGCGTCGGATTCGACGTCGAGACGAAACGCGCGACCGCAACCTTGTTCTTGATGGGTGCTTTCGTACGTGTACGTGTTTATGCCGTACTCCGATGCATAAGATCGGAAGTGGCGTTGGGCCACGAGCGGGGCGCTCCCGATTTCGAAGCGATGGACGCCGGCCTCTACTGGAACAGCGAGGGCTCGGTTCATGGAGTCGGCGGGTTGCACGATTGGCTGATCGTCGATTTGGACGAGCTCACGCTGGGTGTAGCCGTCTGCCGTTTGGTAGCTGACGCGCACCTTCACGACACCTTGTCGCTGCGTTGGGTCGGGGGTTTGGTACCACTCATGCTGTACGCAGGAGCCGTTACGTGTACCGAAAGCGCTGCAGCTGAACTGTGCGATTTGGCCGCAACCCCACGCGACTACGTACGTTCGCCGTAGCAGCGGGTCCCGGCGAAACGGGCTCGCCGGAGCCAAGGCGACCTGCACATCGCCGCAGTCCAAGATGTCGCTGGCCTGGGTCATGGCCGCGTGGCGAGGACGAAAGTTCTCGCGAAAGACGCACCCCGTGAGAAGGATGCAGATAGTCATAGTCATCGTCTTCATCGATACTCTCCCAAGACGACGGACATGCCGACGGACCCGAAGAACTCTGGAATGGGTTTGTCGAAGGTCTCGTCAGTCTGTCTGATTCCGCCACCGCTCCAGTCCCGTACGTTGATGCCGATCTGGAGCACGACACCGACACGACCACCGGCCCGCATGCCGGCGTGGCCGCCGCCGTGCCAAGTTGTTAGACGCGCGTATCCCTCGGTGTGTGTTACTCCGAGTTGCCCACCGATGAAGAACATCATCGCGCCGATGGAGAGTCGCAGGCGTGCGTGGATACCCCCGTCGAGTACGCCGAAGTGGACGTATTCGTACTCCCATTCGGAATAGAACCCGCGCCAACTTCCCTCGAAGTACCCCCCTACCGAGAGGAACGTGAAGATCGGTACGTCGACTTCGAGGCGCAGGCCGCCGCCGGTGGCCCACTTCTCATCTTCTTCGTTGACACCGATGGGAGCGTGGCCGACCAAGTGCCATGCGAAGGTGGGAGAACGTGCATAGCCGCGTTCGGGGCCCGCATTCCTGATCAGGTCGGGCTCCAGTCGAAAGCGTGTAGGTTCGACATCCCAGCCGGGCCCGTTGACATCGGCAGCGGCCGTAGTTGCGAAGGACATGAGCAACAAACCTGCGAGAATCCGACTGCGCATGGTCGCTTGTCGGTACACGCATCGGGTGGTTGCCTCTTGCGGCCCAAGGTCCCGGACCAAATCGGCGGGCAGGCCTCAAAGGCAGACGTATCCGCACCTGGGACGAACTAGTTTGACGATTCCGTACCTGCGAGGGGCATCGTCAGAAAAAAGGGTGACCAGGGGACACGAACGCCGCGGGGTGTGTGAATAGGTTCGGGTGGGGTCCGAAGCGCCCGCGCCCCCTGGTCGGGGTGGACTGACGAAGGAAAATCAGAAGGTGTCGTCGACGGCGCGCCCGAGGGCATCGACCAGCCGATCGACATCGTGATCCGTGAGGATCAAAGGTGGCGCCATCGCCACCGCGCTGCCGAGGGGACGAACGATCACGCCGTGCGCGCGTGCGGCGGCAGCGACCTTCGCCGCGATTTGAGCCTCCGCTCCGAAGGGCACGCGTGGGCCGTTCGTGAACTCCACCGCAGCGAGCAGACCTCTACCGCGGATCTCACCGACCTTTGGGTGCGAACCCAGGCGCTCTCGCAGCTGCGCGTGAAGTCGATCGCCGCGAAGCCGCGCATTTTCGACGAGGCCTTCTTGCTCGATCACGTTGAGGTTCGCGAGCGCCACGGCGGCGCCGATCGGATGCGCGCTGGTCGTGTGGCCGTGACCGAACATCGGTGCGTCGGCGAGGTCACCCCAGAGGCGCTCGCCGACCATTACCGCGGAAAGCGGAAAGTACCCGCTCGTCAGCCCCTTCGCGAAGACCACCATATCCGGCTCTTCGATGCCGACCTGTTCGCAGCCAAAGGGAACGCCGGTGCGGCCGAACCCGCAGACGACCTCGTCGGCGATGAAGAGGATGCCGTGGTGACGAAGGATCGGCTGGATGCGCGAAAAGTAGCTTTTGGGCGGAACGATCACGCCACCTGCCGCCATGATCGGCTCGGCGATGAACGCCGCGATCGTGTCTGCGCCTTCCCGCGCGATCGTCTTTTCGAGCTCGTCGGCGAGACGCTGCGCGTAGGTGTCGTCGTCGTCGTCTCCAGCGTGCCAGTAGGCGTGCGGAGTTTCGAGATGAACCGCAAAATCGAAGGGCAGGTTGAAGCGCTCGTGCACGCGCGGGAGCGCCGTCAGACTTCCCGCGCCGAGCGTCACGCCGTGGTACGCCCGCCTTCGCGCGAGGATCTTTCGCCGCTGGGGCTGGCCGAGAAGGTTCGCGCGATACCACGCGATCTTGATCGCGCTTTCGTTCGCTTCGGAGCCCGAGTTTGCAAAGAACGCCTTGCTCATCGTGCCGGGGCTCATCGCGACGAGGCGATCCGCGAGCTGCACCGCGGGCTCGTTCGACCACGACGCGAAGGTATGAAAATAGCCGAGGTCCATCGTCTGCTTGCGCATCGCCTCCGCGATTTCGGTTCGGCCGTAGCCGATGTTCACGCACCAGAGCCCGGCCATGGCGTCGAGAAGGCGCCCGTGATCGGTTTCGACGTGCGCTCCGTCGGCTCGCCTCGCGAAGTGCGGTCCACCCGACGCGTGCGCGGCGGGTGCCGTGAAGGGATGAAAGAAGCGTTCGCGATCCAGCGTTGCAAGGTCGGTCATCGGGACTCCCGGCGGCACACCCGCGCGTCGGTGATCAGACTTCCCGGAACGCAGGTGCGTCCAAGGCCACAGTGACTGTCTTCCTGGCAAAAGCACTGCCGACTGACCGCGCATCCCGGGCCGAAGTTCATCTCGGCGGTGCCGAGGACGCGGCGAAGGAACTCGTTTTCGAAGACGCGGTTGGGGTCGAGGCGATCGCGGAGCGCGAGAAACTCTCCGAAGCGCGGATAGCGCGCGGCAACGTCGATCGCGGCGAACGTGGCCGCGAAGTTTTTGCCCCAATGCGGCCGCGTGTCGAACTCGGTGAGCGACATTTGGTGAATCTCATCGTAGGCGTCGGCGAACTGCTCGTGCTCGCCTTCGTCCGGATGGCGCACGATGTGGTACTCGACGTGCGCGACCTCCTCGCCGGCCGCCATGCCGATCCAGCTTTCGCTCGCCGCGGAAAAGCGAATCACGATTCCGTTGATGGGAAAGCAGGTGGGACGCGCCACGAGGATCTCCCGCACGCGCGTCATCCACGCCGGAAGGTCGCTCACCGCGATCGCGATCTCTGGGTTGGCGATCTTCACGTGCGCCCAGGGGCATTCGTCGCCGCTGCAGTTGCTCGAGAACATCTGGTGCGAGAAGCCGATCGTTTCGAGCTCGGATTCGGTGCCGTCCGCCTCGACATGGCTGAGGGTGTCGTCCGCCGCGCGAACGGTTTCGATCGAGCACATGGTGCTTTCGCCCTCGGGATCCCGATTCGTTTGATCGGCGAGGCGCGCCTGTACGCGCTGCTCGCCGACCGTGGATTCCCAGGACGTATTGCGTGCTTCGCCCGGCATCGCGGCCGGGACGATGTCGTGCTGCCGTAGGGTCCAGCTTCCCTGACTTGGAAACCAGCTAAAGCTCGCGTAGTCGTGCTCCCGGGCGAGGTCGACGATGCGGTTTTCGAAGTCGGTGTCGTCGCCCGTGACCACCTGGTGGAGCGTCTTGAACTCCGGCTCGCCCTGAAACGTGAGCTCGACGATCACGCCGAGGGCGCCGAGATGCGCGGCCGCACCTTTGGCTTCGTCGCCGGTGAGCGTTTGAAGTTCGCCGAGGCCGTCGATCAGCACGATCTCCTCGACGTAGTCGTGCATCCCCGAAGGAAAACGAAGGCTCGTGTGATGCGCGCCGGTCCCGATCACGCCCGCGACGGTGAAGTCGCGGTTGGGCATGTTCACGCGAATCGAAAGGCCGGCCTCGTGCAACGCGTCACCGAGCTCGCCGGTGGTGACGCCCGGCTCGACGCGAATGCGCTGGGTGGCTTCGTCGACCTCGAGGACGCGGTTCATGCGGCTGAGGTTGAGGAGCACGCCCTCGTCGCCCGGGCAGATCACATCGTTTTCGCTGCAGGAGGCCGGCGACGAAACCGCGCGCACCGAATGGCCGCGATCGATCGCCCAGCGCACGGCGGCGAGCGCTTCCTCCCGCGTCTCCGGAACGAAGTTTTGAGCAAGGGTGCACTGAACGCCTTCGTCAAAGTTGGCGAAGAGCGGTTCGCCGAGATCGACGTTCGGCAGGGACTCGCCGCCGCAGGCCCCAAACGCTACGAGAAGAAGTGGAATCCAACGCTTCATCACACGCCCCATCACAGCCGCATCACACCGCCGCGTCACACCGCCGCATCACACCGCTGCGCCACACCGCTGCATCACACGCCTAGAGCACTAAGCATAGATCAACATGGCACCGAGTGTCATTTGATGCGCGAATCGAGTATTGTGCGTGCGCACGAGCCCGAGAGAGGAAATCCTCCGGGGCAGGGAGAAGCGAATGAAGCGAGTTCAGGTGCCTTCGATGGAAGGGCGCGTAGTGCTCATCACGGGCGCCAACACAGGAATCGGCCGCGTCACGGCCCACGAGCTCGCGCAGGCCGGCGCCCACGTGGTGATGGCCTGCCGTTCCGCGGAGCGAACCGAGCCGGTCGTCGCCGAGATTCGCGCGGCGACGGGCAACGACAAGGTCGAGTATGTGCCGCTCGATCTCGGTTCCCTCGATTCGGTGCGGAGCTGCGCCGAGACCTTTCTCGCGCGGGACCTTCCGCTGCATCTCTTCATTGCGAACGCGGGCATCGCGGGAACGAAGGGACTCACCAAGGATGGCTTTGAGCTCGCCTGGGGCGTCAATCACCTCGGGCATTTCTTGCTAACGCATCTGCTTCTCGATCGAATTAAAGAGTCGGCGCCGGCGCGCATCGTGATCGTGGCGAGCAAAGGTCATCGCAAGGTCGACGGCGTTCGCCTCGACCGGAAAGAGCGGCCGACGAGCACCTGGAGCGGATTTCCGGAGTACTGCGAGTCGAAGGTCGCGAACATCTTCTTTGCGCGGGAGCTCGGTCGTCGTCTCGAGGGAAGCGGGGTCACCACCTATTCGCTGCACCCGGGCGTGGTCGCCTCGGACGTGTGGCGAAAGGTGCCCTGGCCGATTCGTCCGCTCATGAAGCTCCGCATGATCACCAACGAAGAAGGCGCGCAGACGACGCTCTACTGTGCGACCGATCCCGGTCTCTCCGACGAGACCGGCAAGTATTACGACGAGTGTCGCCTCGCGAGCCCCTTTCCTCCAGCGACGGATGATCGTCTCTGCCAGGAGGTCTGGGACCGCAGCATGAAGTGGGTGGGGCTGGAGGCCTGATGGACTACGATCCGAACAAGACAACGGCGCGCGTTCGCGAGTGGAAATACCTTACCGGTCGCGATTTCGCGGAGATGGACCGTGCCAACACCGTTGCGGTCGTGAGCTGTTCGCCTCTTGAGGTGCACGGACCGCACCTTCCGACGATCACCGACAACCAGGAAGCGGAAGGGCTGACGCTCCGCATCATGG
Organism: Myxococcota bacterium; assembly: GCA_039186435.1. Classification (GTDB taxonomy): domain Bacteria; phylum Myxococcota_A; class Polyangia; order Polyangiales; family Houyiibacteriaceae; genus JALVDI01. Next base: position 273 of record JBCDAA010000044.1, on the reverse strand, counting down.
AGATCCTCTGCGAGCGCTATGCGGACATTCAGTTCGTACATTTGCCTCCCGTCTACGTCGCCTGCGATGTGCTCCCGCACCCGGGCTCGGTGATGTTTCGGCCGAGCACCTGTCGCGCGGTGGTCCAGGACATGGGTCGGAGTTTGGTGCGCCAGGGCTTTCGCCACATCTGGATGGGCAGCTTTCACGGTGGTCCGCGCCACTTCCTGGGAATGGAAGCCGCTGCCGATCATGTGAACCGCAAATACGGCGGCAAGATGGTGAGCGTCTTTT
>JBCDAA010000043.1:0-33355 GCA_039186435.1 Myxococcota bacterium | reverse complement strand
CGGTCTCGGTGGGAACCGCCCGCTTCGGGGCCCTCGGCACCGGTCTCTGGTGGCAGTTTCATCCGCGGCACGCCCTCGGGCTTCGCGCCGATGTCCTCACCCTCGGATGGCGGACCTTGGTTGGCGCTCGCTATCAGGTGCGGCTGTGAACGCCCCGGTCCTCACGCCGGCCCTCGCCATCGGGCTCGTGCTTGGAACGCTCTCCCTCGCCAAGGCGGAGTTCGCTCCACAAACCATGCGGGGAACCCACGCATCCTGGCGGACCACGGTACAAACCTACGGCGGCCCTGCGACGATCGACCTCGAGTTCGAGCCGTCGTCGCTCCTCAACCGAGCGCGAACGGTCCTCTCGCTACAGGTCGACGGTTCGCCGCGCGCCACGGTGCGTCTTCAGGAGCGTCGCCGACTTCACGTTCACCTGGGGACGCTTCCCGCCGGCTTTCACCAGGTCGAACTTCGCGGCTACCTCGTGGTCGACGAAGACCCCTGTCTGCGCGTTCACGACGAGCAAGCGTGGATTCGCATCGACGCCTTCGAGCTCACCACACCGAAGCCGCCCGGCACCCAAAGCGTCTACGCCACTCTCGCTGGTCTGAGCGGTGAAGGCGCCTACGTCGATGGCTGGGCGCCCGAAACGCCCGACGAAGTTGGCGCAGAGATCGACGCCTGGATCACGCTTCACCGCTGGGGCGCATCCCCGGGCGACGATATTCGGCTGCACCTCTCCCTCGGCGAGGTCGACCTCGGCGCCCTGGCCGAAGTGCACGCCATCGAAGGAGGCCTTGCGATCTGGGCCCCCACCGCGCTCGCCCTCGCCAAAGCGCTTCGACGGCTCCGCGATCCCGACTTCGCCGCGCACTGCGACGGCCCCTCCTGCGCCATCGGGCCGGTGCGCTTTCAGCCCGAAGAAGAAGGCGAGAGCGCGAGCGAGGCCTACGCGTGGACCCTCGAGGATCACGGGTACCGAAACGGGTGGGTCCCGCGCGGGGCGGGCAATCACGTTCTCACCGTGGCGTGGGACCGGCCTGCGACCTGGACGCCGCGCGCATACCCCACGTTCGTGATGGAGGTTCGCGCCTCCCAAACGCTCGCGCGCGGCACGTCCATCACGCTGACCCTCAACGAAATCCCGCTCGAAACGTGGTCGCTGGACCCGTCCAGCGGCACGCTGAGCGCTCGCATTCCCGAACAGTTTTGGAACGAAGCCCGGTGGGAGTTCGCGGTGCATGCCCGACTTGAGACCACCGGGGAGGAGTGCAGGCGCGAGGACACAACCTGGATGCACCTTTCGCCAAGCTCGGGGCTCACCCTGCCTCGAACGGAACGTGATCCGGGCGGCATCGCGTCCTTTGAAGCGCAGCCGGAACTCGTCTGGAACGAGGCCGCCCTCGACGCTCGCCGGACGCTCGCTCTCGTTCTCGCCACATTGGCGGACGACGCGCGCTACTGGCGCTGGCGCCCCGAAGACATCCCGTGCGAAGAAGCGTGCGTTCGCGCCGGCGCGCTGCCCTCCCTCGAACTTCGCGGCTCCTCCTGGATCGACCGCACAGGCGCGCTAGGACTTCCAGTCATCCCTGCGGACAACACCGTCGCCCTCGAACGCGACGGGCAAGAGCTGCGCGTGCACTCCGTCGGCGCGCCCGCGCTACCCGAAGCGGTTCAGCTGGGCGGCCTTGAAGGAACGGTCGCCCTTTTTCGCAACGAAGCGTGGTTTGCCTTTGGCGACCCTCCGGCGGTCTCGGTTCGCGAAGTGGAAGCCGAAGCGCCGGCGATGACCATCGCCTCCGACGCGCATATCGACACGACCTGGATCAACGTACTGAGCGGCGCACTCGCCCTCACCGCCCTCAGCCTTCCCTTTTGGCGACGGAGGCGCGCATGAACACCGCTACCAGCGCGCTCAGCGCGTCTCGCCGGCGGGTGCGGCGTCTTCAACACTACGCGCGCGCGCTATTGCTGGCCGACCTCCTCGGGGGCGCCGCCCTTCTCATCTACTACGGCCTCGAGCGCTTTCCATGACCGACGAAGACGTCCTCGACGCACTCGCTGCGCCTCTGGTGTATGGCCTGCTCCCCGCAGACGCCCGGCTGCTCGAGTGTTTGCTTCCGGAGCTCTCCGCGTCGCCGGACCTCGGGGGTGCGCTCGAACGACTCGTCGAAGACGGAGCCCTTCGTCGCGTCATCGTAGGACGCGAACCCCATCTTGCCGCGGCCCGAACCACAGCGCGAACCACGGCGCGAACGACCTGGACGGACACACCGCCTGTTGAGGAAACCGTTCTCGATGCCGTGGAGGGCCCGCTCCGGGAGCCCGCCAACGCCCCCGAAGTCGACGCCGAAATCGCTCTCGACGTCGAGCAGGAGCGCCTCGTTCTCTACCGCGTTGCGCTCGTACTCCTCGGCCTTGGCGCCATCGCGATCGCGCGCCAATGGATGCTCATCGCCATCAGCTAAAGGACCCCTCCCATGGAAATGACGCCTCTGTACATGAACGAAACCGCCCAGGCCCTCGCCAGCCATGGTTTCAAGATGCGGATTGAAGCAACCGATTACGGCGATGAAGAATCCGTGCCTGCAACGCGCTACCACCTCGATCGCCCGGGCGAACGCCTGATCCTCGAGACCGTGATCCACCCTGAAGTGGGTGAGTTGTACTATCTTGAAATCGTGAACTTTCACGGACTCCAAAGCGCGAGCTTCCAGCTTGATTCGTGGAAGTTTCGGCCGGACCGCGTCGAACTCAAGTATCAGCCCACGCCCGAGGGCACGGGCGGGCTTTCGCTCATTCTCCGTCTGGACGTTCCCGATGAGTGAATCCGGACTCGTGGCCCTAGTCGAAGACGACCCCGACGCGCGCATCCTCACGATGCGCTGGCTTGAGCACGCCGGCTACGAGGTCGAGCCCCTGGAGAGTGCCGAAGCGCTCTTCGACGCGCTTCAAACGACGCTTCCGGATGTTCTTTGTCTCGATCTCGAGCTCCCAGGGCTCTCCGGCCTGGAAACGCTCCGGCGCCTTCGCAAGACCCACCCGCAGCTTCCGATCATCATTCTTACCGCTCACCGGGATGTCGACACCGTCGTCGAAGCGATGCAGCGCGGCGCGTACGACTACCTGCCGAAGCCGCTGGATCGCACGAAGCTGATGACGACGATCAAGAACGCGATCGAAAAGCTCCAGCTCACCCTGCGCGTTCAACACCTCGAGCGCGGCCAAACGGACGACTACAGCGGCATGCTCGGGCAGAGCCGCGCGATGCGGAATCTCTTTCGGCAGATCGATCGCGTGGCGGCGAGTGACGTCACGGTGTTGATTCACGGCGAAAGCGGAACCGGTAAGGAACTCGTGGCGCGCGCTCTCCACGAAGAGGGGGCACGAAAGAAGCACCCCTTCGTAGCGGTTAACTGCGCCGCCATCCCGGAGAGCCTTCAGGAGTCGGAACTCTTCGGCCACGAGAAAGGCGCCTTCACCGGGGCGGAGGCGAGGCGGCGCGGCTGCTTTGAGCGCGCCGATGGCGGCACCCTCTTCCTGGACGAGGTCGCCGAGCTGAGCCCGACGCTGCAGGCAAAGCTTCTTCGGGTACTCCAGGACCGCACCTTTACGCGGGTCGGCGGCGAAACGGAGCTGCGGTCCGACTTTCGGCTGGTCGCCGCCAGCCACCGCAACCTCTTCGGTCAAGTCGCGGAGGGCGCGTTTCGGGAGGATCTCTTCTTTCGCATCGCGGTCTTCGAGCTCGACGTCCCCGCGCTTCGAGAGCGAGAGGACGACGTTATCCTTCTCGCGAACCACTTCGTGCGAAGCGGCAACCCCGAAGCGCAGCTTACCGATCGCGCGTGCCAGCTCATCCGCGGGTATGCCTGGCCCGGCAACGTTCGCGAGCTCGAAAACGCCATCAAGCGCGCGCTCGTTGTTTGTCGAGAGGGCCAAATCGATGCCGACGATTTTCCGCGCCGGATCCGCGAAGCCGCGGGAAGCGATATTCCGCGCACCGGTCCCGTAAGCATGGAGGACCTCGAGCGCCGCGCCCTCGCGGAAGCGCTCGAGCGCTGCGACGGAAACATCGGCGCGGTGGTGAAAGAGCTCGGCATTGGCCGAACGACGGTCTACCGAAAACTGAAGAAATACGGCCTGCGATAGGCGCTGCCCACCCCTGTTCCACCCGTCCCAAAATGGCGTTTCGAAACGGGACGAACACGGAAAAAGCGCCGTCAAAAGGCGGGCACGACTCTTGAAGTGACGTCGTGCATGACTCGTGTACTCATCACCGGAGCGGGCGGCGCCGCAGCGACCGTCCTTCTTAAGCACCTTCGCGGCAAGGTCGACCTCATTGCCGCGGACATCGACCCGCATGCCGCCGGCCTCTACCTCGTTCCCGAGGGTTGCCGGGCGCTCTTGCCCCGCGGAGACGATCCGAACTTTGGTCGCGCCCTCCTCGAGCTCGCGCGCCGCACAAACGCCGACGTTGTGATTCCCACGGTCGACGCGGAGCTTCTTCCGGCGGCGCAGCTGCGACGCGAGTTTGCGGGCGCGTTACTTCTCGCTCCGGCCTGCACGCTCTCCCTCTGCCTCGATAAGCTTCGCCTCGCGCGCTTCGTCGCCGCGTCGGCCCCAGCGGCTCAGGAGTGGACGTCAACCCTCGCTCCCGAATGGCAGTTTCCGATCATCGCTAAGCCGCGGTCCGGTTCCGGAGGCCGCGGGGTGGTGCTTCTTCGAACGCGAGAGGAGTACGACGCCTACCTGCCGGACGATCCGGACGGGACAATGATCCAAGAGTTCCTTCCCGGCGCCGAGTACTCCGTGGACGTCTTCGCCGCCAAGGACGGCCACGTGGTTGCCGCCGTACCGCGCGAGCGTCTCAAGGTGGACTCGGGCGTCGCCGTCGCCTGCCGGACCGTTCACGACAACACCCTTGAGCGAATGGCGCGAAGCATCGCCGCGCGCGTCGGACTTCGCGGCGTCGCCAACCTGCAATTTCGACGCGGCGCAAACGGAACTCCGAAGCTCATCGAGATCAACCCGCGCTTTCCGGGAACGCTCTCCCTGACGATTCGTGCGGGCGTCGACATTCCGCAGCTCTGTCTCGACGAATGGGCGGGTCGAACCATTCCGCGCTGGGTCCAGTTCCGCGAATGCACCATCGTTCGTACCTGGGAGGACACCGAAGTCGACGCATTCGTCGAGGCGGCGCCCAAGCGGCGTTCCGCGTGATCACGGCGGTTCTTGTTGCGCTCGTCGTCGCCGGCACCATCCCGGTGCTCACGGGCGGCTACCAGTTTCTGATCCTCGGACTCTCGGTGCTCTCGACGCACCTCGAGCGGGCCACCGTCGCCTACCCGCGCGTGTCGATCCTCATTCCCGCGTGGAACGAGGGCGCGGTGATCGGCACGACCATCGACACCTTGATGAAGCTCGACTACCCGCGGGAGCGCCTTCGCATCTACGTGATCGACGACGCCTCGACCGACGAAACGCCGAGCGTGGCAATCGCGCGCGCGAAGCGCTGGCCGAAGAACGTCTTTCACGTCCGGCGCGTCGCGGGTGGTGAAGGCAAAGCGCACACCCTGAACTACGGCATGGCGCAGCTCTGGCGGGACTCGTGGACCGAAGCCGTGCTCATCATGGACGCGGACGTGATCTACACGCCATCGAGTCTGCGCCGGATGGCGCGCCACCTCGCCGATCCGAACGTGGGCGCGGTCACGGCGTACATCAAAGAAGGAAGCGGCGCGCCAAGCTACGTGCAGCGCTTTGTGACCTTCGAGTACATCACCGCAACGGGCGCGGCTCGGCGCGCGCAAAACGTTCTCGGCTTTCTCGCGTGCCTTTCCGGCGGCGCCCAGCTGCACTCGCGGGAGAACCTGCTCGCCATCGGCGGCAAAATCTTCGACGACACCCTCGCGGAAGACACCTTCACCACCTTCTACACCCAACTTTCCGGACGCCGCGCGATCTTTGAACCGAACGCCGTCGCCTACGCCGAAGAGCCGGATTCCCTCGACATGCTCTGGAAGCAACGTCTTCGCTGGGCCCGCGGCAACGTTCAGATCACGCAGGTCTTCTCGCACCTTTGGTTTCGCCGCAGCGCCCACCCGACCCTCGGCTCCCCTTCCATGGCGCTCCTCTGGTTTTCCCTCTTTCTGATGCCGGTGCTCCAGATTGCGACCGCGATCGGTCTTCTCGGCTTGCGCGTCGTGGACAGCGAACTCGCCTGGGCGTTCTTTCGAACGTACTGGATCGTCGCCGCACTCGTGTACCTCCTCGTCACCGCCGCATCCTTCGCCATCGATTTCGAATCGGCCCGCAAGTCCTGGCGCGAAGGAATCCTCTTCCCCGGGATCATCTCGCTTTTGGTTATCGCCTATTCGCTCGTGCCGCCGCTCGTCGCCCCCTTGGCGGAGATGGTCCCCCAGGGGGTGATCGACGTCCTCATCGTCTTCCTCTACGCGTGGACCGCCCTCTGCATGCCCGCGAGCTGGTCCGCGCTCGCCTTCGAACGGAAAGGCTATCCGCGCCTCGCCAAAGCGACGCTCTACCTCGCCGGCTACGGCCCGTTCTTGTGCGCGGTCACCTTCGGCGCCTACGTGCGCGAAGCGATGGGCGCCGAACGTACCTGGGACAAAACGGTGAAGACCGGAAAAGTCACCGCGTAACCCGGAGAAGCCAAACGCTACCCCTTCGGCTTGCGCTTTCGTTTCTTCGGCGAGTCGTCGCCGCTGACCAGCGGCGAAAAGAAGTTGTCCTTCTTCACCTTCTCATCGACGCGAAAGGCGAACTTGTAGCTCGGCGCGCTGCGCATATTGCAGTCGGTCCGTTCGCAAAAGCGGCAGGTCGTTCCGACGCGTACCGCCATCTTCTGCGGATCGACAAAGGGAAGATCATCCGCGTACACAAGATGCTTGGCGTCGTCGGCGTGGCAGCCGAGCCCGATGCCGTACGCGGTGCCGCGGGCGAGGGAGCCTTCCTTCGGCTCGCTGACCACCTTCGCAAAGCAGAAGTAGGTCTCGCCGTCGGGAAATTGCGAGTACTGCTTTACGATTACCCCCGGCGTCAGAAACGCGAGGTGCACCGCCATCTTCGGGCAGCTTCCGTCGTGATGCGGAAAGCGAATCCCGTCGCCGGAGTAGCGTTTCGAAATATTGCCGGCCACATCCACCCGCAGGAAATGCATCGGAACCCCGCGCCGCCGCGGATCGCCGAGGTTGCAGATCCGGTGCGCCACGGTCTCGTAGCTCGATGAAAAGAGCTGCGCGAGAAGCTCCACGTCGTAGCGCGTGCGCTGCACGTCCTCAAAGAACGCCTCGTAGGGAAGAAGGAGCGCGCCCGCAAAATAGTTCGCCAGGTGAATCTTGATCAGCGCCGGCGTCTCTTCGTACTGCGTGCGGTACCCCGCCAGGATCGGCTCGTGCAGACGCTCCTGGTCAAAGAGCCTCAGGCCGATGGTGTGCGCAAGCTGGAAGCTCATGCGCTGCTCGGGCATCCGCTCGCTGAGCGTGAGCGTCCGCGTGTCTTCGTCCCAATGGCGAATCACCGACGCGCCGCGCACATCGCTCCGAAAGTCGACGCGCACATCGAGCTGCGCTTCGAGCGCCGCCGCTAGGTTTTGCGCGGAAACGCGAACGCCGAGTTTGCTTCGCGCTCGAAACTCGGTGGCGCGCTCTTCGAGGGACGCAAAGTAGTTGCGATGCGTCTCCAAAAAATCCGTCACCTCGTCGAAGGGGTGGTAGTCGAAGCGGAGCGCGCCCGCCTCGCCGGAACCTTCGCGCTCACGCTCCGCGACCGATTGCAGCACGTTGTCGAGCTGCTGGCGCGTGCTCTTGTAGAGATTGAAGAGGGCGGTGATCGTCGTGACGATCTTGGGCTCCGCGCTCAGCCCCTGAAGATCGCCTTCGCTCAGGTTCAGCGATCGAAGAAGCGGCTCGTCGAGAAGCTGCGCGAGCCCATCGTCCACCCGGCCCTGACCCAGCGAACTCATGAAGGTCTCCATGCTCACGCCGTAGAGCTCGAGGGCCTCGAAGAGGATGGGCAGCTGAACGGTGCGCTTGCCCTTTTCGATCAGCGAGAGATACGCCGGCGAAATCCCCAAACGTCGCGCGACCTCGCCCTGCTGAAGCCCCCGCTGAAGGCGCAGTTCGCGGAGCCTTTGCCCCATCGCGGCGTTGTTGTTGGAGGTCATCCCGAGCCCTTTGAGAAATCCAGTAAAATTCGAACAGCTCACTTTACACCAATTTTACAGACCTTGACGCACCGCGAGCCGATATTACGCATTGCGTCATGACACGCTTTCGTGTCAACTTGTAAAGCGGCCGGTACGGCGACGACCGGATCGAGAGTCGGGCTCGACATTCGGACTGAGATTCGGACTGCGGAGGAGCGATGAAGGCAAAGGCTCGCCCCTGGATTATGCGGACCTACGCGGGACACAGCACCGCGAAGGCGAGCAACGCGCTCTACCGCCAAAACCTCGACAAGGGGCAGACCGGCCTCAGCGTCGCCTTCGATCTCCCCACCCAGACGGGCTACGACGCGGACCACGGACTCGCGCGCGGCGAGGTCGGCAAAGTCGGGGTTCCGATCTCCCACCTCGGTGACATGCGCGCGCTCTTCGAGGGCCTTCCCCTCGAGCGCATGAACACCTCGATGACCATCAACGCAACCGCGCCGTGGTTGCTCGCGCTCTACATCGCGCTCGCGAAAGAGCGGAACGCGCCGGTTCACGAGCTCCGGGGCACCACGCAAAACGACGTGGTGAAGGAGTACCTCAGCCGCGGCACCTACGTCTTTCCGCCGGGTCCCTCGCTGCGCATCACGACAGACGTGATCGCGTACACGGTCGAGCACGTGCCCAAGTGGAATCCCATCAACATCTGCAGCTATCACTTGCAGGAAGCGGGCGCGACACCGACCCAAGAGCTCGCCTACGCGCTGGCGACGGCGATCGCTGTCCTCGATGCGACCCGCCCGAAGGTTCCCGAAGAGCGCTTCGCCAAGGTCGTCGGACGCATCTCGTTCTTCGTGAACGCCGGCATCCGCTTCGTCGAAGAGATGTGCAAGATGCGCGCGTTCGTGCAGCTCTGGGATCGCATCTGTCGCGAGCGATACCAGATCGAAGATCCGAAGCTCCGGCGCTTTCGCTACGGGATTCAGGTGAACTCTCTCGGGCTCACCGAACAGCAGCCGGAAAACAACATCGTGCGCATCGTCCTGGAAATGCTCGCGGTAACGCTCAGCAAGGACGCGCGCGCCCGTGCCGTTCAGCTTCCCGCGTGGAACGAAGCGCTCGGGCTCCCGCGTCCCTGGGACCAGCAGTGGTCCCTCCGCGCGCAGCAGATTCTCGCGGAGGAGAGCGACCTGCTGGAGTACGCCGACCTCTTCGAAGGAAGCGTTGCCGTTCAGGAGAAGACGGAATCGCTGATCGACGCCGCGTGGGCCGAAGTCGAGGCCGTGCTCGCCCAGGGCGGCGCCATCGAGGCCGTCGCGAGCGGCTACATCAAAGAGCGTCTTGTAGCGTCGAACGCCGCGCGCCTCCGCCGCATCGAAGCAGGCGAGCAGACCGTGGTGGGCGTCAACGCCTACACCACGACCGAACCCTCGCCGCTCGTCGGCGATCTCAACGACGCGATCCTGACGGTCGATCCGAGTGTGGAGGCGCTGCAGATCGAATCCCTGAAGGCGTGGCGCGACGCCCGGGACGAAGCGGCCGCGCAGGCGGCGCTCACCGCGCTTCGAAAGGCCGCCGAGGGCGACGCCAACATCATGGAAGCCTCTGTTGCTGCGGCGGAAGCCGGCGTGACGACGGGCGAGTGGGCGGCCGCGCTCCGGGACGTCTTCGGCGAATATCGCGCGCCCACCGGCATCGGCGCGGCAACCTCGCGGACCGATCGCTCCGAGGTCACGCTGCAGCTTCGAGGCGAGCTGACGCAGCTTGAAGAAGCGCTTGGACGACGGCCGAAGATTCTCGTCGGCAAGCCAGGCCTCGATGGGCACAGCAACGGCGCGGAACAGATCGCGATCAAGGCCCGCGACGTTGGCTTCGACGTGGTGTACGAAGGCATTCGCGTCACGCCGGAACAGCTCGTGACCTCCGCCATCGAAGAGGGCGTGCACCTGGTGGGGCTGAGCATCTTGAGCGGCTCCCACATGGCGCTCGTTCCCGACGTGGTCCAGGGCCTGCGCGACGCGGGGGTCGACACGCCGGTCGTCGTGGGCGGCATCATTCCGGACGGCGACGCGGAAACCCTCCGCGCCAAAGGCGTGGCGCGGGTCTACACGCCCAAAGACTTCAAACTCGACGCGATCATGGCCGACCTGGTCGATCTCGTCCGGAGCAGCGCCGCGTGATCGCCAAGCTCGCGAGCGGCATTTTGAGCCGCGACAAAACGAGCGTCGCTGCCGCGCTCAACCTCGTCGAAGATCGCCGCGAGGTCGCGCGGACGCAGGTCGCGGAACTTCTCGCCGCCGTCAAAGCCGGGGGCCGCGCGGCCGAGGGTCATCGCGTGGGTGTCACCGGACCACCGGGCGTTGGAAAGAGCACCCTGGCCGCCGCGCTCGCGCGCGCGCTTCGAAGCGAGGGTCTCACGGTGGGCGTCGTCGCCGTCGACCCGTCGAGCGTGCGCTCCGGCGGAAGTCTTCTCGGCGACCGCGCGCGCATGAACTTCGACCCCGCCGACGCGGGTCTCTTCGTGCGCTCGGTCGCCACCGCCGGCGAATCGGGCGGCCTGAGCTGGGCCACCCACGGCGCCGTCGCGATCCTCGGAGCCGCCTACGATGTCGTCCTCGTCGAAACCACCGGCGTGGGCCAAAGCGAAACCGACGTGCGCCACGTCGCCGACACGGTCGTCCTTGTGATTCAGCCGGGAAGCGGCGACGTGCTCCAGTTTCTGAAGGCGGGCGTGATGGAGATCCCGGATCTGCTCGTCGTGAACAAGGCGGACCAAGGCGACCTCGCGCAGAAGGCCGTGGCCGATCTTCGGGGCGCTCTCGCGACGGCCCTCTCCGCGGGCGCGGCGGAAGAGATTTCGATCACCAAAGCGAGCGCTCGCACCGGCGAAGGCATCGGTCCTTTGATCGCCGCGCTGCGCTCGCACCGGAACTCCATCGAAGGCGCCCTCCCCGCACGCCGACGCGCCGGGGAAGTCGCCTGGACCCTTCAACTCTTCGTTCGTCTTCACGGCGAACACGGTCTTCGCACCCTCGGCGGCAAAACGTCGGTCGAGGACGCCGCCGAACGCGCCCTCGGCACCTCCGCGCCCCCGCAAGTCTGTCGCGATCTCAGCGCCCGCTACCTCGCCGCGCTCACTCAACCCACTGGACACACATCATGACCCAAACCGCTACGACTCTCCCTTCTCAGTCCATCGTTCCCATCGGCCGGGTCCCGGAACTCGGCGTCGTGCCCGACAAGATGCACGCCTGGGTAATTCGCCCGGAACGCTTCGGCGAGCCTTCGAAGTCGTTTGCGCTCGAGGAGATGCCCGTGTGGGAGATCGGCCCGGACGAGGTGCTGGTTCAAGTGATGGCGGCAGGCGTGAACTACAACGCCATCTGGGCTGGCCTCGGCAAGCCCGTCGACATTCTCAAAGCGCACGGCCTCGACTTTCACATCGCGGGAAGCGACGTCTCCGGCGTCGTGTGGGCGGTCGGTAGCGCCGTTCGCGATTGGAAGGTCGGCGACGAAGTCGTCGCCCACTGCAACCACCTCGTCGAGCCCGGCGCGTCGGATTTGCAAACCATCTGGGGCTACCAGACGCCGGACGGTTCCTTCGCGCAGTTCTGCCGGGTGCAGGCTCAGCAGCTTCTTCCGAAACCGAAGGACCTCACCTGGGAAGAGGCCGCGAGCTACGGCCTCACCTACTTCACCGCGCACCGCATGCTGATCGATCGCGCGGAGATTCAGCCGGGCGAGGACGTTCTCGTCTGGGGCGGCGCAGGCGGCCTCGGGGTCTTCGCGATTCAGCTTTGCAAAGCGGCGGGCGCGCGGGCGATCGCGGTCGTTTCAAGCGAGGAAAAGGCGAAGCTCGCGAAGGACCTCGGCGCCTTCGGCACCATCAATCGAAAGGACTTCCCCGACCTGCAGTTCCGTCCGCCGGAGAGCCCGGAGCAGGCCAAGAAACGCTTCGCGGACATGAAGAAGTTCGGCAAGAAGATCTGGGAGATCCTCGGCGAGAAGAAGAGCGTCGAGGTGGTCTTCGAACACGTCGGCCAGCGCACCTTTCCCGCCAGCGTGTGGCTCGCGGCGAAGCACGGACGCATCGTCATCTGCGGCGCGACCACCGGCTTCGAGCTCACCTTCGACGTGCGCCACCTTTGGATGCAGCAAAAGCGCATCATCGGCTCTCATTTTGCGGACGCCGATAGCGCACGCCGGGCCAACCGTCTCGTCCAGCAGGGAAGCGTGAAGCCCGTGATGACGAAGCTCTTCCAGTGGAACGAGATCGCCGACGCGCACCAGCAAATGTACGAGAACAAACTCCACGGCACGGTGAGCTGCCTCGTCGGCGCCCCGCTTCCAGGTCTCAAGAACTACGAAGAGACGCTGGCGGCGATGAAGGAATGAGCCCAGGAGGAACTTTGATGAAGCACGTCATCGACGCGATCGACTCCCTCTACGAGCGTGCCCGCAAGGCTTTGCGCAAACGCTTCGTGGTGGATGGAAAGCTCAGCGGCAAGCTCCTCAATCAGGAGCAGCTTCGCGCGCACGGGCTCGCCTACCTACGAACGGACGCCATCGCCTGCAGTCAGCTCGCCGAGTGGGCCGAGCGGGTTGGAGGCGACTTCGCCCTGCGCGTAGCGTCCGCCTACGTCGCAGAGTGCGCGCGGCAGCTGCGCGGCGGCATCTACCTCGGCCCTTGCGAAACGGTGGCGCTCGACGAACTTGGCATCACAGCGACCGATCTCACCGAGACGATCCTGCAGCCGTCCGTGATCGAGTTTACGAAGGCGCACGCCAGCGCCGACGCCTACGTCACGATCGCGCGCCTTTCGAAAGATCAGGGCTTCGGCGATCCAGGCCTCGACGAAATGCTCGCGGAGATTCGAACGCAGTTCGCGCGTTTCGTGGACAACAAGGTGGTTCCCAGCGCGCAGGACATTCACCGAAAGGACGTCCTGATCCCGCAGGCGCTCGTCGACGAGATGAGCGAACTAGGCGTCTTCGGGCTGACCATTCCTGAGGAATACGGCGGTCTTGGCATGAGCAAGGTGGCGATGTGCGTCGTCACCGAAGAGTTGAGCCGCGGCTACATCGGCGTCGGCTCGCTCGGCACGCGCGCGGAGATCGCGGCGGAGCTGATCCTCGGCGGCGGCACCGAAGAACAAAAGACCGAATGGCTTCCGAAGATCGCCGAAGGCGCGATCCTCCCCACGGCGGTGTTCACGGAACCGAACGTCGGAAGCGACCTCGCGCATCTCGGCACCCGCGCGCTCCGGCAGGAGGACGGCAGCTACCGGGTTACTGGCAACAAGACGTGGATCACCCACGCCGTTCGCGCGGACCTGATGACGCTCCTGGCACGAACGAACGCCGACGAATCCGGCTATCGCGGTCTCAGCATGTTTCTCGCGCCCAAGACGCGCCTCGACCCCGCGCCGGGGGAAGCAGAGTTTGTCGACGCGGGTCTCACCGGTACCGAAATCAAGGTCCTCGGCTACCGCGGTATGAAGGAGTACGAGCTCAGCTTCGACGACTTCGCAATGCCCGCAGGCGCTCTTCTCGGGGGAGAAGAAGGCGCCGGGTTCAAGCAGCTCATGCGGACATTCGAGAGCGCCCGGATTCAGACGGCGGCCCGCGGCGTCGGTCTCGCGCAGGCGGCGCTCGACGATGCACTGCTCTACGCGAACGAGCGGATCCAGTTTGGCCGGCCGATCTTCGAGTTCCCGCGCGTCGCACGAAAGATCGGCCGGATGATCGTGCAGATCCAGGCCGCGCGGCAGCTCACCTTCTACAGCGCACGGCAAAAGGACCAGGAGCGTCGCTGCGATCTCGAGGCGGGCATGGCCAAGCTCCTCGCCACGCGGACCGCATGGGAAGCTGCCGACGCAAACGTGCAGATCCACGGAGGAAACGGCTACGCGGAGGAGTACCTCGCGTCGCGCCTCCTCGTGGACGCCCGCGTCCTTTCAATTTTCGAGGGCGCCAACGAAATTCAGGCGCACGTCGTGGCGCGGCGGCTTCTTGAAGACTGAGGTCCCGCTGGAAGATTGAAGCCGCGCGGGCAGTCCTTCGCGGAAATCCTTGGCATTTCCACCTTCGGGAGGAACGTCCGCGCCATGGATTCGAAGGTCGCGGCACTCCGACGGATGGAAGCGTTTCGGTATACGAAGGCGACGCTTCCTTCTTCCCTGCATGGCCTGTGAGGTGCCGCAAGTGACTGAAAAACGAGCGCCAGATCGCCTTTGCAAGCGTCTCAGGACGTGATACCCCCTGCCGCAATATGCCGGGGAAACTCAAAGTCGTCATTGGGCTCCAAGTGCTCAATGTCATCCTTAATATCGTCAATGGGTCCTACATCTGGGGCGTCATTGGCTTGCTGATCGCGGTCGCCCTTTTCAAGGGCAACAACGTTGTTCGTATCGTGGTCATCGTACTCGCCGTGCTCGGACTGATCGGTGGCGTCCTTGGCGTCCTCGGTCTCGGTGCCGTCCTTGCCCTCATGAGCGCCGGTGGCGCTGGAGGAATGGGTCAGGTTGTCCTTGCGTTCGCGGCTGTCATTCTCGCACTCGCAGGAAACATCTTCACGATCTGGGCGCTTACCCGCCAGGACGTGAAGGAGTTCATGAACTCCGCTGCTGCCGCTCCGCCGGCTGCCTGAGTTCAACACACCTGAAAAAGGGCCGGCCTCGCGCCGGCCTTTTTTCGTTTAAGGGCTCAACGGGAGCGAACGAGGCATCGCGAGCCAGTAGTCGAGGTCGAGGACCACAGACTCGTGGTAGCGCTGCTTGCCGTCGCGTTCGACCTTGAGCGGGACCTCGGTCTGCGTAGGGTCGACGTTCTTGACCGCGACAAGGCGAACGCGCAGCGCTCCGAGCCCTTCCCGAAGGGGCGCTTTGTCGAGGACCTCCGTCCACGCGTAGAGTGTGTCGCCCGCAAAGGTCGGGTTCGCGTGCGCGCCACTATTCCAGGCGAGCATTCCGAGGCTTCGCTCGAGCCCATTGAAGGAAAGCGCCCGCGCCACACTGATCACGTGGCCGCCGTACATTAGGCGGCGCTTGAAGCGGCTGCTCTCCATCGCGTGTGCGTTGAAATGAACTTTGGCGGTGTTTTGGTAGAGGCGCGTCGCGAGCGCGTGCTCGGACTCTTCGATGGTCATCCCGTCGACGTGATCGATCCGTTCGCCCACCACGTAGTCGTCAAAGGACGCCGCGCCTCCCGAAGGCCACGTTTCAAAACCGGACAGGTCGAGGGTCCACGGAATTGCGAGCTCGTCGGGAGCGACCGCTTCGGGCATGGTCGGGATCTCTTTGATGCCGGTTGGCTCGCCGCGTTTGTGCACCATCACCCAACGGAAAAACTCGAGGACGGTTTCGCCGCGCTGATTGGTTCCGACGGTTCGAACCCAGACGACCCCGGTGCGGCCGTTCGAGTTTTCCTTTTTGCCGACCACCTTCGAGACGGATCGAAGTGTGTCGCCGGGGTAGACCGGTGCAAGAAAGCGCAGGCCGGCGTAGCCAAGGTTGGCGACGGCGTTGAGGGAGATGTCACCGACGGTCTTTCCAAAGACGATGTGAAAGACGAGCAGATCGTTGACGGTCTCTCGGGTGTACCCGAGGGAGCGCGCAAACTCGGCGGAGCAGTGAAGCGGGGCGCGATCGCCCGTGAGCGCGATATAAAGGGCCTGATCTCCCTCCGTAATCGTTCGCGGAACCGCGTGAACTAGCTCACGTCCGACTTCAAAGTCCTCAAAGAAATTCCCGGGATTTGTCTTGGAGTTCATCGGTCCACGGCATACCTGCAGGCTCGCTGCACTGCAATTGCAGCGCCAGCGCCATTTTCCGATGGCTCCGGTTCTGTCATCCTTAGAGGACGTGGCGGTTTTTGCGCAACATGAGCTCCTCCTTCGTCTGGCCCAATCCATTGGCGACGAAGACCGCACTCGCGCCGAACATGCGGGAAGCATGGCGATCGATGCGGGCGTTTCTCCCGAGCTCGTCGAAACTCTCCTCGCGCTGCGCGGCGGGTGGGCCAAAGAGCTGCCGCCGGCCATCGACGTGCGCTCCGTGCTCCAGGAAGTTGCCGAAGAGATCGAAGGCGCCACCTCGCAAACGCAGCTCGACGTCCAGATGGCGAGCGAAGAGATGCTGGTCCGAATGCGGGTTGCCGATCTTCGCTCGATTGCGAGCAACCTGCTTCGCAACGCCCTGGAAGCTGGCGCGACGGCGATTCGCTTGAGCGTGCAACCGACCTCCGACCGCGTGCGCATCATCGTGAGCGACAACGGGCCCGGGATGGATTCGCGCACGCAGTCGCGCGCTTTCGAGCCGGCCTTTTCGACGAAGCGCGACGCCGCGGGCCTCGGTCTTCCGCTCGTACAGCACCTCGCGGATCGCCTGGACGGAGAAGTCGTTCTCGAAAGCCGTCCGGGACAGGGTACGCGCGTCGTGGTGAGCCTTCCGCGCCATCATGCGTTTCGCGCGCCTGCGACGAGTGGTGTTCGAACGCGCGCATCGCTCAAGGGGCTGCGAATCGTGGTGGGCGGCAAGCCGACCGGCACGCTCCTCGAAGCAATTCGCGATCTCGGCGCGGAGGTCGGCGACATTCGAAGCACGGTCGACGCGGGCCATGCCGTAGACATCGCGGTGCTCGGCGGCGTCCTCGGCTCGATGATGCTCGGCGCCTTGCGGCCGCTCGCGGAGTGCATCGTGTGGGTCGGCGACGGGGATATGGAAGACGGCTGGGTCGACGCGTCCTTGGACAGCCCCCAGATCGACGCCTTTCTCGCGATCGTCGAAGACCTCTACGCCGAGCGCAAAGCCGTATAAGAATACGGGCGCATGCGCTGGATCACGCTGGCCCTATTTCTCGCCTGCGGCGGAACGCAGACGCCTGCGCCGGAGGCTCAGTCTGCGCCGACGCCGGAGCCGGCGCCCGAACCGGAGCCTGAGCCGGAGCCCGCACCCGACCCCGAGCCGGAACCGGAGCCGGAGCCGCAAGGCGATCCGCTGCCGCCTGAGGTCGATCACCTCGCCCTGGGCGGCGAGACGAGCTGCGTCCTTCGGGAGGGCACCGTGTGGTGTTGGGGCTCGAATCGCTTTCATCAGCTTGGGGATCCGTCCCTCGCAGCGGGCGCGCAGTCGTGGCGGGAACACGCGGCACCGATCCCTTCCCTCGCCCTTCGGCAGCTTGCCGCGGGCATCTGGCACTTCTGCGGACTCAAAGACGACGGCACTGTTCACTGCTGGGGCCACAACGGCTTTGGCCAGCTGGGCGATGGAACCCGCGAAGACCGCGCCGAGCCGGTCGCCGTCCCCGAGCTCACACGGATCGTTCAGGTCACCGCGGGGCTCGGTCATACCTGTGCGCGGCACGCGGATCGCCGGGTGCTTTGTTGGGGAAGCAACGACCACGGACAGCTCGGCGACGGAACGTTCGAGGGACGCCTCGCACCGGCGCTGGTCGATCTCGATGAGGTGGTCGAAATTGGCGCGGGACGAGCGCACACCTGTGCGCGCCGCAGCGATGGCTCGGTTTGGTGCTGGGGCGAAAACCTCGACGGGCAGCTCGGCGACGGCGGACGGAGTCGTCCGAGCGGGCATCGTTCTCAGCCTCAACCGGCAAGCGGCGTCGAAAACGCAATTGCGCTGCGCGTCGGCCAGGGCGCGACCTGCGTCCTCGAAAGCGACCCCGCAGAACCGGAAGACAGCGCGGAAGACGGCGCGGAAGACAGCGCGGAAGACAGCGCGGAAGACGGCGCGGAAGACAGCGCGGAAGACAGCGCGGAAGACGGCGACGACGCAGAGCCCAACCTGCGGTGCTGGGGGCGCAACGACAGCATGCAGCTCGCGATGCGACCCGGCGGCCGCGAGACCTCGGCCATCCTGGAGGGTCAACTCGTTCCCGAAACCGCAGGCTCCCGCGACGCCGCGCTCGGCGCCCGTTTCGCATGCGTCCTCGGCGACAACGTTCGCTGCGCGGGACTCAACCATCGCGGACAGCTCGGCGACGGAACGCGACGTCTTCGCCGGACTCTCGTGGCGGTCGACAACAGTGCGGGCGTACTCGACATCGCGGCCGGCGTTGAACACGCGTGCGCGCTTCGCGATGAGTCCGTTCTTTGCTGGGGGGACAATCGCCGCGGTCAGCTCGGCGACGGCTCCCATCGCTTTCGCACCTCGCCCGTCGAAGTCACGGGCTTTCCGGAAGCGCCGGAAGCGACTTCCGAAGAAGGGTCTTGAGGCGCGGCACGCCGTACACGTCCTCGTAGCCCACGATTTCGTAGCCGAGCGCCTGCCACCACCCGCGGTTGTCGGGTTGTTGCGAGCGCGCGGACGTGCGCACGACAAGGCGTCCGCTCCTGCGGCCAAGCTCCTCGAGAAAGCCGACCAGCGAACGTCCCACGCGCCGTCCTTGGTGCGCCGGAATCACGGCAACACGCGCGAGAACGATCGCGTCCGGCTCCCACGCGAAGCGAGCCGAACCGATCGTTTCCCCAGACGCTTCCGCGAGGACGGCGCCCCCGCGGACCATCGCGCGCGCCACGTCTTCCTCCGTCTCTCGCAGCGCGCTCGAAGGCTCGGCGAACTTCGCGGTTTCCAAGAACGCCGCGCGCATCGACCGGTGAACCGCGCCAACCTCGCTCAGCATCGCCAAACGAATCACCCCCTGGGCATATCACGGTGGCCCCCTGCCGAGGTCGCGAGTAGGCTCCCGGCATGGGGAAGAGAGACACCCAGCGGGGCTTCGGCGATCCTGCTGAGTCGGGGGAAGCCACGCCGCCTCCGGGTTCTCTGCGTCATCCTGCGCCTCTCATGGCGCCGATGGAGATCGAGCACGTTCGCGAGACCGGCAGTCCGGCGCTCCTCAGTGGTCCGTGGCGGGCGTTCGAGATCTGGACGCAAAACCGGATCTACGGAATCGACGCCACCATGACCTGCCGGGAGGTCATCGACCGGACTACCGGAAGCCCGTCGGCCGATCACCCCGCCCTCGGGCAGCGCCTTCTCGGCGGACAGATTCGCGACAGCGAAGGGCGGATCACGCAGGTGTCGCACCCGCTCCCGAACCGTGGGGCGATGGCGATCTTCGCGAGCGGCTTCGGCAAGCGCCTCCTGGTCTCCGAAACGAGTTCCGTCACCCGCGTGGTGGTTCGACAGCGCGTGGTCGACGTCGACGCGCCGCCCAGCTGGGAAGAGATTACTGGCGACACCGGATCGTGAGTGCGCCGCCGCGTCTCTGGCGCGCCATCGGTCCCGGCATTCTCTTCGCGGGCGCTGCGGTTGGCGTTTCGCATCTCGTGCAGGCGACCCGTGCAGGCGCCGGCTACGGCCTCTCGCTCCTCGCCTTCGTCGCCGTCGCCAACCTGGTGAAGTACCCGGCGTTTCGCTTTGGACCGCAGTACGCGGCCGCAACGGGCACCTCGATGCTCGAAGGGTATCGCCGCCAAGGGATCGCGGCGCTCTGGCTCTACGCCGCGCTCACCGTCGCGACCATGTTCGCGGTTCAAGCCGCCGTCACCTTCGTCACGGCCGGACTCGCCCTCCACCTCTTCGGCGCGTCCGCCAATCCAGTGGTCGTCTCCGCCGGGCTGCTTTTCGCCTGCGGTGCACTCCTTGGCGTCGGCCAGTATCGCTGGCTCGACCGCGTCACCAAAGTCGCCGTCGCGGTCTTCACGGTCGCAACCCTCATCGCCACGATCGCCGCGATCGGACGCGGAACTCTTGGCGGCCCCTGGTGGCCCGAGTTCGGCGCGTTCGGTCCTGCCGACTATCTCTTTCTCGCCGCCCTCGTCGGCTGGATGCCAAGCGCCATCGACGTCTCGATCTGGCAGTCCCTTTGGACCCTCGCCCGCGCGAAGGACGCCGGTCGCCCGCGCGTTCGCGACTCGGTCTTCGATTTTCACATTGGGTACGTCGGCACGGCACTCCTCGCCCTCTGCTTCGTCGTCCTCGGCGCTGCCGTTCTTCAAGGCGAAGCAATCCCGCCGCAGCCCGCGGCCTTCGCCGGACGACTGGTCGATCTCTACGCGGTCGCGCTCGGCAGCTGGAGTCGTCCGGTGATCGCCACCAGCGCCTTCCTCGTGATGTTCTCCACCACCCTCACCGTGGCTGACGGCTTTCCCCGGGCGATCTCCGTACTGAGCGCACGCTTTCGCGGCCCGGAGGAACCCTCGGAGGATCGCCGCGGCGCCTATTGGATCGCCATGGTCGTGCTCGGCGCCGGATCCCTCGCCATCCTCGCGCTGGCGGTGCAGTCGCTCAAGGGTCTGGTCGACGTCGCAACGACCGCCTCCTTTTTGACAGCCCCGCTACTCGCCACCCTCAATCATCGCGCGATCACCGCGAAAGACGTCCCGGAAGACGGTCGGCCGGCGCCGTGGCTTCGGCGCGCCAGCCTTGCCGGAATCGCAATTCAGGGCGCATTTGCGCTTTTGTATGTGTGCGCCAAACTCGGCGGGTTCTTCGCGACCTGATAGGAAGGGTCGCGTGGCCCCGCCCATGACGATTTTCGCTCCAGTCGATCCCGCGAGGGCCAACGCTTGATGGAACTGCTGCTGCCCATCGCCGGAATCCTCGGCGGATTTATCGCGCTCGTCTGGGGCGCCGACCGCTTCGTGATGGGCGCCGCCGCGACGGCCCGAAACCTGGGGGTCTCTCCCCTCGTCGTCGGGCTCACCATCGTCGGATTTGGAACGTCCGCCCCCGAAATGCTCGTCAGCTCGATGGCGGCCTATCGAGGCGCCGCAAACCTCAGCATCGGCAACGCGGTCGGCTCCAACATTGCGAACATCGCGCTCGTCCTCGGCCTCGCCGGGCTCGTGAGCCCCTTGCAGGTGAACCGCAAGGTCGTGTCCCGGGAACTTCCGGTGCTGCTGCTCGTGATGATCGGCGCATCCGCGCTTCTCTGGGATGGAACCCTCGGCTTCGTCGACGGCATCGCCCTGCTCACCGGCCTCGGCGTGATGATCGCCTGGGTGGTTCGCGAGGGGATGAAAGAGCGAGAGCTTCCCGAGGACATCGCCTCCGAACTGCCCGACGCGATGTCGACGCCCGTCGCCCTCTTCTGGGTCCTGCTCGGCCTCGGTATTCTCTTGGGGTCGTCCGAGCTCCTCGTGTGGGGCGCAAAAACCATCGCGATACATCTCGGCGTCAGCGAACGCATCATCGGCCTCACCGTCGTCGCCTTCGGCACCTCGTTGCCGGAGCTCGCAGCCACCTTGGTCGCCGCCCGACGCGGCGAACACGACATCGCGGTCGGCAACATCATCGGCTCCAATATGTTCAACACCCTCGGCGTCCTGGGACTCCCCGGGGTGATTCGCCCGGGCGAGTGCGAGGCCTCCGTGATCGCCCTCGACCTGCCGGTGATGGTCGGGGTGACCGCACTCCTTTGGGTGGTGACGCGCCTCTTTCGACCCTACTTGCGCCTCGGTCGCTTTCGAGGTGCGCTCCTCTTGAGCACCTATGTGGGCTACCTGGTCGCCCTGGCGTTTCTACGGCACGCCTAGGATGCGCCACGCACCAGCGACGCTCCGCAATCGCGACCCGATCCTCGCCGTGCTTCGTCGCGTCTTGCCGAAAGCGGGTACCGTTCTTGAGATCGCGAGCGGCACCGGTGAACACGCCGTCTATTTTTCGGGGGCGCTTTCGCCGCTTCAGTGGCAGCCCTCTGACCTCAGCGAGGAGGCCCTCGCGAGCATTCGCGCGCATCGCGACGAAGCGGGCCACTCGAACCTCCTGGCGCCCATCCTCCTCGACGTGAGCGCGCGCGATGCGACCTGGCCCGCCGCGGACGCCATCGTGTGCATCAACATGATTCACATCAGCCCCCTCGAAACGAGCGCGGGCCTCTTTCGCGGCGGCGCGACGCTTCCCCCAGGAGCGCCGCTCATCACGTACGGCCCCTACCGCGTCGACGGACAGCACACCGCGGAGAGCAACGCGCGCTTCGACGAGTCCCTCCGCGCGCGAAACCCGGCGTGGGGAATTCGCGACGTGGGCGAACTGCGCGCCCTTGCGGGCGCCGCCTTTGAGCTCGAGGAGAAGGTGGCGATGCCCGCGAACAACTTCACGCTCCTCTGGCGTCGGCGTTGACCACCCGCGACGGGGCTCCCGGCTTTCGGCTGCAGCGAGGCCCGGCGCTGATGGTGCTCGCCACCCTTTTTTTCACCATCATGGTCGGGGCGGTCAAAACCGTCCGGCAGGAGCTCGAAGCGCTCGAGGTGATCGTGTGGCGCTCGGCGATCAGCGCGCCCCTCGCCTTCCTCATGTGCTTGTTTCCGCGGCGGGGCACGGCGGTTGAAGACGGCGCAGCGAAGGTCTTTGCCATCAAAGCACGGCGGGTGCTGACCCTGAGGGTGCTTCTCGGCACAGGCGCAATGGTCTGCTTCTTCACGTCCGCCAAGGGCCTCGCCCTCGCCGACCTCTCCATTCTCTCGCGCCTTCAACCGATCGTCATCGCGGTCCTCGCGCCCTTCGTGCTCGGCGCGGCCGAACGCTCCCCCGCGCGAATCTGGCTCCTTCTCGGCGCCGGCCTCTTCGGAAGCGCCATGATCATCGGCCCCGGTCTCGAGGTCGGAAATGTCTACGGTCTCTGGGCCCTCGCGGCGACGGTGCTCTCCGCAGGCGCTCACCTCGCGGTGCGACGGCTCGGCGCCACCGACGATCCGCGCGCAGTGGTGTTCTGGTTTCAGGTCGGGGCCTGCGCGATCGCGTTCTCCGCCTACTACGCGATCACCGGGGATTGGATCGCGATCCCCGAAGCGCGCTGGTGGCCTTGGCTTGCGACGGTGGGCATCTTTGCGACGCTCGGACAGATCGCGATGACCTTCGCGTACAAGACCGAGCGCGCGTCCCGCGTGGCGGCAGCGAGCTACGCCGCGCCCCTCTTTGGCCTGATCGCGGACGTGTTCTTTTTCGAAGGCTGGCCGGCGCCGCTCGCACTCCTGGGCGGCATCATCGTCACCGCCGCCGGCCTCGCGCTCATCTGGCGGCGGGCGGAATAGGCGCTTCGTCGTCTCTGGCACCAAGCCAGGATGTGATCGCCGGCCAGACCTCGCTCCGGGCCCGAAGACCCATCACGAGATCGAAGTGCCCGTAGTCCTCGGCGTGTCCGTGTTCCCGCCCAAACGCCAAGAGATCATGACAGAGCCGGAGCGCTGCCTTGGGATGGCATTGAGGATCGGCCGTTCCCGCGATCGCGAGCACCCGAGGCCCCTCGAGCGCCACGTTCATCTTCAACGGAACACCCGACGAGTCGCGCATGCCACCGGCCTCCATCGCATCCGCCAAAGACGCGAGGACCGGGCCGCTGATCCCGTGAAACGCAACCGCACAGAGTCGGCGATAGAGCGCGCGATCCACGTTTCCCGGATGCACGTTGACCCGGTCGATGGGGTTGTCGAACGCCAGCGCGATCGGCGCGAGAAAGCGCGTCATCGGCCCGAGAGGAACCACCGG
The DNA here is from genome assembly GCA_039186435.1 of Myxococcota bacterium. Lineage (GTDB taxonomy): Bacteria > Myxococcota_A > Polyangia > Polyangiales > Houyiibacteriaceae > JALVDI01. The sequence continues at coordinate 9,751 of JBCDAA010000043.1, read as the reverse complement.
AAGCACGGACGCCAACCCCGAGAGTCCTTTGATGCTGTGAAAGACGCTCGGTGTTTTGGTGTAGTCGAGGGACGACGCGATGGTGACCCCGGAGGCGATCCGCGGATCCCCCACTGCGCGCCGCGCGTGAAGCAGGATGCCGCCCATGGAGTGGCCGATCACGTGAACCGCCGGTGCGCCGCTGAGTTCGCAGACCGCTTCGAGAGCCGCCGGAAAGTCGCGCTCCGCGTATTCGTAGGTGCTCCACCCCCAGCGCCCAAATCCTGGACCCCGCTTTTGGCTTCGTCCGTGACCGCGAAGCTCGAGGCTAAAGACGTCGTAGCCCTCCTCCGCGAGATGGGTTGCGAGGGACACCTCTGGATCGAGGTCCCAGGTAAAGCGATTCGACCCGAGACCGTGGCAGAACATCACCGGAAACCGTCGGCTGCGTCGCGAACCGTACCGCGAAAGCGCGACGTGCCAGCCGTCGGTGGTCCGCGCAAAATGCACCTCGGAGGCGCGCTCACGAATGCCGAGACGCCGCAGGTAGCCTTTCCGACGTCGACCGAGATAGCGATCGCGATCGCTCATGCGTGCCTGTCGATCCACGCCCGCAGTTCCGCCACCACGGACGGCGGCGCCTTCATCGCCGGAGGCGCTCCTTCCCGCACGAACTCCTCGACGGTCTGCACCGCTTCGTCACAACTTCCTTCGTCGGCCTCGTGCGACCAGCGAAACCAGCGCAACCGTCCCGCGCGAAACTCGACCCCGTCGTAGCGCTCGACCGTTCCGCGATTCCAGCGCCAGGTTCGGGAGGGCGCTCGCAGCCACGCGCGGAGTTCAGCTCGGTCCATGGCTAGGCGTTGTCTGAGGGCTCCGGCGGAAGCTGGAGACGCGGATTGGTGATTCCTGACCAGGTAGGAACGAGAACATTGGGTCGAACGGTGACCACGTGAAGACGCAACACCACCCGCGTCACCGTGGAGGTTCGCGAGAAGTTCCCAAGGCCCGAACGCGGATGCTCGAAAACCGCTTCAGTCCCCGGTCGCGGAAAGGGATAGCTGATCTCAAAGGACTCGCCGTCCCGATGCTGTCCGCCGACGAGCTTGAACCCCAGAAAGGGATGCTTGGCATCCTGGGCGCCGCTGTGTCGGTCGGCGACGCGAACACAGATCCCGGAGGGGTCCATCGTGTAGACGCGATTTTGCGTCCACACTTCAAGGGTCTGTGCGGGGGCTTCCACGCGAGGCGCGGAGCCGTGCTGATGCACTACCTCGATCTCGACGAGGGGCGTGTTGTCGTGAACCGAGCGAAGCGGCTGCGTCCCTGGCGGCAAGTAGAGCTCGCCGCTCTCGTCGGGCCCCTGCTGCGGCGAAGACCCCTCGTCGGCAAGGGTCGCATCGTCAAACATCCCGTCCTGCGGGTTGCCCGGATCCGGAGCCGCGAACCCTCGAATGGTCTTCGCGCTGCCCTTCGGCTCCTCGTCGTCGCCCATTGCCGCAGCATAGCGCATCTGGCCCCGTCGCCGTGGTAGATCCAGCGCATGGCACAGCTGGATGGAAAAGTCGCGATCATCACTGGGGCGAGCCGGGGCATCGGTGCCGCCATCGCGACATCGATGGCCGCGGAGGGCGCCAACGTCGTGCTCGCTGCGCGCAAGCCGGAGCCGCTTCAGGCGATGGCCGACGAAATCGGGGAGCGCGCGGTTGCCATCGCGTGCCACACCGGCAAGGACGAAGCGGTCGACGACCTCATCCAAGCAACGCTCGATCGCTTTGGACAGATCGACGTTCTCGTCAACAACGCCGCGACCAACCCGTACTTCGGGCCCATGATGAACGTCGAATGGGGTGCCTGGCGAAAGACCTTCGAGGTCAACGTCGAGGGATATTTTCGCTGCGCGCGGGGCGTCGCGCGTCACCTCCTCGACCGCAAGGCTCCCGGTTCGATCGTGAATGTCACGAGCGTCCTCGGTCAGATGGCCGCGCCGCTTCAAGGCGTGTACGGCATGACCAAAGCCGCGGTGATCTCCATGACGCAGACCTTGGCGGCGGAGCTCGGTCCGAGCGGCATTCGGGTCAACGCGATCGCGCCCGGCCTGATCGAAACGCGCTTTTCCCAAACGCTCACGTCGAACCCGAAACTCGTGGCGATGATCAAGGATCGCACCTCGCTCAAACGACTCGGTCAACCGGACGACATCGCCGGCGCGGCCGTGTACCTCGCGAGCGACTCGTCCTCGTACATGAACGGTCAGACCCTCGTCGTCGACGGCGGCTGGACATCGAGCTAGGGCCTCGGGGTGACGCAGACGCTTCAGCTGGGGGAGGGGTGGTCGCTCGAGGAGCTTTGGGCGATCGGCGAAGGCAGCGCCCGACTGCACTTGGGAGAAGGTGCGCGCGCTCGGATGACCCGGAGCCATTCCTTCGTCGCGCGTCTTGCAGAAACCGGCGATGCCGCCCCCAACGTCTACGGCGTAAACACGGGCTTTGGGGCGCTCGCGGAGACGCGTATCGACGCCGGCGCGATCGAGCAGCTGCAGCACAACCTTCTTCGAAGTCACGCATGTGGGGTCGGTCCTCTTCTAGGGGACTCGGTCGTTCGGGTAATGATCGCACTGCGCGCGCAAGTGCTTGCGCTCGGCCTGAGTGGGGTCCGCCCGCGCCTCGTCGAACAACTGCTCAAACTCCTCGATGCCGACATTCTTCCCTGCATCCCCGCGCAGGGTTCGGTGGGCGCGTCAGGCGATCTTGCCCCCCTAGCGCACCTTGCGCTGGTGTTGATCGGGGAAGGGGAAGCGCGCGTCGCGGGGAATACGCTTAGCGGCGCCGATGCTCTCGCGACCGCGGGGATCGAACCAATTCGCCTCGAAGCCAAAGAAGGCCTCGCGCTCATCAACGGAACGCAGCTGATGCTCGCGATCGGCGGTCTCGCCGTCGTGGAGGCGCAGCGTCTTTGCACCCTCGCGGACGTGGTCGGCGCCATGTCCCTCGAAGCGCTGCAAGGCTCTGGGCGACCCTTCGACGTTCGAATTCAAGAGGCGCGCCCGCATCCCGGTCAGGCCGCGAGCGCTCACAACCTGCGCGCACTCCTTGCGGAGAGCGAAATCATGGAGAGCCATCGCGATTGCGGAAAGGTGCAAGACCCCTATTCGCTCCGCTGCATGCCGCAGGTTCACGGCGCCACGCGAGACGCGCTCGGCTGGGCCCGGCAGGTCCTCGAGCGCGAGATCGTCGCAGCGACCGATAACCCCCTCGTCTTCGCCACCGACGACCACGCAGAGGTCATCAGCGGCGGCAACTTTCACGGACAGCCCCTGGCGATCGCCCTCGACACAGCGGCCATCGCCACCGCCGAGCTCGCGAACATTGCCGAGCGGCGCATCGAGCAGCTCGTCAACCCGGCCATGTCGAGCGGGCTGCCCCCTTTTCTGGCGCCACAGACCGGCCTCGACTCCGGGTTCATGATGGCCCAGGTAACGGCGGCCGCGCTGGTCAGCGAAAACAAGGTCCTCAGCCACCCCTCGAGCGTGGATTCGATCCCCTCGTCCGCCGGCAAAGAGGACCACGTCTCGATGGGTTCGATCTCGGCCCGCAAGCTCGCGTCGATCGTCCGCCATACGCGGCAGGTTCTCGCGATCGAAGCCATGGTCGCAGCGCAGGGCATCGATCTTCGGGCGCCCCTCACGCCTGGCGCAGGGGTTCACGCGGCGTGGACCGCGCTCCGGAGCGTCGTGCCCCTTCTCGAGGGCGATCGGGCCCTGCATCTCGACATCGAAGAAGCCACCCGTCAGCTCGCGAGCGGCACCCTCCGGAAAGCCGTGGAAACGCGGGTGGGCGCCCTTCGCTAGGCCCGGAAACATCGTTCAAATCTCAGGGCGCCCCTGCTATCGTGCGTCGGCGCTGTGGCGACCCCCCCGTCCATCCCGCCGCCCTCTAAGGAGCCGGCCAAAGGCGACCTCGACGCACGGATGGCCACGATCCGAGATGCCATCTCCGTGGAGGCCGACAAGCATCGTCAGGCCGAGCTGCGCTGGGAGCTTGGCCGCCTTGCGGAGCGGGCGGGCGACGACGCGGCCGCGGTCAAGGCCTACCTCGGTGCGTACAACCAGGCGCCGGGGTTTCGCCCGCCCCTCTTCGACCTGATTCGCATCTTCGAACGACGCCGGTCCTTCAAAAACCTCGCGCGCCTCTACGACGCCGAGTACCGCAGCGGCCGCACCGACGAGGATCGCGCCTCTGCCCTCGCGGACCTGGCGGCCCTTCTCGAAGATCGCGGAACCGATACGGAACAGCCGATCGAGCGCCTCAACGAAGCGCTCACGACCGAGCCCGGACCGGCCCTTGCGACCGCGGCTCTCTTCCTGGAGCGCAGCGCCCGCCGAGCCGGCAATCGCGGCCAGGCCTTGCACGCCCTCGAAGCACGCGTCTCGAGCGCCAAAGACCTTACCTGGAAAGCGCTCCTCACCTGCGACCTCGCGGCCACGCGCGCGGAGAGCGGCGCCGAAGAAGACGTGCGCCTCGCCCTCGCGGAGCTCACCCGCGCCCTTGAATGGGACGTCGCGCGCTATCGCCTCCTCGAAACCCTCGAGCGAATCGCCCGCCGTCACGACCACCCGGGTGCATTGGCCCGCGCCCTCGAAGGTCTCGGTGATCTCGCAGCGGCCGCCGCACGTGGGGAGCATGATGCCCCCGGCTCCGGTGCGTTTTCGGTTCAGCGTTTTGCCGACTCGGCACGGGCCGGGGGACGTGCGGCAGCGTGTTATTTCGAAGCGGCCGGCTTGCTCCTTCAGCGACTTCACAACGCAACGGGAGCACTCGAGAATCTTCGTAAAGCGGTCGCGATTCGACCGGACGATGAGCTCCTTCGCCTCGTTCTCGTCGAGGCGGCACATCGCGCCTCGGATGCGGAAACCGTCCTCGAGCAAACCAGCGCCGTCGTTGCAGAAGAGGGCGATACGCCCGCAAACACGGCTGCCGCGCTGCTCTTTTACGCGGCGCATGCGAGCGGCTCGTCCGGCGACGAAACCAAAGCGTACGGCATCCTGGAACGCGTCCTCACTCTCGCACCGGACTCGATCGCCGCGCGGGCGACCGCCGACGCCTGGATGATGTCGTCCGGGCGCTTCGACGCGTGGATCGACGCCCTGCGCGATCGCAAAGCGAGCGGACACGACCGCACCCTGTCTCTCTGGCGTGCCGCGTCCCTCGCCGCGCACCGCCTTGGCGACTTTCCTCGCGCGCGCCCTCTCTACGAGCAGGCCGCCGAGCATGCGCCCCATCCGGTTGCCGTTCTTCGAGACCACTACGCGGCCGCAACGCGTGCCGGCAACGTCGAGGGCATGCTCGAAGCGATCGTTGCGCTTCTTCCGCACGACCTCGAACCGGAGGAACGCGGCTCTCTCGTACACCACCGCTACGTCCTGCTGCGCGAAGCGGGACGAGACGACGAAGCCGCCCGCGCCCTTCTGCACGCGCTCGATCTCGAAGGCGCGAAAGTCTGGGCCGCGGACGCAGCACGCGTGTACGCGGCTCGCTCAGGCGCCCACGAGCTTCTCGCGAAGGCGCACCGGGTACTCTCGGAGCTCTCCGAAGACGAGGCCGTCGCCGCCTCTCATCTCGCCGCGAGCGGACGGGCGCTCGTCAAAGCGGGTAACGAAGACGACGCCATCGAAACGCTGAAACAAGCGCTCGAGCGTCAGCCCGGCCACGGGTACGCGCTCGCGCTTCTCGAAGAGCTCTATCGCGCACGGGGCGAAGCCGACGAAGTCGTCCGCCTCCTTCGACGATCCGCCGACGCGCGATCGGGTGCACGGGCGGCCGTGGTCTCCCTTCTCTTGGCGGGCGCCGCTGCGGAGGCGAGCGGGGACGCCAAGCTTGCCGCGGAAACCTACGAAGACGCCGCCGACTCGGATCCCTCGAGCGTTTCACCGCTGTGGGCACTCGCCCGACTCGCGGAAGGAACCGGCGACGACGCGCTTCTCCTACGGGCCCGGGAAGGACTTTCCGAGCGCGAGATTGCAGGAGATGCGCCGGCGCGTTCGACCCTCGACCTCGCGGAGCACTACCTCGGCATCGACAAGCCCGAGCTCGCGGAATCCCCCCTTCGCGCAAGCCTGGAAAGTTCGGTCGCGATCGAGGCTGCAACGACGCTTTCGGTTCTCCGGGAAGACAAAGTCGATCCCACCGCGCGCATCGCCGCCCTCGAAAAGCTCCTCGCGGCGGCCCAGCCGGAAGACCACGACGCCATCCGGCGCGAGCTCGGCGCCACCGCCGAACATGACGACCTCCTCCCAGCGCTTGGCGAAGAGGTGATCGCGGCTTTCCTGGAACGCGAAGAGGACGACCCGTGGGCCCTCCTGCTCGCGCTCGGTGCCGCGTCGCGCGATCGCCGTCTCGAAGAACGCTCGGAGCTCCTGCTTCGCTTGGGCCAAACGACCGACGACGGCGACGCACGCGCCGAACTCACGCTCCTCGGCCTGCGCGCACAGATCGTCGGTGCCGGAGTGGAGTCGGACGTTGCCGAAGACGCGTTCCTGATCGCGCAGGAACTTCTCGCGGAAGGCACCGACGCCCCGGCCGCTGCAATCGCGGCGGAAGAAACGCTTTCGGTCGGCGACGATCCCGATGCGTTCGCCGACGCGCTTCTCGCGCGGATGCCTCACACCAGCAGTGACACCAAAGTGCCCGTCGCTGCGGCCGCCGGACGAACGCTCAGCGCCGCCCACCGACCCGAGGCGGTTGGCGTCCTACGTCAGGTTCTCGCTGGCGACCCGGACGACCTGGCTTCTTGGGAAGCACTCCGTGTTGCCGCGCGCGCCTCCGCCGAGTGGACCCTCGTCGTACGCGTCTGCGACAAGCTCGCCGAACACGTCACAGGGGATTTTCGCAACGAGCTCCTCGAGGAAGCCGGCGCGGTTCTCATGGATCACCTCGACCGCCCCGATCTCGCAGAGGAGCGACTTCGGCAGGTTGTCGAGGCGGACCGCTCACGGCCGAACGCCTATCATCGCCTTCACGATCTCGTCGCGGAACGCGGCGATACCGAAGCGATCATGGCGCTGGTCCAAGCGCGCATCGACGCGATCAACGACGGCGACGAACTCGAGCGACTCTTTTACGAAAAAGCACGCCTGCACCGGTCGGGAGGCGAACTCGATCAAGCCCTCGAAGCGATCGAAAACCTTCTCATGCTCGAAGAAGGACACGCGGGGGGACTCGCGTTGGCGGTCGAAATCTACGTCTCGCGCTCCCAGTGGGCCGAGGCCGTGGAATCCCTTCGCGCCATCGCCCGCGCCGACGTGCCGGCGAAGCAAAAGCGCATCTCGCACCTCGGCGCCGCGGACTTTCTCGAAAAGAAGCTCGGCGATCCGGTCGCGGCGCTCGCGGAGCTCGAGGAAGTCGAAAAGCTCGGAATGGCCGACGCGAAGGTCTTCGAGCGCATGGCGCGCATCGCCATCAACGCCGACATGCACGAAAAGGCCGCGCAGTTTCTCCTCGAAGCCGCAGGCCGCGCGGAGGGTGCGCGCCGAAGCGAACTCGCAAAGCACGCGGGACGACTTCAGGTCGAGCGTCTTGGCGAACGCGACGCGGCGATCGTGAGCTACCGCGACGCCCTCACGCACACGCCGACCGATATCGAAGCGGGCAACGCCATCGCGGAGCTCTTGAGCGGGGAAGCACGCGTTGTGCACTCGCGCAGCTTTGAAGCGGCCGTTCGCAGCGACATGGCGGGCGAGGTTCAACCCGATCACCTTCGGGCGCTTCGGCGCGTAGCCGTCTGGCGGGAAGATGCCCTCTTCGAACAGCTGATCCTCTCGGCGCTAGTCGCCGTCGGCGAAGCGACCCCCGAAGAGAGCGCCGCGATGCAACCGCCGGCGCCGGTGGGGCTTTCGGCCACCCCGCTCTCTGCAAACGAGCTCGCCTCCCTTCGCGCCGAAGGAGACGACGGTCCGCTCGCGGCCTTTGCCGAGCTTGCCCACGACACGCTCTGCGTTGCGGCGGGTCTGGAGCCTGGCCACCTTGGTGTGGGTCGCGGAGACGCCCTCAGCGCCCGCCGCCCCCACCCCGTTCGGGACGAACTTGCGGGTCGCATTCGCCTCTTTGGCCTCGAGCTCGGCGACGTCTACCAGGGCGGAAACGACGCGGGACGCGTGCAGTCCATGCCGGGAAAGCGCGCCCCCACGTGGGTCGTGGGAAGCGGCGTGCAGTCGCCCCTCGACGGCCTTCGCTGTTTTCTTGTCGGTGAGCAGGCCATGGCGTCGCTCACCCACACCACGCCCCTCGTTCGGCGCGACCCCGACGACGCCGCCACGCTTCTTCACGCCGTCGCCGCGGCGGTCGATGCGCCCCTCGGTGGAAGTCAGGACCGACCCGGTCTCGTCGACTGGACCCACCGGGTCATGAAGGCGATGCCCCGGAAAACCAAACGCCTGATCCCCACGGCCGTGGCGACCATTCCGAGCGCTGATGCGCTGACCACCTATTGCGCCGCCGCGCGGCAGACCGCGATGCGCGCGGGGCTCCTTCTCGCGGGCGACCTACAGCTCGTACTGACGGCTCTCCTAAACGGCGGCGCGCCGACACTCCCGGTCGTTCTTGCGCACCCCGATGCGCGCGCGCTACTCAATTTCTGGCTCTCTCCCGCAATGCTGGAGCTTCGCCGAAGGCTGGTCGGATGACGAACGACGACGACTTCGAAGAACTCGATCTGGACGGCGCCCTCGACGCCTGGGAAGCCGAGTTCGAGGACAGCGCGCAAGCGAAGTCCGCGCCGTTGCCCCAGTCGGTTCCGCCGGGCGCACCCAAACCTCCTCCTCCGTCGACCGGCTCGAAGCGACGTCTCTACAAGCCCGACCCCGAACTCGAACGACGCGCCGCGGAACAGCGCGCCAAGAAGCGACGGTCCGCGCGTCCTACTCCAGTTCAACCGCTCGAGCCCCCGAAGAAACTCTCTCCGGAAGAGCTGCGCAAGCGCTTCCCTTCCTTCGCCGACGATCTCGTCGACAGCGAAGCCTCCACCCAGATCGCGTCGGTCCCCGACGACCTGATGGAAACCCTCGCGCGGCTAAGTGGCGAAAGCGCAGCGCCGACGTCCCCGCCTCCCGAAGGAGGCGTCGACCTCGATTTGGACGAGCTCCTTTCGGAAGTCGACACGGTCTTCTCCGAAGGCGAAGGTGAGGGTGAACCCGCCGAAGCCGAAGCGGTTGCAGAAAAGGACGCCGAGGCCGAAGCCGAAAAGGCGATCCAGGAACTGCACGCGTCGGAGGCGCCTCTCTCTCCCTTCGAGGATGACGCGGCGATCGACGACCTTCTCTTCGGGGACGACGCCGAGGAAGAACTTCGCACGGACGCGCCGCTTCCGGCGCCCGTCGTCCCACCTCCGGTTGCGCCCGCGATCGCGCCTCCTCCCCCCGTGACGCCAGCCATCGCGCCGCCGCCGCCGGTCGCATCGCCGAGCGCCTACAAACCCAAAGCGCCGAGCGCCTACAAGCCCAAACCGCCGCCTGGATTCGCTCCCGACCTCGACGAGGAGGAGGACGAGGACGAGGCGACGATGCTCTACGACCCGTCGAAGGCCCTTCCGGCATATCTCCATAGCCGTGGCCTACTTCTTCGGGGTTTGATACGACTCCCGTCCCTCCAAGCACAAAGTCGCGTTGGATGGTGATATTGACATCAAAGTCACCCCACACACCGTGGAATTCTCTCCCTATGTAAGGATTGGCGTGCCAACCTTCGTAGTCGTACTCACATAGTTTCGGATACCACTG
>JBCDAA010000042.1:0-33557 GCA_039186435.1 Myxococcota bacterium | reverse complement strand
GCGGACGATGGCGCCGGCGCCTTCCGCTTCGAGCATCACGTATTCGCGCCGACCGTCGACGCGAACCTCGTCTTGGTAGTGGCCCTTGTCGGTGTTTGCGTACCACCCGCTCGTCGTTGCATCGGATGGGTCGACGGAGCGACGGTCCCAGCTCGAGGCTTGGAGAGTGACGTAGGGAAGGTCCGTCATCAGCGGATCGAGGGTGGCCATCTCCTCGACGAGCGTTCGGAGGGTGATGGTTTCTTCCGGAACGGTGCTGTCCGGAAAGGCGCTGTCGCGAACGCTGCTATCGACCGCGCCACTGTCGTCGCCACACGCGAGGGCGAGAAGAGAGAGCGCGAGCGCGGTCCTCATCGACCCTCCTCCGAGAGCGCGTCTGCTTCCTCTTCGTCGGAACGACCGCTTAGGCGCGCGAGAACATCACGAAAACTCGTTTGCGCTTTGGGTGCAGCGCTCTTCAGTTCGGCTGCGTCGAGCTCCGTAAGAAGTCGCGGAGCTGCGCCGTCTCCGGAACCGAGGAGGAGCGTTTTTCCGCCAACCTCGACGATGTAGAGGTGCCGGCGCGCGTCGAGGGCGACCCGTTCTACGACGCGAACGTGGCGGCCTCGACCGATGCCCATGCCGCGTTTGGAAGCCCAGCGAAGGACCACCCACGCAAGGATGCAGACGGCGAAGAGAGCGAGGAGGGATTGCAGCAGGGCTGCGCCGTAGCCGCTCGGGAGTTCCGCTGCCTGTTGAAGGAGAATCGGCATCGCGCGGAGCTTAGCACTCCGGTTTCCGCTTGGGTTTTCGGGCGATTCGAACGGTGTGCGAGGGCTCTTCTGACGATCGGCGAGGTTTGTGCGTCCATGGGTTATGCGGGAGTGGGTGGTGGTGTTCACTTCGCTTGCGAGCGTCGCGCACGCGCAGGTGGAGGTCGTGGAGCTTGAATCGGACGCCGAGGTGGAGGTCGCGGTCGAAACCGCGGTCGAAACCGCAGTCGAAACCGGGGAGCTCGAAGCGGGATGGCTCGGCCTGGTGTTTGACGTCGAACTTCTCGGTCTCGGCTTTTACGGCGCTCCGGCGCGAGGGCAGATCGGCGCCGGCGTTTTCATCGGCGTTGCGTGGCACCCGTATTTCGAGATCGGTGCGTTTGGGTCGGTGACTGCGGCAATTCCGAGCAGCGGACCTTCGAATCGCGTGGCGCTTCAAACCCGCTTCAACATTCCCGTCGGTCCCGGGGCGGTCTCGGACCGCTTTGTCAGCCTGGCGCTCGGCGGCGGCGTGCACTTTGGGGAGACGGAGGAGGAAGACGAGATCGACCTCGACTCCCTCGGCGGCTACGGCACGGCTGCGGTGCTGTTCCGGTGGGTCGACTTCAAGAGCATTCCGGAGTCTCGGGGCGCGCCGTGGGTCGCACGCGTCGGCGCCGCGTTCGGCGTGCGCTATCACTTTCTCTACGGCGGCGATCCCGCCGGGCTCGGTCGTCAGCAGGGACACGCGCTGCTCGGGTTTTTCTCGTTCTCGATCAACGTCGAGCGCCTGGGCTACCCCTGAGGCTCGCTTATTGATAGTGATTTGCGTTATCGGCAAACAGGGCTAGAGCCGGGGCATGCGTGGTTTGCTGCTTTTCCTTCTCGCCGGGTGCTTTTCGTCCGGTGATCCCGAGCTGCCTGCACCGCTCGACAACGGCCCTACCGGAGCGGCGGCGCGAGGGTTGTGCAACGACGTGGGATGGTCAGACGGAATCGCCATCGACTTTGGCGCGGAGACCTGTGAGCGCGAACGCCGCGCCCTTGGTATTGCTGTGATCGATCCCGCTTTCCTTGCGCGTCCTGAAGGGCTTTGGCACTGGTCGGGAGAGAACGGCTGGGGAGTGGATTGCCGCGAGCGACCATGCAGCGAGTTTCGTGAGATCACGCTCTTCGTCGCCGAGTGGAAGGGCGGCGTCTACCGTGATCGTCGGTGGCGCGACATCCCCGAGGAACCGGCGGTCGTTCGCGGCTGGTACTCGATTGTCCTCGAGGATGGTTCCGAGGTCGGCGCCGAGTTCGAGGGAACGTGGTGCGGCGGCGAACCGAACTACTGCGACTAAGCCGAAACCTGGAGGCCGAAGCGCGGCACGGGCAGAAAAGCAGCCCGGCAGCGGAAAAAGCAGCGAAAAAAGCAGCCAACCTGATTTTATTGACATCGCGGTCGTCACGATGTGAACGGGTTTCGCGCTGTCCTTAGAGGGCTTCGCGCGGGCTGAAGATCGGAAGGGATTCGCAACCCTGGTCGTCGACGACGGTGACCTGAACGCGCAGCTGCCCGAACTCGGCCTCGTAGAGACTGCGGTCGATGGTGAGTTCGGTCTCGCCGGGCAGCACCGTCTGAGACTGCAGACCGTTGAGTCCCCACCACTGCACGCGTCGATCGCCGGTCGATTCGGATCGTCCTTGCGGCGACACGAACTCGTACTCGTATGTGGTCAGAGTGCCGGAGCGCGAGTACGAGCCAACGCTTTCGGAGCCAGAGCTGCCCTCGATATGCGGCCGCTGGTGCGGGCCAACGTCCGGATAGAGTGCACGCAGCGCCTCGAAGAGGCTCGGCAGTTGCGCCGTGTCGACGCCGGAGGCGCTCACGCCGTAAAAGAACCAGTCCCAATTCGCGGTGTTGTTTCGTGCGCCGATCGCCAAGCTATCGAAGAAGTTGTCTTCGGCGGGGCCAGTCGCGACCTCTTCGCCGTTGACCCAGAGCGAGGATCCGGTCGCGGTGAACTGCACAAAGACAACGAGCTTTTCGTAGTAGGGGAGGACACCGTAGCTCTCGTCGAAGCCGAGCGGCGAACCGGAGAGGCCGTACTCCATGCGCGTGACGCGGTCGCGAAGGACCGGACGCCGCGAGGAACCTCCGCCGACAAAGGCTTCGTTGGACGGCGACGGGCGAACGCGCATGACGAGCACGATCGTCGCGGGAGCGCGCTGCGTCCCGAGGGCGGTGTTCTCGGTTTCGTAGCTCGTCCCGGTCTTGTTGTTGAAGTGAAGGTAGCCGCCCTCGTTTGCGGTGTACCGCATTTCGTTCGCGAAGAGATGCGGGGTGAACTCGTCCGAGTGCCAGCGCAGGTCGAATCCGTCGCCGGCCGCGCCAAGGTCGCGGATGCGCCGCACGCTCGACCCGTCGGTCGCTGGCACACTCGCCTCATCGTCCTGAAAGCTCTCCGACGGTAGGTACGCCCAGTCCAAACCGAACTCGGCGACGAGCGGCGCAATGCCCGCGCTGGTGACGACCGAGTCGGCGACACCACAGCGGTTCGTGCTTGCGTCATCCAGGGCCACGTCCCCCGCCGCGTCACGCGCAACGGACGCGTCGACCGGGTCCGCGCCGTCCGAGCCGCAGGCACTTGCGTGGCAGAGCACAGCGAGCGCCAGGAACGTACGGTGCACTACTCGGCGGCTTCGGGAACGCTCGCCGCGTCGAGGTTCATCGCCTGGACCAAAATCTCCGCGATGTCGAGCTGGTCGATGTTGTCGTGGCCTTTGTCCTTCAGGCCGTCGGAGAGCATCGTCATGCAGAAAGGACAGCCGGACGCGACGGTGTCCGCGCCGGTGTCGACGAGCTGAAGGGTGCGCTTATGGTTCACGCGCGGGCCTTCCTCTTCCATGAAGTACTGCGCGCCGCCAGCGCCGCAGCAGAGGCCCTGCTGCTTGTTCCAGTACTCGACCTCGACCAGTTCGACTCCGTCGATGGCCTCGAGAACCTGTCGCGGCGAGTCGTAGACCTGGTTGTAGCGACCGAGGTAGCAGCTGTCGTGGTAGGCGATCTTGGCTCGGACGGGTTTGGTCGGCGTGAGTTCCCCGGCGACGAGGAGTCCGTTCAGGAAGTCGGAGTGGTGCACGACGTCGTAGTTGCCGCCGAAGTCCGGGTACTCGTTCTTCAGCGTGTTGAAGCAGTGCGGGCACGCGGTGATGATCGTCTTCTTGTGAGCCTCGTGCTCATTCAAGGTCTCGACGTTCTGCTCGGCCATCATTTGAAAGAGGTACTCGTTGCCGGCGCGGCGCGCGGGGTCGCCGGTGCAGCTCTCTTCGCTGCCGAGAATCGCAAAGTCGACGTGCGCGGCCTTGAGAAGCTTGGCGACCGACTGGGCGACCTTCTTCGCGCGGTCGTCGTAGCTGGCGGCGCAGCCAACCCAGTAGAGGACGTCGGCGCCCGGGTTGTCGGCAAGGAGCGGAATGTCGAGGCCGCTCGCCCAGCCGCCGCGGTCCATCGCGGACATATTCCACGGGTTGCCGTTCACTTCGATGCCCCGGAAGGCGCCCTCAAGCTGCGGCGGGAACTCCGCTTTCGAGAGCACGAGCTCACGGCGCATACCGATGATCTTGTCGACGTAGGAGATCATCACCGGACACTGCTCCTCGCAGGCGCGGCAGCTGGTGCAGCTCCAGATCACGTGCGGGTCGAGAATGTTAGGGACGATCTCGACGCCGGCCATCTTCTGAAGAAAGTACGCGTCCTCGGGAGGCTTCGGAAATGTGTGGATTTCCTCCTGCTCGTCGCCCAAGCCGGCGGCGGGTGGACGCGCTTCATCCTGGGGAAACTGTACGTCGTCGTCCTTGCCGAACATGCTGTATTCGGCCTTGTAGAGGTGGTCGCGAAGCGCGAGCGTGAGGTGCTTTGGCGAGAGCTTCTTTTCTGTGAGGTATGCCGGGCAGTTGTCGCTGCAGCGCCCGCACTCGGTGCACGTGTAGAGGTCGAGGATGTGGGAGTAGTTGAGGTCCTTGATCGTGGCGATGCCGAGGCTCTCTTCGCGCTCCACCTTGCCTTCGAGGTCGTCCACCTTCGGAAGCGCGGCGGGCTTCGGGTCGTAGGCGAAGACGTTCGCCATGACTGACAGGATGTGGAAATGCTTCGAGTAGGGAAGGATGTTCAAAAAGAGCAGGACCCACGCGGCGTGCCACCAGAAGCCCACATGCTCGAGGACGGTGACGGTCCCGGGCTCCATGTTTTGGAAGAGCAACGCGAGGGCGGACCCAAAGGGCTCGTACCACGTCCAGTGCACGTCGGTTCCGGTCGCTTGATGCTGAAGCGCAACGTGGCCGCCGACGTAGAGGAAGTCGGCGAACATCATCGAGAAGATGATAAAGAGAATCAAATTCGGCTCGAAGCCCAGCGTCATGCGCGGGCGTTCGCCGACCTCTTTCGGATCGCCGCTATCGATGCCCTTTTGCGCGATGCGGATCTTCCAAAAAATGACCGCGCCGAGCATTGCACCGGCCGCCGCGAGTTCCTTTCCGAGGCTGTACAGTTGGCCGACGATGTGATCGGTGGAGAGCGTTTCGAAGAAGAAATCCCAGTCGTAGTCGTAGCCTCGCCCCCACAAGAGGACCGAGTTAAGGAGAAGGACATTAAACGCGGCAAAGATGGTGATGTGCGCGAACCCCGCGGCCGCATAGCCCTTCTTTTTCCACATCTTTTCCTGGCCGAGCGCCACAAGAACGACCTTCTTGGAGCGATCGAAAAGCTGGCCAAAGCTCCATTTGAAGCGCGGGTCGGGCGTGCCGACCTTCACGACCTGGCGGTAGCGGCGGAACATCGACCACGAGAAAAAGGAAAGGGTGCTCACCAAAACGAGCGTCATCGCGATTGCGTTCATGGCTGCTCGAGGGATAGGAGGGGGAGCCCGACAAGTCAATCATTGGGCGCACTTGGGGCGCACTGGGTTGTCGCGACGACGCGCGTGCGAGGGGCCCGTTGAGCACGCAAGCAAGCGCAGGAAAGAAGCGCAAATCGTGGTGGGCTGCGATGGGCTGGCGCTTTGCGTGGTGCGTCGCCGTTGGCGCGCTCGCGCTTCTGATCGTTCGCGTGGTTTGGCACGACGGGACCTGGGCGCTCCTGCTTGTGAACAGCTACCGGCCGCTTACGTTCGGAGTCGCGGTACCCGTGGCCGCGGTCGCAATCATTCGGCGTCGCCATCGACTTGCAGCGGCAGCCGCGGTTCCGGCGGGGTGGGCGCTCCTCACCTTGACGGCGTTGATTCCAGGCACGCCTACGGCCGAAGCGCCGACCTTTCGCCTCGTCACCGCGAATCTCCTGATGGTTCACGACGACCCCTCGTCGCTCCTCGACGAGATTGAGACCTTCGACGCGGACGTTCTCGTGTTTCAGGAAGTGTCGGGACGCTGGGCGGACGAGTTTGCGGCACGCGGCTATTCGGATCGCTATCCGACCGCCTTCGTGCATGCGCAGGAAGACTCCTTTGGGTCGGCGCTCTTCTCGCGTTTTGCGTTCGAGGACCTCGATTTCCTCGAGGTCGATGGGCTTGTCTGGCCACGCGCGGTGCTCCGCGTGGGCGAGCACCGGGTCGAAGTCCTCAACGTACACACGCTGCCACCGCGAACGGCGAACTACGCCGAGCGACATCGCGCCGAGCTCGATGAACTCGCAACCTGGAGCGAGCGCGACGGCGCGGTGATCCTCGCGGGCGACTTCAACTCCACGGGCTGGTCACGCTTTGCCGCGGACGTTGCCGGTCGCTACGACGACGCCTGGGAAGTCGCTGGCTCGGGCTGGGGCAACACCTGGCCCAACGGACTCTTTTCGTTGCCGCCCGCGCGCCTCGATCACGTCTACGTAACCGAGGCGGTCACCGTGCACGCTGCGCAACTCGGCCGCGGCGAAGGCTCCGACCACCGCCCGCTGATCGTGGACCTCGCGTTTCGCGCTACTTCGGAAGCTTCGCGTCGAAGAACGCCTTGAGCTTGATGAGGTTCTTCTCCTCGCGGGAGAAAGACGGCGACTCGTAGCTCTTGGCAAAGCCGCGGACGTCCGAGAGGAAGTCCTTTCGGACGGTCTCCTCGCCGAGGATGTCGTTTACGGAGCGGCCGCGGGCGGCGCCGTTGCGGAGGCCTTTGACGTAGGCCTCAAGGCGCGCGTAGTCGTCGCCAAGAAAGCTCCGGACCATCTCGCAGTCGTTGGTGAGCCGCGAGAGGACTTCGAGCTTGTCGGCGCCGGCGTCACCGGTGTCCTCGTTGCTCGCCATTTCGGCCGCAACACGGAGGACGAAGGCGTCGTCGAGGTAGCCGATGTCGTCGATCCCGTCGGGGATCAGATCGAGGGACTTGAAGAGGTAGTTTAGGCCGCCAGCGATCGCTTCGCGGGCGTCTTGGGCGACTGACTCAATGGCCAGCAGCTCGGAAAGCTCCTCGGCGTCGTGGCCAAGATTGCGGAGCCAGTTGGGAAAGGTATCGAGGTACTGTGCGTCGTCGCTCATGCCATCATCTCCCGGGACGAGGGGGAGGATAGACACGCTCCCTCGCCGGTTTCAACGGGGTTGTCATGAATCCGGATCGGCGGGGCGCGGAACGCGACCGATCTCTTGGGCGAGCTCTGGGAGCGCCGCCGTCGTGAGTGCCCGGCGGAGTCCGTCGCGAGCGTCCTCGTAGCGACGAGATCCGCGGGGTACCCGCCCAAATGCTTCCGCGGCGCGCGTGGGCTTGCTTTTCGCGAGGAGCGCATGACCGAGCACGAGGTTCGCCTCGAGATCCCCGAGCGCCACAGCGCTTTCTGCGAGGGCGATGGCTTCGTCGGTGAGGCCGGCCTCAAGCGCCAGCGCCGCGTGCGCCCCAGGCCCCCCAAAGACATCGGATGCAGTGGTCTGCAGAAACACGCTCGCCTCCTCTGCACGGCCCGCCGCGAGAAGGGTGCGTGCGCGCAGATCCGCAAAGCGGTCGGCATCGAGGTGCGCGAGGAGGCGGAGTCCGAGGGCGGTCTGCCCGTCGGCGAGCGCAATGCGAACGCTACGCTCGATGTCCCCCACGCGCGCGGGGGCAATGCGAAGAAGTTGTTCGAGGGCTTCTCCCGCAGCGCGGGCATCTTCGGTTGCGATGGCTTGAACCAACCGCGCTCGCGCAGCGACCGGCGACGATCCGTTTTGGGAGAGGACCGCATCGGCGCGGGGCGTCGCGTCCGCTGCCCGGAGGAGTTCGGCGAGCTGGAGGATCGGCGCCTCCGAGTCCGGGGCGATCTCAGCCGCGCGGACCGCCGCGTCGATCGCTGCTTCACTGTCACCGCGGCGCGCAGCGATCTCAGCGCGCGCAAGCCACAGCGCCTCGGATTCTGCGTCGAGGGACGCGCCAGCGGCGAGCGCGCGATCGGCGGCTTCCGCGTTTCCCGCGCGCTCGTGCGCAAGCGCCAAACGACTGATCACGAGCACGTCGTCTTCCGGGCCCGCGCGGGCGAGCTCGAATTCGTTGATCGCGGTCTGAAAGTCCTCTTGCTCGAGGGCCATCTCGCCCCGGATGAAGTGCTCGTAGGCAAAGGGCGAGACGAACGGGCCGGTTCGTGATTCGCCACCAACGACACGGGTGACGGTCGCTGGCGGCCTCGGGACGCAGGCCGTCACGAGAAGAAGGATCGCTATTCGTTGTTGAGGCACTGCAGCCGAAAGCGCTCCGGGCATCGGACGAGCACGTCGGTCACCGCGTCTTCCGGCGGGGGCCACTGCAAAAAGCGCGGATTGCTCTCCGCGATTCGTTCGCCGTTGCGGATGAAGTTCACGCGAAGCGTCGGATCGCGAATGACGGGATCCTCCGCCTGGTTCGTGAAGATCGGGACGTCGACGCGAAAGGTGCTGCCCGCGGGCTCGAAGTTGTCTTCGATGTAGCTGTTTCGAAGACGAAGGACCCACTCGCCCACGGCGGAGACCCGGACTTCGGCGTCGCCGCCCATGATCTCTTCGGGCTCCATCGGCTCGAAGCCACCGTTGGCCGGGTCCGGCACGATGATGATCTCGATCTCCTGAACGGCGTTGCGGATGATCGGGTTGCCCGCGACGGATCCATCGTCCGCGATCACACGAAGAATGTGTTCGCCGCCGCCGCTTCCGCCGCAGGAAAGACACAGGAGACTCATCCAAAGAAAGCGCATCACATGCCTCCCGGAATCGACGGGACCTGGAATCCACCGCCGCCACCGCCGCCGCCGCCGACTGCCACGGCGATCGCGATCGTCGTGATAAGCAGCACCGCGCCGCCGACCGCCGCCCAAAGCCACCATTCCTTGTAGATCGGCTTGGATGCAGTCTCGCCGGCCACGAAGTTTTCCGCATCGGCGGCGTCTTCCTGCGCGAGCATTTCCGCCGTCGCTGCGGCGGGCTCGAGGTCTACGTTGAGACGTCCGCCGCTCGCCGAGATGTCGACGGAGCGATTGAAGGTCTCGTAGCCACGCTGCGTCACCTGAATCGTGTAGGAGCCTGGAGCGAGCTCCAGTGGCGCGATGGGGGTTTCGCCTACCGGCTCGCCATTGACGCGAACGGTGGCTCCATCGTTGTTCACCGCGACGAGGAACATTGCGCGCGCAGGCGGCGGCGGCATCTGCGGACCGAGGGACGCAACCGCCGGCGCGAGTGCCGTCGCAATTCCCGCTTCAACGGCGTCTGGCGGGATCTCGAGGTCGACCGGGGCGCCGCGTGCCGCGCCGGTGACCGCGTCGAGAACTTCAAAGCGAAGCTGAAGCGGACCCCGTGCATCGGGGCGAGAGATGCGAACGAGCACTGCCGCGGAGCCACCGAGGCTTGCGATCTGTTGACCGAAGCAGGACGGTTCGGCGCACTGCATCGCGGCGGCAACCGCGGCGCCGTCCGTGACGACCTGGAGCTCGCGGCGCTCGACGGTCGGTCGCAGACCCGCGGTAACCGCTTCCAAGGTCGCGTTGGCGATCTCTTCGGTGAGGCCTTCGCCAGGGAGCGGCAGCACCAAGACCGGCGCCGGCGCTTGCGCGGCCGCTGGAACGCCAACGGCCGCAAAGAACAAGGTGATCCAAGCCCGCTTCATCGGCGGCAGCTTAGCGGGCCTGCCCGCCTGCGTAAGCCAAAAAACTGGTTTTAGGGTGGAGGCCCCGCTCGCCCTCGTACGACTGCCCCGGCGAGGAGGAGCGTCACCGCACCGAGGGTGGCGAGGAAGAAGTTGGCGAGCGCTCGAAGACCAGCTCGCCGCTGTGTTTGGGCGAGGGCCAACCCGCCGAGGGTTAGAGAGCTGCCGAAGAGCCAGCGCGCGCGGCAGCGCTGCTGGACCCACCGCGCGTGTTCGTCGAGGCCTCCTGTATCTGCGCGGAGGGCCATGACCATTCCGGTCGCCGTCAGCGCTGCACCGGCCGCGAACGAGAACCAGCGGGCGAACCGATGTCGCCGCTCTCGTGCCCCCGTGGCATCGAACGCGGTCCCTGCCAAGGCCGTGGCGATTCCGGTCATGGTGATCCCAACGCCGGAGCACTGGCGACGGGCAATCCCATCTTGCGCCTCGATGCGTCCGCTCATGAGCAATCCAAAGGCGAGGAACGCCGCTCGCAGCCAGGTCGGACGCATCAGGGAGCTCCGCCGGCGCGAACCCGAAGGGCGATCCCCCCAGCGACGAGCGCCGTCACGACCGCCGTCATCAGCAAACCCATGAGGCCCCGCTGAAGCCGCGCGAGTCCGGAGTTTCCCTTCCCCGTCGCGCCGACCACGGCCAAACCGAGGAGAGGTGACGCCATCAGCCATCGCGCGCGACAGCGGTCCTGAATCCACTGCGCGTGCGGATCGAGGCTCTCGGCGTCGGCGCGGACCGCCATGGTGATTCCTGCGATCGTCAACGCTGCACCCAGAAGCGTAGGAATCCAGGCTGCTTTGCGTTTGTGCGGAAGCTGAAGCCCGCCAGCGACGGCGGTGGCGCTTCCAACAAGGGCTAGCCCAGTGCCGGAGCACTGTCGTCGGGCATCGCCATTCTGCGCGTGAACGCGCGAACTAAGTCCCGCGAGGAGACACGAAGAAAGAAAAAGAATTCGAAGCATCGGGTGGATCTACGCACCCGCGAAAAAGTCATTTCCTCTCAAAATGCGGTGCGAAGAGCGCTTCGCATGCTGCGGCGCAGGCTATCCGCCAAAAGCGCCACCGCGGACGACGCTTCTACGAGAGCGCGAAGGAAACGACGCGGCGAAGTTTTTTTCGAAGCGCTAGTACTCGCCGAAGAGATCTTTGATGCGCACGTCGAGGGCGACCGCGATCTTGTAGAGCGAGCTGATGGACGCGCTCGATTCCGCACGCTCGATCTGCGAGAGAAGCGAAACGCTAAGGCCCGTTCGGCGCGCCATCTGCTTAAGCGTCAGGCTGCGCTCCTTGCGGAGACCACGAATCGTCTCACCGATCACGCGGTGCAGGTTTTCTTCCGGCGTGCGGAGAAGACCCTTCTTGCGCATCGCGCGGTCGATGACGGCGCGGAACTCGTCCGGGTTGAAGGGCTTCTTCAGGTAGTCGACCGCATCGAGCTTCATCGACTTCACGGCCGTCTCAAGGCTGGGGTAGCCCGTGAAGATCACCACGGCGACATCGCTGTCGACCTTGCGGATCTTCTCGAGAACTTCGACCCCGTCCATGTCCGGCATCATGAGGTCGAGGACCACCATGTGATAGCCACCCACTTTGACCTCGTCGGGTGCCGTTTTCGGGTCGGACAAGGTCTTCACGTCGAAACCATCCTTCTTGAGGAAGGTCTCCATGAACTCACAGATGGCCTCATCGTCATCAACGACGAGCACTCTGAGTGAGGGCGGGGCTTTGGCCATCGTGTTACCTCCGCTGAGACGGGAAAAGTGGTCGGGGCGAAAGGATTTGAACCTTCGACCTCACGGTCCCGAACCGTGCGCGCTACCAAACTGCGCTACGCCCCGATTTCCTATCGAAAGGGAGCGCGGACGCTAGCTTTGGATTCCGTTGCTGTCAAACCCCAGAGTGCCTCCAACGAACAACTTGGTAGGCATCGCAACCATCCCACCACGGCCCAATCCTTAAAATGCCGTCGGCGTCGTCGGATTCCTCAAGAAGATCACGGCGGAGCGGACCGGGTTCGAACGACTGTGCAACTTCGGGACCTTCTGCGGCGGCAGGAGAACAGACCGCAAAGACGAGCGTTCCCCCGGGTCGGAGGAGTGGCGCGACGCGCGCGAGGATCGCTTTTTGGGTCACCGCGAGGCTTTTGAGCGCCGCCGGATCGAGGCGCAAGAGGATCTCAGGGCGTCGATGGATGGTGCCGAGCCCTGTGCACGGGGCATCGACCAAGATTCGATCGAACGACCCATCAGAAAATCCGCCGGTGCCAACGGT
The DNA here is from genome assembly GCA_039186435.1 of Myxococcota bacterium. Taxonomy (GTDB): domain Bacteria; phylum Myxococcota_A; class Polyangia; order Polyangiales; family Houyiibacteriaceae; genus JALVDI01. The sequence goes on along the minus strand of JBCDAA010000042.1, from coordinate 21,466 downwards.
CCAATCCACGGCGCGCGTTTCGAGCGGTACGTCGCTGAGCCCCTGGCGTTCGAACTCCGCTTCGATCTGCTCGAGTCGGACGTCGTGAAGATCGACCGCGGTTAGCGATCCACTCGGACCCACGGCTTGGGCGAGCTGCGCGGTTTTTCCGCCGCGTCCAGCGCAGGCATCGAGGACGCGTTCACCCGGCTGCGCGTCGACTAACGCGCCCACCCACTGCGCACCTTGTTCCTGCACCGCAAACGCACCTTCCGAGTATCCCTCCCAGCTGCGAGGGTCGCCTTGGCCTTCGACGTGGATCGCGGAGGCGAGGCGCCCTGGTTTGGACCCCGGGAGGCGGGCGATGAGCTCCTCGCGATCGCGAATCGCGCGAAGGTCGATCGGCGGCGGCAGTGTTCGTGCTTCGAGGAAGGCCGTCGCCCGCTCGTCGCCGAGGGAACGACGAAGCTCCGAGGACACCCAGGCGGGAACGACGAGCGCCGACGGAGGGGCCGCAGCTTTCGGGCGCCGAACTTTCCGCAGCACCGCGTTCGTGAACGACGCGAGCTTTCCACGCTTCTGGCGAACGATGGCGACGGCTTCGTGGACGGCGGCACGTTCAGGGACGCGCGGCAGGTGCAGGATTTGAAACGTTGCCACGCGAAGCGCGGCGCGAACCCATGCGTCGACCTTCTTGGGCTTCTTGATGTGCGCGTCGGTCGCTGCGTCGAGGGTGGGAAGCACCCGAAGTGCGCCGTAGACGATGGCGGTCGCAAGGCCGGCGTCGCGGGTGTCGAGCCCCGCGCTACGAATCGCTGCGTCGAGGGTCGGGGTCGCCCACGCCTGGTCCTTCGCGACGCGAAAAAGAACCTGCGTTGCGACCCAGCGCGCGGATCCGGCAGCGTTTTTACGGGAGATACTTTCGACCACGCCCCGACGATGGGTGAATCGGCCAAGAACGCAAGCGCTGGCGTTGGCCGGGTCGTCCGCTAAGACCGATTGTGGACGCTGAATCCGCGTACGCGATCCTGGTCGAGAAGGTGGACTCCTTCTTTGCGGCGGCGATGGAGCGCGGTGCAGACCTTCGTTGCGGTTCGGGTTGTAGCGGGTGTTGTCAGGTGGAGCTGACCGTGAGCGCGATCGAGGCGGCCGGGATTCGCCGACTCTTGCGGGAGGCGCCGCGGCAGCCGGAAGGTCCTGCGGGCGCGTGTGTGTTCCTGGATGTGGAAGGGCGCTGCCAGATCTACGACGCGCGACCCCTCGTCTGCCGAAGTCAAGGACTTCCGCTTTCCTATCCGCCGGATGTCGTTCCCGTGGATGCAGTTCGCGGAACGCTCGAGGATCGGGATCTGACGTGGTGTCCCCTCAACTTCACCGAGAGGCCTCCGAACGTCCCCGATGTTCTTGACGCTGCGCGCGCGGACGAAGCGCTCGCACAGATCAACCGGCATTTTTGTACCGAGCGAGGAATCGACCCGCTCTGGCGCGTGTCTCTTCGCACGCTCCATGCGGAACGTTGAACGGCCGCGGAAGAGCGTGGTAGCGTGCCCCGCCCAATGGCGAACGACGAGGCCCAGGTCGAGACTGAGCTGACGGATGGGACCCGCCTTTCGCTTCGTCTCTCCGGCGTGGAGGAGCTCGACCGAAAGGCCAAGCTTGCTCTCGCGGCGGCGGTTGGCGCGGTCGAAGAAGCCACCAAGCGCCCGCCGCTGACGGGCGATGAGCTTGCGAAGCAGACGGGGATCGTCGGGGGCAGCCAGTCCATGCGCGATCTCTTTCGTATGCTCGACCGGATTCGTGGGTCGACGGCGACCGTTCTCGTTCTCGGCGAGAACGGCACGGGCAAGGAGCTTGTCGCCAAAGCGATCCACCGCATGTCCAAACGAAGCGAAAAGCGTTTCGTGGCGACCAACTGCAGCGCGTTCAACGACAACCTGCTCGAGAGCGAGCTCTTTGGGCATCGACGGGGGTCCTTCACCGGAGCCGTGAACGACAAGCCGGGGCTCTTTCAGGTTGCGGACGGCGGCACGTTCTTCCTCGACGAGGTCGGGGATATGTCGCCGGCGCTTCAGGTGAAGCTTCTCCGTGTGCTCCAGGAGGGCGTGTTCCTTCCCGTGGGCGCGACCGAGACCAAGCGGGTCGATGTGCGCATCATTGCGGCGACGAACCGCGACCTTCAGCAGATGGTCCGCGACGGGTCGTTCCGAGAGGACCTTTACTACCGCCTCCATGTCGTCCAGCTGAAGGTGCCAGCGCTCCGCGATCGTAAAGACGACATCCCACTTCTTGTGGACCACTTCCTCAGGCGGCTTTCCGATCGTGACGGGCGAAAGAAAGCGCTGAGTCGCAGCTCTCTCGAACGGCTTCTGGCGCACCACTGGCCGGGCAACGTCCGCGAGCTGGAAAACGAAATCGAGCGGCTCTGGGTGCTCTCGGGGGATGAGGCGCTGATCGGCGAAGAGCATCTGACGCCCTCCATTGGTCGAGCGCGTCCCTCGCAAGCGCCATCGCCTTCTGGGGGGGCGGAGATCGGCATTGAGGGCAAGACGCTGCCCGAGGCCGTCGAAGCCCTCGAGCGAAAGATGATTGCGGACGGTCTGCGAGACGCCAAGGGCAACAAAACGCGCGCTGCCGAGGCTCTCGGAATCAGCCGCCGGAACCTCATTCGTAAAGTCCAGTCGTACGGACTCGAAGACGCGGGCCGAAAAGGGCGATAGGCATGCCGCGCTTCGTGCTGGTCGCGGACGCCGACCCCTTTCGTTTGGGGCTCTTGGACGAAGCGTGCCGCGGCGTAGGTCTCGATGTCGTTAGTGCCCTTCACGGCACGCAGGTGCTCGACATGATCGCGCGGCAACCGCCGGTGGTGCTGGTCATGCACGGCGGTCTTTTGGATGTTCCCTGTCAGGAAGTGATCGCGGTGCTACAGGCCGACGATGCACTCTCGGGGATTCCGATTTTGGTGATCGGGGAGTGCGCGGGAGCGGACGGGATCATTCCGGAACCGCTTCGGGTCGCCGAGATTCAGGACGCCGTGCGAAAGGCTCAGCGTTCCGCTCGCGAGCGACGGCGACGTCGTCGTGCCTCCCTTCCTCCAATGACGCTCTTGGATCCCGAGTCGGGGGCAGGTACGCGTTCACAGCTTCTGATGACCCTCGACTACGAACTCACGCACGCGGTTCGCTTCGGTCAGCCGCTCAGCTGTTTGGTGGTCGGCGTTCCGGAGGGCCGGGTCCGTGATGCGGCGCAGCGCCTTCAGGGGTCGCTGCGGACGGCGGACACTGTGTTCCGGGGAGACGGAAGCGAGCTGGTTGCGCTCTTGCCGGATACAAACGCGCAGGGCGTTCAGGTGGTTTGCCAGCGGGTCCAAGGCGCTTTGGACGGTCTGTCGACGCACCTTGGTTGTGCGACGGGTCCGGTGCCGGATGGCTCGGTGGCGAGGGATGTGTTGGCCACCGCTCGGCGACGGCGAGATGCGTAGCCGCCTCGACGCGCTTGCCTTGCCCTGATAGACCGGCGCCGTGACTGACGTACGCCACGATTGGACTGTCGCCGAGGCGCGGGCGATTCACGATTTGCCCCTTCTCGAACTGCTTTTTCGCGCGCAGACCGTGCACCGCGCGAACCATCCCCCCGACGCGGTGCAACTCTGCACGCTGCTTTCGATCAAGACGGGCGCGTGCGCGGAGGATTGTGCGTACTGTCCACAGAGCGGCCGACACAACGCGGACCTCGAGCCGGAGCGACTTCTAAGCGTGGACGAGGTCCTTGGAAAGGCGCGCAAGGCGAAGGACGCGGGCGCCACCCGGTTTTGCATGGGCGCTGCTTGGCGTGATGCACGCAAGGGGCCGGCGTTCTCTCAGGTCCTCGACATGGTGCGGGGCGTGCGCGAGCTCGGTCTCGAGGCGTGTTGCACGCTTGGGATGCTGACGGAGGAACAGGCGGCGGAACTCGCGGAGGCAGGTCTCACGGCGTACAACCACAACCTCGACAGCAGCAAAGAGTTCTACGGCGAGATCATCACGACGCGAACCTTTCAGGAGCGTCTCGACACCATCAAACGCGTTTCTGACGCAGGCATTTCGGTCTGTGCCGGCGGCATCATCGGCATGGGCGAGACGGATGGGGATCGCATGGCGATGCTCGTGACGTTGGCGAACCTCACCCCGCAGCCGGAGAGCGTCCCCATCAATGCGCTTGTGGCCGTGAAGGGAACGCCCCTTGAGGATCGTCCCCCCGTCGAGCCGCTGGAGCTTGTACGGATGTGCGCGGCTGCGCGGATTCTTCTTCCGAAGTCCATGGTGAGACTCAGCGCTGGCCGAACGCGTTTGAGTCGCGAGGCGCAGCTGCTTTGCTTCATGGCCGGGGCGAACAGCATCTTTTACGGCGAGAAGCTCCTGACGACCGGCAACCCCGACGTCGCGGACGACATGGCGCTCCTTGCGGAGGCGGGCATGCGCGCGCTCGTTCCGGCGGAGCCTGGGGCACCTGCGAGCGCGGCGCCGCTGCCTCGTTAGTCGATCGGCGCGCCTCACCGCGAGGAGAGAAACCAACGCTGGATTGTGCGCGTATGCGTCGGCGACGGGGTATGGTCCTGCTGCGGAGGGATGGATGAAGCGGACGATCGTGGTGCTCGGTTTCGCGTTGGCGTGCGGGGGCTCGTCGGAGTCTTCGAACGAGGAGACGCAGGCGACTTCGGGGTCCGAACAGGCGTCGATTGCGCTTGCCGAGCGGGATCCGACCACGAGTGGGGTGCGGCCGCGAGATGAGAGTAGCTACCCCACGCCGCCGGGTGATTGGGAGGCGATGTCGCTGGAAGAACGCGGGCAGTACATGGGTCAGGTTGTACTTCCGTACTTTCGGGAGATCTTTCAGGAGTACGACGGCGAGCGCTACGCGAGCTTCGGTTGTCAGACGTGCCATGGCGCGAACATGAACGAGCGCAACTTTGCGATGCCGAACCCGGACATCTTGCCGCTGCACGATTCGGGGACGCCGGAGCAGCGCCAGATGGTGGAGGACCACCCGACGATGGTGCGGTTTATGTTTAACCACGTCGTGCCGGCAGCGCGTTCGGCGGTGGGTGGGGATCCGTATGACGCGGAGACGGGGGAAGGGTTTGGTTGTTATGACTGCCACACCCACGCGGAGCGGAGTTCACCTGCCGCGAAGTAGCCTCCGCTCGCCCTACCAGGTAGCCTCCGCTCGCCCTACCAGGTACGCGAAAGTCTGCCCAAGAGGTCTGCGATTTTGGCTTTCGTGGTTGGCTTTCGCGCTACCAGGTACCGAAAAGTCTGCCCAGTCTCGTGGAGCCAGTCGACCGGCGGGCCGCCACCCACACCCCGCCGTTTCGCCGGTTGCCTCGTGTAACTCGTGGGAATGACTAGGTGCTCAGTCCGGCACGACAAATGCTCTTCCCGAACGGGTGGGATTTCCGCGACCGGTTGTTCGAGGCGGCACGTACGCGCTGACGAAGCGGACAGCCTTTCGCAAAGCGTTCCTTGCCCCGTGGGATCCATTGGTGTCGCAGATGTGGCTGTACATCCTCGCGGGCGCACAAGCTCGGACGGGAGTATCGGTGCACCACACCATCCTGAACGTCACCCACCACCACACGTCCGTGACTACAGCTGAGGCAAACCTCCCTCAATTCACAGAGTATCTGCACCGCGAGGCGAGCAAGGCGCTCAATGTCCTATTGGCGGCGAGACGATACGAGGCGCCGGGTCAGATTTTCGAAGATCGTCAAACTCATCAGATGCGCTTGCTCGACGCCCCCGCGTGCATGTCGCACATCCTGTACGAAAGACTAAACGGTGTTGCCGCAGGGCTGGTGGCCCGGCCGGAGGACATGCCTGGATGCCGCTTCGACTTCGCGCTCTGGCGAGGAGAGCCGTTGGTGATCAAGCGTCCGCCCGTCTACTTCAACCCGAAAACGACCGAGGCGGAGCGAGAACTCCGATTTGAGGTGGACCCGCTTACGTTCGTCGAGTTCGGTGGCGATATCGACGCGATCATCCATCACTTTCGTCGCGTTGAGCGACTTGGTGTGCAGGCAATCCGGAGAGAACGGTCCTTCCCGGTTCTTGGCGCGAAGAGACTGCGACGGGTGCACCCCTACAACGAGCCTAGGAAACATCGCGAACTGGGTAGGGAAGTGATTCCAACCTTCAAACTCGGGGCGCGCGGAGTGACGGGTCGTGTAGCGCGAGCTCGTGCGTGTCGAGAGGTGACAGCGTTTCGCGTGGCACACGCAGATGCCCGCAGGATGTATCGCGCGGATGAAGCCACGACGTTCCCCGCTGGAACGTACAAGATGCGCGTTGAGCACGGCGCGGACGTTGCGGCGTCGGGATCGAATGCGATCGTCACGGCGCCCGGCCTCACGTTGGACGAAGCGAACGCCTTGCTCTCGAGCTCACCGAGCGACCGGGCAGTATCTACCGCCCCCGAGAAGGTGGTGGACGCGTTTCGCGAGGAGGCAGTGAGGGTCGTTGCGGAAGACCGTATCGTTTTTGGCGACGCATATGAAGGGACCGTCGGGTCCAAAGCGTTCTTCTCGAGTCGTGGTTCTTCGTGATCAACGCCTTGGCCGCCCAAAGAACGCTAAGGGGCGCGAGCCACCAGGGTAGCGACATCGCGCTCGCGAACGACTTTGCGTGACCAGCTCGCAGTCGCGTGGGTTTGTCGTCAGCGTGACTGAGTCGGGAAATCGCTGTGCCTGGTCGGATGGATCTGCTGGAGAGAGCGCGGTTACGAGCTCGGACGATCAAGTCTTCGCGACGAGGCACCAAATTCACGTGCCGTTCGATCTCAATCGTGCCCGTACCAGGTACGGATCCATCAGGTACCTGGTACGGAAAAGCCTGTGCTCCCTGCACCCCGCCTGCTAACGTCATCCCGCTTTGTCCGACGCTTCCCCTGACGAATCGGGCATACCCATGCGCGCCGCCCCCGTTCTCGCAGGAATGGCGACCGCAGCCGGCGTCGTCGACCTCCTCTGGACTCGCCTCTGGGTCCGCGTCCTCAGCGATCGCCAAATCAGCGGCCTCAGCATCGCCGACCTCGTCGAACTAAAGCGCGGCGGCGACCTCATCCGCAACATCGTCGGCATCGCCGGACTCGTCGCCCTCGGTGTCGCCCTCACCCAGTTCATTCAGCCGCGCCCCTCGGTTCCGCTCATGCAGCGAATCGGCCTCGCCGGCTTCGCGGGCGTCTTCCTCCCCACCGTCCTCCTCGCGATCATCCTCCCCGCCGATCGAACCACCGCCCTCGTCGTCCTCTTCGCCTCCGGGGCCGCGAATATCCTCGCAGTGCTCCTCTCCGTCGCCTCATTCCAGCGCGGCATCGCGCTTCGCGCCCGCTTCGCCCTCGTCAGCATCGCCCTCACCGCATTCTTCGCCTTCGCCTCGACCGTCATCCTCCTCGTGGGCCGAATTACGCTCTGGGAGCTGGGCTACCCGCTGGGCATGCTGCTCCGCCAAATCGGTGAAGCCGCCTACCTCGCCGCCCTCGTTCTCCTCGCTTTCTCCTGCTGGCCGCGCGATCGCAAAGGCGCCGCCCTCGCCTTACCAGGTACGTTCGGGGTCATCGCCGCCGCCTCCACCTTCGGCGTCTTCGTCCTCGCCTACCTCCCCCTCGAAGACGAAACCTTCGGCGGCCTCCTCTACGGCGCGATGCACGCCGACCTTTTCGCCGAAAGCGCCCCGCTCAGCTACGCGGTCGTGATGTCGATAGCCTTCGGCGCCGCCGCAATGGGTCTCTTCTCCCGCGAACCCGCAGTCCGCCAGGGCTCCCTCGGCACAATGTTGCTCGCCGCCGCCGGGTTTGGTCCCACGACCCCGCTCACCCTCCTCTTGCTCGTGCTCGCCGTCGCGCTCGTTGCCCGCTCGATTGTCTCGCAGGTCGAGCTTCACGCCCAAAAGGCGAGCGAGCGCGAGCTCAAAGCAATGCGCGAGGAGTTCGACGACCTCCTCGGGGACGACGAGAGCACCGCCGAGGCCTAGCGTTCCGCCCCAGTTATGCGTCAGACTGTCGCCCATGCGTTGGTGGGTGGCTTGCTTGGGCGTGTGCGCCGGGTTGTGTCCTGCGTTCGCGTCCGCTCAGTTCTGTCCGCCTGATCACATCGGCTGTAACGAGCAGGACGCGGACTGGCTCTGGGACAACGCCCTCTTCGACGACGTCGACTTCGACTCAGGCTGGGTTCCGGGCGGTTCGCCTCTCCAGGTTCGCCTGACGTTCCGACTCGCCGGCGAAACCGTGATCATGATGGCCGGACGTCCGACGACCTCCTGGCCACCGCCTATCGAGGTTCGTGTTCCAGGCCACGAAGGCACCGGCTATTTCGCCATCGACTACGGCCTCGAGATCCGCGCGTTCTTCCGTTTCGATGTGAACGTGGGCGGCATCCGCTTTCGTTTCGAAGAGGAGATCGACATCCCCTTCATCCCGAGCGACCTTCGCTTCTTCGATGAGCTGATGTTCGATCCCTTCCTGCTCCCGGACGCCGAGCCGGTGATGGTCGAAGATCAGACCGAGCGCTTTCCCCTCGTCGAGCTCGACCTCGCAGGATTCGTCGGCATCCCTGGCATCGGCGGCGGTCTTCGCCTCGACACGGAAGGAGAACTCCGCGCCTCCTACCGCGGCACCGGCATCTTCGTAAACGACGCGACTCCCATCGTGGCTGAGCTCGGCCCCACGGTGATCCGCCCCGCCGATGGTGAAACCGACTTCGGCGCAAGCCAGGATCTCCTGATCCACCCGGAGGGGATCCTCAACTACACGGGCGCGCTCGTATTCGCCCCAACGGTCTTCCTCGACGTCGTGGGAACCGGCTTCGACATCCCCATCGCCGACATTCCCATCGACATTCTCAGCCTCAGCGACGACGTGGTTTTCGACGACGTCCTGATCCACGTCCCGCTTCCGGACATCGACATGCCCTCCACGAGCTTTGAGCTCGGCGAGGTGTTCGTCGGCGAGACCCGCGAGCGTCTGGTGCGGGTGGAGAACCGCGGCGAGGCGCTTTTGGTGGTCGATGCGGGCGCTGGATCGGCGTTTTCGGCGGAGCCTTCGCATTTGGAAATCCCGCCGATGTCTTCGATGTCGATGGCGGTGACGTTCGCGCCCGAGGTGGCCGGTCCGGCGAACGGCTCGGTCTTCCTCACGACCAACGATCCGGATGAATCCATGGTTTTGCTGCGTTTTTCCGGCACGGGGCTCGCAATTCCGATGCCGGATGCTGGGGTTCCAGACGCGGGAACGGCCCCGGATGCAGCGATCGAGGAGGTCCCTCGCAGCGGCGGCTGCGGATGTCAGACCGGAGCGGGACCCCTCGAAGGAATCCCTGTGTGGTTGGCACTCGCATTTGTGGTTCGTCGGCGGCGAACCCTCTAGAAAGTCGCTAATCTAGCGCTCGGAGGGTGGTTTTGAACCGAGTGGTTGCAGTGGCGCTGGCTTGTGGTGTGTGGGGCGCGACCCCGGCATTCGCGAACTTCCCTGATCGCATTCCGAACGGATTCACCGGCGGAGGCGCCGGTCGCTGTGGAGTCTGTCACGTCAGTTCTGCAGGCGGCGGACCCCGCACTGCATTCGGCGAAGACTTCCGTCGTGGCCCCAACGGAATCGCCGGAACGAGCGACGATCATACCTGGTCGCAATGGCTCGCTGAACGCGACTCCGACGGCGACGGCTGGAGCAACGGCCAAGAGCTTGGCGACCCCTTCCGCAACTGGGTCCCAGGTGGGGGATCCCCGCCGTCGAGCTATCGCGCGAACCCAGGCTCGAGCTCGAGTGAGCCGTCGAACTTCAACCTCTGCAACAACTCCGCTTACAACGACTGCGCAAGTAGCTTTGTGCGCGGCCAATGCACCGATGTGTACAACGGCAGCGGTCGATGGAACTGCTCGTGCGGTACGGGTTCGACCGGGGCGGGCTATCGGCGCACTCGCTTTCACACCTGGACGGGGGGCGCCGGCACGCGTCGCTACGACATTCGAAGCACCATCAGTGGCTGCACCGACATCAACGAGTGCCTCTCGTCTCCCTGCGGACCGGGATCCTGTAGTGAGAACGATCCCGCTGCGGGCTACACGTGCAACTGCAACTCGGGTTACCAGTTCAACGGCTCCACGTGCGTGAACGTCAACGAGTGTTTGTCGAACCCTTGCGGCTCCGCGGGAACCGGCTGCACCGACATGACGCCCGGATATACCTGCACCTGCCAGTCGGGCTTCGCCTTCAACGGCGTCACCTGCGTGGTGCAAAACGCTTGTCTCGCGGGAACGGACGACTGCGACCGCAACGCGACCTGCACCCCGATCGGCGCTAGCAGCTGGAACTGCACCTGCAACGCCGGCTGGAACGGCACTGGGACGATTCGCAACGGCACGGGCGATCGCTGCACCGACATCGACGAATGCCGAACGATTCGCGGCGTGTGTGATCCGGGCACGTGCCGGAACAACCCCGGGAGCTACACCTGCGAGTGCCCGCGCGGCTACCAGTTCAACGGCCGTGGCTGCGTCGACATTGACGAATGTGCGATTCGCGGAATCTGCGGCGACGGTGGAACGGGCTGTCGGAACAACCCGGGCAGCTACACTTGCTCCTGCGCGGACGGCTACATGTTCGATGGCACGACCTGCGTCGATATCGACGAGTGCGCGACCGATCCTTGTGGTTCGGGGGAGTGCATGCAGTTGCCGCCTCCCGGGTACGTTTGCGCGTGCGACGGTGGCTTCGAGTTCGACGGAACGACCTGCGTCGACATCGACGAGTGCACGATGCCGGAGGTCTCTCTCTGCGCCGAGGAAGCGACGTGCACGAACACCCCCGGCGAGTGGCGTTGCAGCTGCAACGAGGGTTTCACCGGAGACGGCCAGACGTGCCTCGACGTCGACGAGTGCTCGACCCCGGGGTTGAACACCTGCTCGATCAACGCGGTTTGTGCCAACACGCCAGGCAGCCACACCTGCACCTGCTCCGAGGGCTACGAGGGCTCCGGCGTAACGTGCACGGACATCAACGAATGCGCCGATGGAAGCGCACGCTGTGGCGCAGGTGAGCGTTGCCAGAACATTCCGGGCGCGCCCTTCGAGTGCGTCTGCATGAACGGCTTCGTTCGCGACGAGACGACGGGCGAGTGCGAGCGAGCCTGCGGCGACGGGGTTCGAACGCCGGGCGAGCAGTGCGACACCGGCAACGAAACGGATCCGGATGGCTGCAGCGACGAGTGCACCATCGAGCCCGGCTGGGCGTGCTTCGACGAGACCGTCGTGGTCGATGATCGTGAGACGATTCGAAGCACGTGCACGAATACCTGTGGCGACGGGTTCATTCAGCCGAGCGAGGAGTGCGACGACGCCGACGCCAACGCGGACGAGCCCGACGCCTGTCGGACGACATGCCAGGCGCCTCGCTGTGGCGATGAGATCCTCGACACGGGCGAACTCTGTGATGAGGGCATGGACAACTCCGATGAGACGGCCGACGCGTGCCGTAGCTCGTGCGTGCCGGCGTTCTGCGGAGACGGAGTGGTCGACACGGGCGAAAACTGCGACCCGGGCGGCGGCACCGAGCTCGACGCCGAGCGCTGCAGTGTTTGCGACGATCCGGATGCGGGTCCGGATGCATCGACGACCGGCGGGGGTGGTGGCGGTGGCTGTGCGACTACCGGTTCCCGCGGGGAGGCCTGGCTGCTCGCGCTGCTGCTCTTCGCGCGCCGGCGGCGACGTCGCTAGACATCCCCATGCGGTGACCTCTTCCGGAGGTCGCCGCGGAGGACGTCTGATATACTGGAGCGTGTTTCGAACGCGCTGCGTCTCCTTAGTGCTGGGGGTGATTTCGGCCCTCGGCGGATGCAGCAGCGACCCCACGCAGATCATGGTGGTCGTTCGTTCGGACCTTTCGGTCCCGGCGGCCCTCGACGAAGTCCGCATCGAGGTTCAGGGCTTCGGCGATCAGCCGGTCGCCTCGGCGAACCTGCGCGACGCCCCGCTCCCTCGTACGCTCGCGCTTGTGCATCGCGGCGGCGCCCTCGGTCCGATCGATGTCTTTGTACGCGGTTACCGGGGCGGGTCGGAAGTCGTCGCCCGTCAGGCGCGTTCGTTCTTCGAAAAGGGCGAGGCACGCATGCTGACGGTCTGGCTGCGGCAGTCGTGTCAGGGCGTTGATTGCGCGGGTGGGGAAACCTGTACCGAAGCCGGCTGCGATTCGCCCGAGGTCATCCTCGCGGATTGGCCTGGCGAGGTGCCGGATGCAGGACTGCCCGACGCAGCGATTCGAGATGCCGCGTTCGACGTTCGCCAGGACGGCGGGAGTGACGCCGGAGTCAACACGGACTCTGGAGTCGACGCGGGGGTTGACGCCAACGTCGCCTGTGCGCCGGATTGCGAGAGCGGGTGCGTCTGCGGGTCGACCTGCTCCTGCACGATTGGCTGCTTACCGAACCAAGACTGCGATGCCGTCTGCACCGGGGGATCGACCTGCAGCGTGGAGGCCCGCGACAGCGACGCGGTGATGGTCGACTGCAATAACGCGGAGTTGTGCACTATCGATGCACGAATGACGACCACCGTCGAGGTGCGCTGTCGCAACGAAGCCTCCTGCGACGTCGACTGCGGCGGATCCGACAACTGCGTGGTGCGTTGTCGAGACACCTCTGCGTGCACACTTCGATGTGCGGGTTCGAGCGACTGCAATCTGCGCGGATGCACACCGATTTCTTGTCCTGGCCAAGTCGTTGCGTGCAATACCTCCTGCCCTTGAGTGTTGGTGTGGGCGAGCGAGGAATGTCTCACCCTTCAGGTAGGCTGCCGTTATGAATCCGCGACCCTGCGATTGCCCCTGCATCCGCGAGATCCGTCGTGATGTCGCGCCGCCTCTGCAACACGTTCACCATCTTCGGGTGCGCTGCGATCGCGATCGTGGCGAGCCGCGTGTGTTCATGATCTCCGCCGACCAGCATCGGGAGCGCGCCCGTCGTCGTTGCCGCTGAGCTCACGCCCGTAGCGCGAGCGCGAGCTCAAAGTGCATGAGTGTGAGGCGCCCGGCCTCGACCAACTCCTGAGCGTTGGGACCCGCGCGAAAACGAAAGCAGTCGGTGAGGTCCCAGTTGCCGAGGTAGCAAGCGAGTTTTCGATAGTGCGGAAGCACCACGTTGTGCGCCTCGGTGGCCGTGTCGAGGTAGAGACGTGAGTTTTGAACCTTTCCCTTTCGGGGAAGGCAAAGTGAACCCTCGATCACTGGAGAGCGTATCGCGACCACGGCTCTACCTGAGGTCCACGGCCGGTCCGGAGGATGAAATCGCTCCTCGGGCGCCCTTCGGCAGCGCAGCACTTTCGCTTGAGCGGGCGCAGTCCCACTTCGTCGCGCAATGTATTCGTTTGGATCATTCGCATGATGTCTGCAATCTGATGATTGAATGTGACATGTGTCGTTCGTGAATAGAAACTGCTCGGTCTCACCTATCTGGGTGACGAAAGTGCAGGTCAGCTGCTCTATCGTAGGTGTGTGAGTCACATCGATCGTATCAAACAGCTTGCGGAGCGGGCCCCCAAAGTAGCTGCTGCACTAGAGACCGAGGAAGCGACCAAGAACGCGCTTGTCATGCCGTTCATCGCAGCACTTGGTTTCGACGTGTTCGACCCACACGAAGTGATCCCTGAGTTCAATGCGGACGTCGGCATCAAGAAAGGTGAAAAGGTCGATTACGCGATCGCTGTGGATGGCCGCATCGTGATTCTTTGGGAGTGCAAGAAGGCTTCCGAGACCCTCAACCCAAAGCATCTTGGACAGCTCTACCGGTACTTTTCGGTAACGCAGGCACGGATCGGCGTTCTCACGAATGGGATCCTGTACCGATTCTACTCCGACCTCGATGAACCGAATCGGATGGACGAAAAACCGTTTCTCGAACTTGACCTGTACGATCTGCGTGAGAACCACCTGCGCGAACTTGAGCGAATCACGAAGGAAGCATTCGATCTAGACACGATGCTGGAGGCTGCTTCGGACCTGAAATACATGAGGGAAGTACGGAGATACCTTGAAGCACAGTTCGAGACACCTTCAGAGTCCTTCGTGAAGCTCTGTTTTGCGGAAGCCAATCCGCAAGGCAGGTTCTCGAAGAGTGGGAAGGAGCAGTTCACTCGCATCGCTAGGCGAGTCCTGCATCAGATGATCACCGATAGAGTGAACGAGCGTATTCGTAACGCCCTCGCGCAAGAGGGTGACTCAGGCTCCGTCGCACAAGCGTCCCAACCCGCACCCTCGCCGGCTCCGTTGCAATCATCGACAGAATCCGAGGCGCACCCTCCCGAGGCGAAGGGTGGGGTCGAGACGACCGAGGATGAGCTTCAGGCCTTTCGGGTGGTCCAAGCTATCGTCTGCTCTGTTGTTCCGGTCGAGCGGGTCTTTATCCGAGACACGAAGAGCTACTGCGGGGTGCTACTCGACGACAACAACAGAAAGCCGATCTGTCGTCTGCACTTCAACCGCAAGCAAAAATACGTTGGAATATTCGACGAAAACAAGGTGGAGACGCGCAAGCCGATAGATAGCGTTGCAGATCTCTACAGCCTAGCGAGTGAGCTTCGCGCTGTTGCAAAGTCCTACCTTGAGTCGTCAGATCAAACGGAGACGCCGAGTTAGCGAACGAACGACGCTTCGAGGCTTTCAGCCTGCGACACCGCTCTCGCAAAGCGCGCGAACTCGGGGTAACCAGCGGCCGGAATGATCGTCGTCGTGGATCGCAGCGTTCGCTCGATGGTCAGAACGTCGCCCTGCTGGGCGGCGGTTCGGCGGTAGCTCATCTCGCCGGGCCCGTTGAGGTTGATCGCCGGCTGGGCTGCGGCTTGGCGGATGCCGTGGATTCGCACGACGACCTTTTGCGCGAAGCCGCCGAGGAGCTGGCTGGTTTCTCGCGTGGGAAGCGACGCCGCGGAACGCGCGAGGGGCGTGGGGTAGACCATCGGTAGAAAGGTGCGTTGACCCTGCTGCCGACCGTAGTTGCGAACGCGGGCTTCGAAGACGAAGGCGACGGGCTTGGTCCAGTCCGGCAGGTTTTCGATGGCGACATCGCCGACCTCCGCGCCCGGGAAGAGTCGAGCGACGTAGGCGTCCGAAAGCACGCGTTGGAGCTCTGCGGGCGGAACCTGTTTGAGCTGCGCACGCCAGGTCGCCCCGGCGATGCCGTGGTATTCGTCGCGAACGCGCACGACCGCAGTGCTGCCATCGAAGCGCACGTCGACCTCCGCGGTGTGGCGATCGGGATCGGGTCCCGCGTCCGGGAGCTGCATCGCCTGCGGCGTCGGTCCGAGGACCACCGCTTGCTGCCCGCGAAGGGGCGCCGGGAGAAGACCCGCAGGCGCACCCTCGTTGCCCGCCCAAACGACGAACGACTCGCCGTTTCGCGGGCTGACGAGAAGTACCGGCGCGGTGTAGAGGCTGTCGTCAGAAAGCTCGCTCGGGGTGAGGTCGCCCACGCGGCGAGAGAGCACGACCTGCGTCGGCAGTCCCGCGAGCGTTAGAAGATAGCGAAGCACGCGCGTCCGATGGCCCGAGCGCGCGTGCACCATCAGCGGCGCCTGGCCGAGCCAGCCGTCCGTCGCCTCAATATTCTCGTGCACCCAGCGGTGCAGACGCGCGGCCATCTGCCGAGGCTGGGCTTCGGCCCCGGTCACGATTTCGCTGACGAGCCGGGCCACCGAGGGATCGTGGGCGTCTTTGTCGAGGAGCGCGTCGTACTCCGCCGCGAAGTGACGCTCCCAGGTCGCGCCAAACCCAAAGCGCAGAAACGAACGAAAGGGCGGATGCGGAACCGCGTTGGGTTCGCGGGGCGGCGGCTCACTCTCGCGCACCGTCCAGGTGAGCGTGCGAAGGTCGCCACTGCGTTCTTCCTCGGGCGCAGGTACGGCACCGAGCGCTTCGATGGTCGGCGTCATCGACGCGGGATGGACCAGAACGAGCTTGCTGATGTCGAAGGGCTCGTCGTAGTTGTCGAAGCTCCAGCCGCCACTGCGAAAGACGCCGCCGAGGCGCGGGCCCTGCGAGCGAAGAACCTCGTACTCGACGTAATCCCCGATCTCGAGGTCGCTCATCGGAATGCTGTCGAGGCCGCCGATGCGCTCCGGTTCGAGCTGCCGCCCATCCGGCTTGATCGAGCGGAGCACGAGGATCTGCCCACCGACACGCATCTGCCCAAAGCGTTCGAGCGCTTCCTCGCTCTGAATCTTGTGAATCTGATGGACGAGGTGGCGGGCCGAGCCATCGGGGTACACGCGGGTGACCATGTAGTCCCACACCAGCACGGAGGGCTCCGTGTAGGTGCGCCCGGACGCCTCGAAGCGCGCGATGACCTCCGGCCCGGGCACCCGATAGGGCTCGAGCTCGTCGCGCCCCGTGAGGTCGCGTCGAATGCTCCGAAGGCCGTGCATCGCGGCGGGGTCGCGAGTCGCGGCTTCGTCGAGAAGACGGATCGCCCCCGCGCGACGTCCTGCGGCGAGCTGCCGATCCACGCGGCGAAGAACTGTCCGCTCCGACTCGGGTGCCTCGTCCTCGATCGCCTGGCGAAGGCGCGCCTCAGTGGCCTCGTCGCCCGTCGCGATCGCGATGCGCAGGTTGACGCCGCGCACACGCCGTTCGTTCCACAGCGGGGTCAGGCGCTCGAGTTCCGTTCGTGCTTCGTCCCAACGGCGCTGCCGAAGAAAGAGATCCAGGCGCGCGCTCGATCCTTGGTTGCACTGCATCTGGACGTCGACCAGCGCATTGGCTTCGGTGACGCGTTCTTGCCCACGAAGAAGCTCCTGAAGTCGGCTGACGGTGCCGCAGTTGTCGGGCACCAGCTCTCGAAGGCGTCGGAGGACCGCTTCACTCTCGGCGAGCAGCTCGCGGTTCATCAGCACGCTGGCCCACGTTCCCTGCACATGCGGATGGTCCGGAAAGCGCTCCGCCACCGCGCGCATCGCCGCGAAGGACTCCTGCTGGCCCTGCTGGGTTGCCGCGAGAAAATACGCGGGCATCAGCGCTTCGGGGTCGCGCTCGGCGGCCTGCTGAAGAAGGCGTCGCTCGAGCTGCTCGCGGCGCTCGTCGGGAAGGTAAGGGTCGTTTCCGAGCATCGTGGCCTGCTCGGTGAGCACGTGCGCCGAGTACGCGTCCTCGAGGGCCAGCACTTCCTCGCGCGCGCCGAGGGGATCGCCTCGTCCAAAGAGCGCGCGAGCTCGCAGGAGCCGCGTGAGGATCGAGTGCCCTTCCGGGAGTTCGAGTCCGCGCCGCGGATCGTAGCCCGCTTCAATGCGCCCCGGGCGGTCGAGGGTCGCCGTCATGTTTGGAGCGGACGCGCGCGTCGTCAGCTTGATTTCGATTTCGTGGCGGCCGGCGGTGAGTTCGAGGGGCACGTAGATATAGGGCGAGGTCATGCGCTGTCGGCGGTCGACCGTTTGGCGGTGTTCCCCGTCGACGGAGATCTTCACGGACGATGCCGTGTCCATCACGAAGAGATGCGGCCCGGCCTGTTCGACCTCGACGAAGGTCTCGACGATCGTGCTTCCCGAGCCCGGATGATCGGGCGCGGTAAACTCGATGCGGCAGTCGTTCTCTTCCCCTTCGAAGGTTTCCTGCTCGCCGATCCCTTCGCCGAGATCGTAGCGAGCGGCCAGTGCGCCCGCGCCTTCTGCGCCGAGCGTGTCGTCGAAGGTGCGCATCGGAAAGGGACCAAAGGGACCCGCCGCGCGCCACTCCTTAAGACAGCCCAGGGCGTTCGCGGCGGCGTCCGATCGTTCCGCCTCCCCGCGCCTCCGGGCAGCCGCGATCAGTCGCTGGACGGCGGCTTCGACGGCGATAAAACCGAGTTTCCCCGGGTGCTCCACCACCTGTTGCAAGACCGGTATCGTCTGCGCGTCGTAGTTGGGGACAAGGCCCGCGAGATCGTTGATCGCGTCGAGGGCGACCTCCGCAACGACGGGCGAGACGGCGTCAGGAGCGCTTCGCGCGTGCTCGACCGAAGCGAGATAGGCGGTGAGTGCGTCGCCGGGTTTGCCCTGACGTTCGTGTTCCCATCCGGAAAGGAGATGAAGCGCCGGCAAGGTGGGCGAGAGCTCGAGGGCGTGATCGATCGCGGCGCGCGCTTCGGACGCTTCACCGGCGCCAAGGAACTCGGCTTCCGCAAGCGTGCGCCAAAGCTCTGCGTCCTGCGGGTTGGCCGCAGCGCGCTCCCGGAGGCGAACGATCTCCGCTTCCGGCGTGCGAGCGGAACGGGGCGTGCGTCCACCACAAGCGATGGCAAGAACGAGAAGTGCAACGACGCGGTTCATTGGGGACCTCCGACCGTGATGCGCTGTTCGATCAGGGCGTTCGCTCGCTCCACCCACTGGCGGAAGGCCGGGTACTCCTCGACGCTCACGCGGTCGCGCTGGATTTCGAGTTCGCTTCGCACGTTGACGGCGTTGCCTCGCTGTTCGTAGCGCACCGAGAGGCGGCCGAAGGGTGATGCGGCTTCGCCTCCCGAGGGAACGTGAGTCACCCGATGGCGCGCAGGCAAACGAATCGTTCGTCGTTCGACGTAGGTATTGCGCGCCCCGAGTTCGAGCGGATAGCGACGCCGCGGCGAGGGCGCAAAGGCCCGAAGGAGGTTGCCGAGGGTCGACGACGCAACCTGAAGCTGCCGCCCGCTTCGCTGCGCGAACTGCGGAACGCGCGCCTGGTAGCGAACCTCCACGGGGCGCTCGAAGTCCGCGAGGTCACTGAAGGTCTCGCTCACGATTTCGATCCCCGGAAAGGTGCCGGCGGTGAGGCGCTGCAGCCGCTCGCGGCGCGAACCCTCCGCCTCGAAGAGCGAGCGATAGCGCGCCGCCGACGAGCCTCGCACTTCTTCGGTGACCTCGACATTGGCGGAGCCGTCGCCCGCAAGGCTTGCTTCGATCTGGCGCTCGCGCCGCTCGCGGTTCGCGGGAAGCACCGGCGTCTGGCGAAGTTCGACAGAGTTCGGGCCGACCAGGAGCGTCATCGCGCCCTGATCGCCAAAGGGAAGTTCGTCGATGCCGTGCGTTTCCGCGGTGCCATCGAGAAAGAGGTCGAGCTCCGGCACGTAGGCGATCGCGTGGTTAAAGACCGCGAGGGAGGCCGGCTCGTCGTCCACGAGGCCGTTGTCGCGAGTGCGGATCAGCGCAATGCGCGCGTCGATGCCCGCGAGGGTGAACATCGTATAGAGGAGCGAAGCTTTGTCTTTGCAGTCGCCGAAGCCGCGCTCGACGACCTGCGTCACGCGGTAGGGCTTGAAGCCGTGAATGCCGAACTCCAGGCCGACGTAGCGCGTGTTTCGAATCACCCAGTTGTAGATGCGCTGCACCTTGGTGCGCGTGTCGCTGACCCCATCGGTGAGTTCGCGAACGGTCTCGCGAAGCGAGTCGTCCGGATGAAGCTGCTCCTCCGCCAGGCCCCACCACCAGCGCCCAACGTCTTCCCAGCGGCCGTAGGTCGAGACATGGAGGTAGGGCGCGATTTCGGTGGCACCGGGCGTGCGCGACTCCCGCCGAATCGCCTCGATATTGGTCGCCGTAAAGCGATCGATGCGGAGGTCGCCGTCCTCGCTGCGCTGGTGCCGAAGCGAGGGAAGCTGCGGCGAGTTGAGGTGAATGGCGCGGCTCTTCGGGGTGATGAGCACATGCTCGAGGTGCCGAATGGGCTGCGTCCGCTGAAGCAGTCGAAAGGAGCCGTAGTAGTCGTTGAAGGCGTTGCGCCGCGAGACGTCCTCCACGCGGTAGCGAAGCTCGACGGTATCGCCCGGCTGTAGATCCGGGAGCCGCACCACCAGCGCGCGCGTGTCGTAGTAGATGCGGTAGCGCGGGTCGCCGAGGTTCTGCACGCCGGTGCGAATCGACTCGACGACGCTGCCGTCGGCGCGGTGCACGCGGGCCGAGCGAATGTCGACCCACTGGAGACCCGGCTCGTAGGGGATCGAGTAGACGTTCCAGCGTCGCGCCGCTTCCTCGTTGTGGACCTGATAGGCGATCTGCCGGAACTCCGTGTGGAGACCGCTCTCGTACACGGTGTTGACCGAGAGGTCGTGGAGGATCGTGGCCGACCAGTTGCTCTGGGCTTCGCGGCGCTCGAGGATGTCGTCGATGTCGGTCGCGTAGGCCTCATCGCGACGCTCGGTCGGGCGTAGCGTTTCGAGAAGCTGCCGTGTCGTCGGATCCTGCGGCCGCAGCGCGAGCGTTTCGCGAAACGCTTCGATGGCCGGGCCGCGATGGCCAAAGCGAAGAAGCGCGTAGCCGTACTCCTGGTGATAGGAGGCTTCTTCCGGCGTCAGCGCGATGAGCTGGCGGTGGATCGCGAGGGCGTCCTCCTGGCGGCCGAGGCCTTCAAAGACGGAGGCCGCGCGGCGCAAGATGTTCGGCGCGCCTGGAAGCGACGCGCGCATGGCGTCGATCTGGGCGAGGGCGGCGTCCGTTTCTCCGCGCTCGATCGCATCGCTCAGAAGTGCCGAGCGCACGGCCATGTCACCGGCGGCGACCTGAATGAGTTCCCGTCGCGCACCCAGGGCTGCTTCTCGGCGACCGAGTCGATCAAGGGCGGCGACGCGAAGTCGTTGCCAGCTGTAGGCCCCTCCGGATTGGGCGAGGGCCGCCTCGATCGTATTTAGCGCAGAGAGCTGAAGACCGCGCTGTTGATACATGGTCGCGCGCTGTGCGGCGGCTCGCATCCCGGCCATCGTGTTCATTGGAAGGTCGAGCATGCGGAGCGCGCGACCGGCGTCGGGGCCGCTGCGAATCAGCGACGCACGAAGCATCCGCACGCGGGGATCGCGGGCCGCGCGTTCTTCGGCCTGCGCCGCAAAGCGCATTCGTTCCGCCCGGCTCGGCGCGAGGGACGCGGCGAGAAGCAGGTGCTCGACGCGCCGATCGTCGAGAGTCGCGGCGCGTTCGGCGAGCTGCCGCGCCCGCTGTTCGTCGGGGTTGTCGGACTCGGTCCACATCAGATAGCGCGCCAGGTCGTAGTGCGCGCGGGCGGATTCGGCGTCGTCTTCGACCGCTTTTTGCAGGGCTGCAAAGGGGGCGAGGGGCGGCTCGCCAAGGCCCAAGGAGGGTGCGGTCGCCGCCTCGGTCGCACCGGTCGGGTTCACCTCGATGTTTTGCGGAGGGCTTCCGTCGGCTTCCGCCATTCGAAGGTAGAAGCCCCAGCTTCGATCGTTGACGCAGTTCTTGATGAGGATGCGATTCCATCCCTCGCGCGCTCCGACGAGCGCGACCTGCCGGTCGAAGGTCGCGGCGCGGTAGACGTCGTCTTCGAGGACCCTTTCGCCGTTGAAGTAAACCTTCGCCGCGCCGCCCGCGCCAAGCCAAAGGCTCATCGGGCGCGCGCGGTCCACGCGTACGAAGGTCTCGGCGACGCTGCAGACGTTCACCCAGGGACGCATCACCGCGTCGAGATTCACGTAGCCGTAGCGATCGACGACCTTCGGGTAAGCTCGCCAGCGCACCTCACGCTCGCG
>JBCDAA010000041.1:0-33562 GCA_039186435.1 Myxococcota bacterium | reverse complement strand
GAGTGCGCCTTTGCGCAGCTCCCGGAGCGGTTTGGTCGCGGGCTACGCGGCCTCTTGGAGAACCCGGTCACCTGCGGAGATACGCCTTCGGGCCGCGTGTGCACGCGCCGCTGTGATCCGCTGACCCCGCTGACGAGCTGCTCCGAGGTCGCGCATCCCTTCCGTTCGTCGGAGCGGATCGCCACCCCGGGCGCCTACTGCACGGTCACGAGCGGCTGCGAGGGAACCTGCGTCGCCGGCGAGCAGGGAAGCCGCGCGCTCGGCGAATCCTGCGACGCGGACACCGATTGTCAGAGTCTCGCGTGTATGGATCCGGGCGACGGAGACCGGCGCTGCGTGCACCGCTGTCAGGGCGGCGCGGGCGCCTGTCCGACGGGAGACGTCTGCGCGGCGGGAACCGACGCGTGCGGGGGCTGCGTGGATCCGTCGATCGTCAGCGGGGCCCGCGGCCTTGGTGAACCCTGTGACGCGGATGCGGAGTGCGGGAGCGGCCGCTGCCTGGTCGACGGTGAAGACAGCTACTGCACCGCCGACTGCGAAGGATTCGCGAGCTGCCCGGACGGGTTTCACTGCCGCACCGGTTCGTGTGCGCGCGGCGCGCTTGGTGGAAATGGAGATCGCTGCCTCGACGCCGCGGACTGCCGCGGAACCCTGCAGTGCGTCGAGGGCATATGTTCGTCGACGTGCACCGACACCTGCGACGACGACTTCTCCTGCACGGAGGGGTTCTGTCGTTCCGACCTGGGCGTTCTCGGGGACGTCTGTGCCGTCGACGACGAATGCCTCTCGAGCCGCTGCGTGCCGGTCGGAAGCGAACCGCGCTGCACGCAACCCTGCGGTGCGGCGGGGGGATGCCCCTCCGGGTTTGCATGCGTCGACAACGCGGGCGAACTCCTCTGCGCGCGGCCGGGCGAGACTCGCGGCGGTGGAGGCGGCGGCGGCTGTTCCACGGCTGGCGGGACCTCGTGGCCCGTGGCGGGTCTTTTCCTGATGCTGATCGCCAGGAGGCGCCGTCGGCTGTAGAGTCGGCGTATGCGTCATCGATCACGAATCGGGTCAACGAACGCACTCCTCGCACTCCTCATCGGGCTCCTCGGATGCGACAACGAAGTTGCGGGCGGGGGCGCTGTCGTCACTCAAATCGCGATTGGGCCGGGCATCACCTGTGCGCTTCGATCCAGTTCCGCAGCGCGTGACGGTGGCGTCGATGGAGCGGTCGCGATGGACGCGGGAACGGACAGCGCGGTTGCGGACGCCGGAGAGGACGCCGGCGGAGAGGACGCGGGCACACTCGACGCGGGTGCCATGGACGCCGGCGTGGACGCGGGGGTGGACAGTGGATTCGACGCGGGCGCACCGGACGCCGGGGTGGACGCAGGATCGCTCGCAGGCTCCATCCCCCTCGGCGCAGGCGGGCTCGTCCTGGATGTTCCCCCGGACCGCCTGAGCTGCTGGTTCGTGAACGGCACCCCGCAGATCAGCGACGTCTCGCCCGTCGAGGGTCGTCTCGCCCTTGGCGATCCCACCTGCGTCGTCTCCTCAGCGGGCCGTCTTCAATGCCTCGGGCCCAACGGCAACGGCCAGCTCGGAAACGGAACGGTCGATCTCGGAACGGAGACCCTCACGCCGGTCAGCATCGGCCAGGTTGCAAGCGTGGAAACCTCCCGTTTCGGCCCGAGCGGCGGTGGGGACGGAAGCCCCTTCGATCCCGGAGGTGGAGCCAACACCATGGGCTTTGCGTGTGCGATCGACACAACGGGAGAAGTCCTTTGCTGGGGCGCCGGCGAACGCGGACAGATCGGAAACGGAACGGCGATGGACGTTTCCGTGCCGCAGCGAACAGGGGTGTCTGCAGCCCAGCTCGCGATCGGCGGCGCGCACGTCTGTGCCATCACACCCGAAGGAACGGTGTCCTGTTGGGGCGCTGGCGAGCGCGGACAGCTTGGTGATGGCACCTCCGTCGACCGCTCGATTCCGACGCCGGTTGTCGAGGTGGAAGGGTTTGAGTCCCCCGTGCAGCTCGCGCTCGGCCAGTGGCATAGCTGCGTCCTCACCGCCGCCGGCGAAGTCTGGTGCTGGGGTGGCAACGACGCGGGCCAGCTCGGCGACACCTCTGTGATCGACCAGGCCGTTCCAGTGCAGACCAATCTCTCGATGTTGAGTTCCCCCTTGGCGTTGCTCGTCGCGGGCGGTGCGCACACCTGCGCGCTCACGGTTGCAGGGGAGGTCGCCTGCTGGGGCGCCAACGCCAACGGTCAGCTCGGAATCTCCGGAGAGGTCGTGCAGCCGACACTGCTCGAATCCTTGCCCGGAGCCGCTTCCGCGCTCGCCGCCGGTCTCAACCACACCTGTGCGATCGTGGGTGGTGAGGTGTTCTGCTGGGGATTTGGCGCTTCCCTCGGTCTTGGTGCCGGAACGTTGGACACCCTCACGCCCACACAGGTCTCCGTAAACTGAGGTCGCCAGAACCCGGTGGGGCCAACGGTTCCCGCCAGAGGCTGAGGATCCCCCACTCCACTGGGGTGTACAGGGGCCATCTCTCCCCACCGTCTGCGCTCAGAATGAGAGACTCGCCGCCTAAGTGTTTGAAATTTTTGGGTTAGCACAAGAATGCCGACCGCTGCTCGATCGCTGGCATCTGCGTTGCACTAAAGAACCCCAGACGAAACAAGATGGGTTCCAGCCAAGCTGTCGTTTGACAATGATCCCATCGAACAACTACACCACAAAGCGTGAAGGACGGTCTCGTGCCGATGGGGCTTTCGGGACGGGAACACAAGAGAGGGTATCCATGAAGATCGATCACGAGCAGAAGGCTCTTTTGAACGACGACGAAGGACTTTCGACCGTCGAGTACATCATCATCCTGATTCTTATTGCCATCATCGGAATCGTCGCGTGGCGTGCCTTCGGTAACGCAGTTCGCACGCAGGCATCCTCGGCAACCGGGCAGATCTCCAGCCTTGAGACTGGCGGCGGATCCTGACCTAACTACGGGCGGACATGCTTCTGCCCGACCTAGCTGACCTTTGTGGTCTTGGTGTGGCCGCTGCCATTTCATTGGTGGCGGCCATCACCGATCTTAGGTCTACGCGTATCCCCAACTGGCTCACGCTCCCCCCTCTCGTGGCGCCGTTGGTGTACCTCGCAATCTACGGGCCGATGGCGGCGCTTAGCTCCGCCATCGGCATTTTTGTGTGCAGCTTCGTCTTCTACATCATCTTCAGATACGGAGGCGGCGGCGGAGGGGACGTCAAACACCTCGCGGCAATGGGTGCTCTCGTGGGGGTACAGCGCGGTGTGGAGATCTTGATCGCGACGGTCTTTGCCGCTGGGATCTACGCCATCGTTCGCCTTCTTTGGGAACGTCGCATGCTCCAAACACTCCGAAATGTGCTTTTTTTGCTGGTGAATCCCGTTCTGCCCAAGGACAAACGCCAGCCCATTCGCCGGGAGCAAATGAGCAATATCCGGATGGGTCCCGCCTTCTTCGCGGGGTGCATCGCCGTTCTGCTCTGGTCGCGAACGGAGTTATTTCAGGCGCTCGGGCTGTCCTTCTGAACGTAAAGGGATCGTAAAGGGGGCTACCGCCAGTTCGGGCGCTTGGGGTATGGTCTGCCCTCGTGAACGCGGGTGAGGTGAGATGAACCGAACTGCTCTTATGGCGGCCTTTGGTGTCGCAATCGTCGGAATTGCGCTCTTTGTGTTGTACATGCGCCGCTTCGAACAGGAAGCCGCAGGTGGCGAACCGGTTGAGGTGCTGATGGTGACGGCGGATGTGCCGATCGGTGAGCCGCTCGCCGTCGAGGCACTCGCCACGCGATCGCTTCCGCAAGCGTACGTCGAAGATCGACATGTGCTCGCGGGGGATCGTCAACGCATCCTCGGCATTCGCGTCAGCACCGCGCTGCGCGCAAACCAATCGTTGCTCTGGAGTGACCTGGCGACCGGCGCGTCCGAACGACGTGACCTCTCCACGCTTCTTCGCGAAGGCATGCGCGCGCTGACGATTCAAACGAGCGCGACATCCTCCTTCGGCGGTTTGCTCCGGCCCGGTGACCGCGTGGACGTACTTCTCACGGCAAACCGCCCGGGAGGCGAGACGCGCGTGACGGTTCCGCTCCAACAGAACTTGCTTGTGCTCGCGGTCGGTGCGGATACGGGCGGACCCGACCAGACCCAAGAGGAGCGCGAAGCGGCGCGCCTCGAGGTGAGCGTCGCGGTGACGATCGAGCAGGCAACGATGCTGACTCACGCGCGCGACCGCGGAGAGTTGCAGCTCATCCTCCGCAACCCGGACGACGTGGAAATCGTCAACGGCATTCCTGAGACGACGGATACGGATCTTGTCGAGCCGGCCCGCATCGAGGTGGCCCGCATGCGCCGGCAGCCCATGGTTGAGGCGATCATGAGGATCCCCTCTGGTGGACGGTAACGGTAAGGACCCAATGAGAGGCACAATGAAGGTGGTTCGAGTTCTTGCAATCTTGCTCGTGGCCTTGGCGTCAACGGCGTTCGCCCAGGATCCCCGCGAGCTCACCGTGGAGGTAGGCGAGCAAATCTCGCTCTCCGCGGATGGTGTTCGAAGCTTTTCCGAAGGTCTTCGCGGCATCGTCGACATTCGACTTACGGACCGGCAGGACCGGTTCATCATCGTCGGTCAACGACCGGGTGTGACCTCGCTGCTCTTGATCATGCGCGACGGCAGCCAGGTTTCGTATCGCATCCGAGTGCCAGGCGGCGACACGCCGGACGAGGTGCCCGATGGGCGAGTGGAGGAGCGCGAAAATGTTCGCCTCGATCTCTACTTTGTTCAGCTCTCCGATTCGTACTCCCACGCGATCGGCATTGGTTTTCCGCCGAGCATCGGTGGCGCCAACAGCACCGCGAACCTCAACCTCAACTGGGTTTCGGGATCCGGTGGCGGAACGACGACGAACATCAACCTGATTTCGCAGTCGCTTCTTCCGCGCATCGACATCGCCCAGTCGAACGGTTGGGCCCGCCTCTATCGCCAGGCGAGCGTCACGACGGTCAACGGCGAGCAGGCGCAGATCGACGTGGGCGGTGAAGTCAACGTCATCGTCGCGGGTGCGCTGCAGAATACGATCGAGTCGATCGAGTTCGGTACCGAGCTCACCTGCCTTCCTCGCTACGATCCGGAGACGGGTCGAATCGAGCTTCAGGTGACCGCGGACGTGTCGGACCTGGTGGACGACCGCGAGGTTCCCGGCCGAAACGTATCGACGTTGACGACGCTGGTGAACCTTGAGCTCGGGCAGGCGGTCGTGCTCGGTGGTGTCATCGCCAGGACCGAGGGTCGCGCGCGCGAGGGTCTTCCGGGCCTTAGCCAGATTCCGATTCTCGGGGCGCTCTTCGGAAGCCACAGCCGCTCCTTCCAGGAGTCCGAGACGCTGCTTTTCATCGTGCCCACGATCGTCGAGCCGGTCGCGCTTCAGCAGCGCAACCGTATTCAAGAGGCGATCCGGATGTACGAGGACTACCGTGGCGGGGTCGACGAGGTTGAGCTCGTTGAGCAGCCTCGCGTTCCAGGGGCCCGACCGCCCAGGCCGGCGGCGGATGAAGAAGACGACGACTAAGGAGTGAGGAAGAAGATGGCATCGGAGGGTACGCGATGAGTAGCGGTGTGCTGCTCGCTATCGAAATGCCCGATGGTTCCGTTGAGGAGCTGCCGATCACTGCGACTGGGCCCGTGGTGATCGGTCGCGATCCGAGTTGCCATGTGGTGCTTCCGTCTCCTGAAGTGAGTCGGCGTCATCTGATCGTCGAGCCCTCGGCGCGGGGTTTTAAGCTCACCGACCAGTCGGCCAACGGCACGTTGATGGGAAATCAGCGGGTCAAGCGCAGCAAGGTCGACACCCCGCCGAATATCCCGCTTCGAATTGGACCCTATCTCGTTCGGCTTCGGCGTCTTGGCGAGCCCGCACCGGCAAAGGCACCCCCTTCGGGGAGCACGTCGACGTCGTCCTCCTCCTCCTCCTCGTCCTCTCCACAGAGTTCGGAAAAGAAGAGCTCCGTCGCAGAGCTTCTGTCGCAGGAACCGCCCGAGGAAGAGATTCTCCAGATCGCGGGCGGCACCGCGGAGATCAGCGTGGAGCTTCGCCGTCGCGTTCACCGAATGCTCCTCGATCACCTCGACCTCGTGAACCTCGACCGAACGTCGATGGACGACGACACGATGCGACCGAAGGTCAACGCGGCCCTTCAGCGCATCTTCCAGCAGCTCCAGCACGACATCCCGCACACCGCGGACCATCAGGCGTTCAAGCGCGAGATGGCCGATGAGGCACTCGGACTCGGCCCTCTCGAGCGTCTCCTCGCCGATGACGACATCAGCGAGATCATGGTCGTGCACCCCTACAAGATTTACATCGAAAAGAAGGGCAAGGTTCGCGCGACGGACCTGCGCTTTACCGATGATGAGTCCGCCCGCGCGGTCATCGAACGAATCGTTACGCCGCTCGGACGGCGGATCGACGAGTCGACGCCCTTGGTCGACGCACGTCTCAAGGACGGCTCCCGCGTCAACGCGATCATCAAGCCGCTCGCCATCAACGGCGCGTGCATCACGATTCGTAAGTTCCAGAAGAACCCGCTCTCCATCATGGATCTCGTCAAGTTCGGATCCATGACCGAGCGCATGGCGCTCTTTCTTCAGCGCTCCGTGCAGGTTCGAAAGAACATCATCATCAGCGGCGGCACCGGTAGCGGAAAGACGACGCTTCTCAACGTTCTCTCTGCGTCCATCCCGATGCAGGAACGCATCGTCACCATCGAGGATGCGGCTGAGCTGCGTCTCGAGCAGCCGCACGTCGTCTCTCTCGAAACCCGTCCTGCCAACATGGAAGGCAAGGGCGAGTTCTCGATTCGCGACCTCGTGAAGAACTCCCTTCGTATGCGTCCTGACCGCATCGTCGTCGGTGAGTGTCGTGGTGGCGAAGCACTCGACATGCTTCAGGCGATGAACACCGGTCACGAGGGGTCGATGACGACGACTCACTCGAACAGTCCGGAAGAGGCGATGAAGCGTATCGAAACCCTCTGTTTGATGAGTGGTCTCGATCTTCCCTCCCGCGCAATCCGCGAGCAGATCGCCGGCAGCATTCACCTCGTCGTTCAGCAGACTCGCTTCTCGGACGGCTCGCGCCGCGTCAGCGCGATCACGGAGGTCAACGGGCTCAACGAAGAGGGAGAGTTCGTTCTCAACGACATCTTCGCGTACTACCGCACGGGCACGAAGAACGACGGCACGGTGCTCGGGGAGTTCCGCGCGAGCGGTTACCTGCCGTCCTTCCTCGATGAGTTCATCACCTACGGGTTGGTGGACGGGACGGACTACCTATGACGGGATTTCTCGCCAACTCGCTCTCTGGCTACATCGCGATCGCCCTGATGGGGATCGGCAGCGGGCTCTTCGTGTACCTCTCCGTCGCGTTGCCCAACAGCCCGATGAAGGGGAAGTGGCGCCAGTACACCGCGTTCCTCGACACCTACATCCGATTCCTCTTGCTCCGGACGACGGGCAACCAGATCGCGCAGGGCCAACTTGTCGGGATCTGCGTGTGCATCATTCTCCTGATCCTGACGGGGAACGTGCTCCTCATCATGGCGATTGTTCTCGTCATGGTGTTGCCATGGGCTTGGCTCGAAAATAAGCGCGCCCAGCGAGTCGAAGAGCTCGAGGCGCAGCTCGACTCGTGGCTGCTGATGCTCTCGAACTCCCTGAAGGCGACGCCCGCCATCGGTGAAGCGCTTCGTTCGACCGTGAACCTGACGCGACCGCCGATGAGCGAAGAGCTCGACCTCATGGTGAAGGAGAACCAGCTCGGAACGCCGGTGGACAAGGTCGTCCTCAACGCCTCGGAGCGAATGCAGAGCCAAACCATCTCCGGCGCGCTGGCGACGATCGTTATCGCGCGTCAGACGGGTGGTAATCTCTCGGAGATTCTGGAGACGTCCGCCGCGTCGCTTCGTGAAATGGCGCGCCTTGAGGGTGTCGTTCGTACGAAGACCGCGGAGGGTAAGGGTCAGGTCATCGTTCTCGCGGTCATGCCCTTCGCCATGTCCGGGATTCTCACCATGGTCGACCGCAACTGGCTCGTTCCGCTGACCAGCAACTTCATCGGGTACATCATCCTCACCATCTCCATGACCTTCTGGTTCGTGGCGATCATTTGGGCCCGTAAGATTCTCGCGGTGGACATCTGATGCCCGCGCAACTCCTCGGCTACGCAGCGCTCGCGCTGATCGGCGGTTCGCTCTTCGTCATCACGTTCGTTCTTGGACGCAATCCCCCGGCGGCCCGTCCCGAACTTGGATCGCGTGGCCTGAAGCGTCGTCTGGCGCTCGAGGAAGGCGGTCTTTTTAAGACGGCTGAGCCTGCCATGCGGCTCGTCTCCGGCTGGTTCGAGGGGCTTTCGCTTCCGAAGTTGCGCAAGACGGTCCAGGACCAAATCACCTACGCCGGTGACTACCTTGGACTTAGCGCCAACGACTTTCTCGCCCTCTCGCTGCTCAGCGCGGTGGGGTTTGCGACGCTCGGGTTGGGGATGGCGTACCTCGCTGGGATGCCCGTTGCGATCGTGATCTTCGCGACCTTTCTCGGCGGCTACCTTCCCTGGCTCCAGGTCACCGGCGAGGCGCAGGAGCGATTCAAGTCGGTCAACCGCTCGCTTCCCACAGCGATCGACCTCGCGTCCCTCTGCATGAGTGCCGGTCTCGACTTTCCTGGCGCCATCAAGCAGATCGTGGACAAGTCCTCGTCGAAGGACGCGATCCTCAAGGAGGAGCTGATGCGACTTCTGCAGGAGCTCGACCTCGGCCACACCCGCCGGAAGGCGCTCGAGGGTCTCGCGGAGCGAGTGCCGATCGAGAGTGTGAAGGACTTTGTCGCGACAGTCGTGCAGGCGGAGGCGAAGGGTACGCCTCTCGCTGAGATCCTCATGATTCAGGCGCGAATGCTCCGCATGCGACGCAGCGTTCGCGCCGAGGAGAGCGCAGCAAAGGCCGGCCTTATGATGATGGGCCCGATGATGCTGATGTTCATCTGCGTTCTCTTTCTTCTGCTCGGTCCCTTCGTTGTGAAGTGGATGAGCACAGGGCTTTGATTCGAATCGAGGGATGTTCGAATGGATGCGTTCGTCGAAGTAGTGAATCCAGATGGGACCCAGGAGCGGTTCCCGATCGAGGGCAACCAGGCCACGGTGGGAAAGTCCGGGTCCGCCCAGATCTCGATTCCGGCCGCGCGCGAGCTTGAGCTCGAGCATCTCCTGATCGCCCCCCGTGGTAAGGAAGGCTGCTGGGTCAGCACCTCCGCAGGCGCCATCACGCAGACCATGTACAAGGGCAAGCCCTTCGAGAACGGAATGGTTCCCTGGGGCGCCGAGTTCACCATCGGCCGCCTTCGCATTCGCGTGACGAACAAGCGCGCGACGAAGGGTGAGAATCAGGTCAACCCGCTCTTGCTGGTGGCCCTCGTTGTGGCACTCGGTGGCGCCGCGTTCCTTTTCCTGGGTGAGACCGCCGAGGCGCTTCCCTCCGCCGACGGCATCGAGCCCCCCGAACTCTTCACCCAGACCGCGGAGTGTCCGGCGAGCGACAACGCGGCCGAAAACGCGAACGCCATCGAATACCGCGCGCACAGCCGTGGCGACCGCATGCGGTACGACCCCCGGGACGGAGTCTCGGCGGTGCTCCTCTACGATCAGGCGGCGGTTTGCTATCGAGCGCTCGGAAATGCCGAAAAGGCGCGCGAGATGGAGGCCCAGCGCGAAGCGATGATCGAGAGCGTCAACGCGGAGTACGCCTCTCGCCGCCTTCGGCTCCACCACGCGCTTCAGACCGAGGACTGGGAGCGTGCGGTTTTGGAAACCCGGGCCCTTGGGCGTCTCGTTTCTTACATCGACGGAGAAAACGACTACGTGGTGTGGATCGACCGCACGCGTCGGGTCGTGCAGGCGAAGTGGGACAAGCAGCGGGAACGAAGGGAGTAATTCCGCCCCGTTTCGCTGGAATCCCTGCGCCCGAAAGGGCATATTCGGCGGGGATGACAAGACTCGCGGTCGTCCTTTGGGGCGTGATTGGATGCGCCGGAGCTAGCTCAAGTTCCCGGCAGGCCATGCCAGATCCCTTGGAGGGGGTAGAGGCGGAGCGCCTCTACAACCACGGGACCGCACTCGCCGGCCGAGGGGACCTCGTTCGAGCCGAGCAGTACATCGTCGCCGCGATCGAGCGCGGATACTCCCGAGAGGAAGCGCTTCCGACGCTCCTTCAGGTCTGTGTCGCGGGCCAGCGCCACGCGGCCGCCCTACGCCACGCGGAGCCCTACCTTCGGGATCACCCCGATAACTGGTCCCTTCGCTACGTTGTTGCGACCCTGCATCTCGGATTGGGCCGCGTTTCCCGGGCACAGAGCGAACTCGAGCAAGTCATCGAGGACGCGCCCCAAGAAGCAAACCCTTACTATACGCTCGGAACGATGTACCGCGACCAGATGCAAGACGAGGAGGAGGCGACGCGCTGGTTCAACCGCTACCTCGAGCTTGCTCCTCGTGGTGATCACGCGGCCGAGGTTCGCCGCTGGCTCGATCAACGGCACGAGCAGCCGGAGATTATTCGACTGCCGCCGCACGAGACCCCACCCGAGGGGAGCGTCGAAGGAGACGTGACATGACGATCCCGCGCGAAGTATTCGAGCAGACGCTCCTCAACTTCTTTGATCCCATTCGTCCCTTTCTCGACGACCCGGCGGTCTCCGAGGTGATGATCAACGGGCCCTTCGAGATCTACATCGAGATGAAGGGGCGGCTTCACAAGACCGAGGCGAAGTTCCCCTCCCACGAGGCCCTGATGTCAGCGCTGCGAAACCTCTCGCAGTTCGTCGGTCGCCAGCTCAATCCTCACAACCCCATTTTGGAAGCGCGCCTTCCGGACGGGTCGCGTGTCGAGGCCGTGATTCCCCCCGCGTCTCCCGACGGGCCGAGCGTCGCGATTCGTCGCTTCTCC
This sequence comes from Myxococcota bacterium, assembly GCA_039186435.1. GTDB lineage: Bacteria > Myxococcota_A > Polyangia > Polyangiales > Houyiibacteriaceae > JALVDI01. The sequence goes on along the minus strand of JBCDAA010000041.1, from coordinate 22,537 downwards.
AAAGACACCCTCACCATCGACAAGCTTCTCGAGTTTGGAAGCTTCACGCCGGAGGCGGGGGAGACGATGCGCGCGATCGTTGCGGCGAAACAGAACGTCATCGTTGCGGGCGGTACCGGTTCTGGAAAGACGTCGATGCTGAACTGCCTCTCGTCGTTCGCGGGTCATGACGAGCGCGTCGTGGTGATCGAGGATGCGCGTGAGCTCCAGCTTCAGCTTCCGCACGTTGTTCAGATGGAGGCGCAGCCGCCCGATCCGCGCGGACGGGGTCAGGTGACGATTCGCGACCTCTTCAAGGCGACCCTTCGTATGCGACCCGACCGCATCGTCGTCGGTGAGATTCGTAGCGGTGAGGCCCTGGAGCTCATCCAGGCGATGACGTCCGGTCATGGTGGATGTCTCTCGACGGTTCACGCGACCTACCCGATCGACACCCTCAACCGTCTTGAGACCATGGCGATGATGAGCGACGTCGACATCCCTCTCCAGGCGATGCGCTCGCAGATTGCGTCCGCGATTAACTTTATCGTCCAGACCACGCGCCTCCTCGACGGGTCGCGCTGCGTCACCCACATCACCGAGGTCCTTGGGTACGACCCGTCGACGGGGTACCAGCTCGGGGACGTCTTCATTCGAAAGTACCTCGGGCGCGACAACGACGGGAAAGTCATCTCCCAGTTCGTGCCGACGGGACGGATCCCGCGATGCATTGATATGATTCGCGCGCTTGGTCTTGAGCTGCCCCAGGTGATGTACCAGGCGGCGGAAGCAGCGGGGTTTGAGATCCCGAGCAACGACGATCCTGGCGCCGGAATGGCAACCCACTGATCAGAATGGGAAGAAACTGAGTAGAATCTCGTGATGGGAGGTCCAGCAGGTCCAATGTCGACACCTACGCACTGGGCTCGCGTTCAAGTGGTGCAGGGGGTTTCGCCCGCGGCCACCTGGGATCTATCAAGCCAGCTCCCCGAAGCACGCGTCACCGTTGGAAGCGGGGCGCAGGCGGGGTGGAACGTCAAGGCGGACGGTGTCGAAGCCGTTCACTTTGAGCTCTATTGGGATGGCAAATCGCTGTGGGTGGGTCCACCGATGGCTGGAACCCTCACCGTCGACGGCGAACGCGTGCAGGCGTGGCGTCAACTCACCGGTCGCTGCCGGGTCGAGTTCGGGCGCGCCGCGATGACGGTGGAGTCGTCCCAATCGATCGGCGTCGCGGGGGGTGTTATCGCCTCCACGACGGATACCGACTTTTCGGACGATGGAGCGACGGCCATCTTTCAGGGAGAGATTCCGGGCGTAACGTCGGATGCGGGATTTCCCAGTGCGGGTGTGCCCAGTGCGGGTGCGCCTAGTGCGGGTGCGCCTAGTGCAGGGATGCCGAGCGCGGGTGCACCCAGTGCCGGTGCACCCAGTGCGGGGATGCCGAGCGCAGGTTTTCCAAGTGCGGGGACTGCGCCCGCACCTTCGGCGTCTCCGCTTGAACCGGCAGCGACGCGAATGTTGGATCCAGGGGCCGCCGCGGCTTCCATTCCCCGACCGGGCCTTGGCGGATCGACGGGCGACGCGCCTCGGGCGGCGGCACCCACCGTGGGGATGCCGATGCCCTCGGGCCCGCAGTTTGGAGATTCAACCTCCGCTCCCGCGCCTGAGTTCAAGACACAGATCTTGGACACCGAAGCGCTCGGGATTCGGCCTTCTGCACCCCCGCCCGCGCCGGCTCCGGCCGCAGGACCGCCGCCCGCTGCCCCTCGCCCCGGCGTCGGAGGTGGGGGCGGGACGGATGCACGGCCGACCCTCATGGCCTCGCAACTGAGCACCGATGTGCTCAGCATGGACAAAGAGAGCACCGGCACGCGCGAGACCACCGGACCGGGCGGGACGAAGTTTGCGCTTCCTCCCATCGAAGACGGCACGGAAAAGAAGCCCGGCAAACTCCAGCTTCCGCCCAAGCGCACCCTCATTCTTCTCGGGGTCACCTTGGTTGTCGCCATTGCCGGCGTCGTTCTCATCTCCCTTCGTGAATCTGCCGCCCAAGACGCGGCGAACGCGGCGGCTGCGGCGCAGCAGGCGAACCAAGCGCAGGAAGCGCGTGCCCGCGCGGATCAGCTTCGCGAGCGGATTCAGGCCGACCGAAGTCGGATTCGTCAGGATGAGGCCGCCGCTGTGTCGGATCTAGAGGCGTCGATCAACGTCGCCATCGACCGTCCTCGCTCCGAAGCCATCGCCGCGCTGGGCGACGAGGCCACGGAAGAGCAGCGTCAAGCCGCCGGGGCAGAGGCGACTCGGCTGGCCGTCGAAAAGCTCGCGGTCGATTCCATGATGTCGAACGAGCTCCGCCAGTCGCTCGGATATTACCTTTATTTACAAAGGGAGTTCCCGAACGAGACCTATAGTGGGGTGATTGCGGTGCTTCGAGCCAAGCTCGAGTGCCGGCGCGGTGTCCGTCGAAACGGAACCCCGTGTGGCTGATGGAGGTGGTGATGAGGAAGATGTGGTTTGTCGTGCTGGCGCTTGGTTGCGGAGGCCCCCAGCAGTCCACGGTTTCTAGCTTTACCGTCACCTTTGCGACGGAGGCGGATGAGGGCGTTCCTCTCTCGGGAGTGGCCGTCTCGGCGAACGGCGCCAACGTCGGAGCGTCGGACGACGATGGTCTGGTCCAGACGATGCTGCGCGGCCCCGATGGCGCCGAGGTGCAAATCACCTACGAGTGCCCCGAGGGGTATCACCAGCCCGAGGGCGCCAAAACGCTTCGGCTTCACCACTTCCAGGCGCTGGATCCCACCGTCCAGACCGGCCTTCACATGAATCTCGGCTGCGTTCCGCTCCAGCGTCAGGCGGTCTTTGTTGTTCGCACCGGCAAGGCGGACCTTCCCGTTCTTCTCGACGGTCAAGAGGTCGCCCGCACGAACGAGGCCGGCGTTGCGCACATCATTCGCACCGCCGACGCCAACACGGACTTTCGGTTGAAGATCGACACCACCGGCAATCCGCGTCTGCGCCCGCAGGAGCCCGGCATGCAGTTCCGCCTCGAAGGACACGACGAGGTCTTCACCTGGGATCAGTCCTTCGAAGAGGAGCGCGCCCCGACCCGTCGCCGCCGGCGCCGTCGTCGTCGCCCGCGCCCGACCGTCATCACGCGCCTTTAGGTCTGCCTACCCAAGGTATTGCATCGAGCGGCCTGCGGGCGTGTAGAGCGCCCAGATCAGCAGGCCGTTTGTCGCGAGCGAAAAGACGATCCCCAGAAAGAGCACGTTACTCGCCGTCTGGTTGTTGTAGGCCCGCCTCATTCGCGCGCCGTAGTACGCCAGAAAGAGCATCAGCATCACCGACGCTGCCCCATAGCCCGGCGCCATGACGATCTTCGTCAGTCCGCGAATGAGGTCGTCAACGTCCGAGTACACCGAGCGCGCGCTGGGCACGAGAACGATGTGGAGCGCTGCCATAACGCCTGAGCCCAGGACGCAGATCCACACCGCAAGGCGATCAAACTTCGTCAGCTGTGTGCGGCCACCCTGATACGCGTCCACTCAGACCTCCTGCCACGGGAGTCGATCGAGATCCAGATTCCCGCCCGAGACTACAATGCCTACGCGCCGCTTTGCGACGTCTCCGCGGAGCGCCACCGCGAAAGGCACCGCGGACGACGCCTCGATCACGATTTTTAGACGCTCCCAGACGAAGCGCATCGCCGCCACGATCTCCGCCTCGCTCACGGTGTGAATCGTGTGCACGTGCGTTTTCATGATCGCAAAGCTCAACGGGCCCAGAGCCGTTCGAAGGCCGTCTGCGATCGTGGTGGGGGGATTTGGCGGCTGGCGTTCCCCGATTCGAAGTCCCTCCGCCGCATCGTTGGCGAGCGTTGGCTCGCACCCCTCCACCGAGGTCCCTGGCGACACCGCAGCCGCAGCCAACGCGGAGCCGCTCATCAAGCCACCTCCCCCCACCGGAACGAGGAACGTGTCGAGGGGCCCAACCTCCTCGAAGAGCTCGAGCGCCGCGGTGCCTTGGCCCGCCACCACGAAGGGATCGTTGTAGGGATGAACCTCGTGCGCGTGGGTCTCCGCGACCACCTTCGCGAGCGTTGTCTCGCGCGCCTCGAGGGTTGGGGCGCAGTCGATCACCCTTGCGCCGTAGCCGAGCACCGCCGCGCGTTTGGCGGCAGGCGCGTTTGTCGGCATCACCACGTGGGCCGGAACGCCGCGGAGTGACGCAGCGAGTGCAACGGCCTGCGCGTGATTGCCGCTCGAGTGTGTCGCGACCCCATTTGCGGCCTCTTCCTCCGTCAATGCGAAGATCGCGTTGCACGCCCCGCGGAATTTGAACGCGCCCACCTTTTGAAAGTTCTCGCACTTGATGAAGAGGGACGCGTCGCACGCGGCATCGAGCGAGCGGGACGTGAACACGGGCGTCTCGTGCGCTCTTCCCGCGATTCGCTCCCGGGCCGCTTGCAGATCGGCCAGCGTCGGGAAGACCATCGTCATCGCCGGGGATGATGCCGCCCGCGCCGAGAGCTGTCGACATGTCCTCCGCGCCACCGCTTCTTCTGATTCGACGTCTCGCCTGGCTCGCCTCGCTCTACATCGTGCAAGGTTTGCCTTTCGGGTTTCAGGCGACCGCGCTGCCCACATTTCTCCGGGCAAGCGGCGTTTCCCTGACCGAAATCGGCTTTTTGGACCTCCTCGCACTCCCGTGGATGCTCAAAGTCCTTTGGTCGCCTCTCGTCGATCGACACGGCGGTGGTCGCTGGGGACGTCGTCGCTCTTGGATCCTGCCGCTTCAGCTTCTCTTGGCGGTTGTTTGCGGCCTCTGTGCCTTCGCGCCGCCGGATCGATTCCTCGCGCTCCTTCTCGGCCTTCTGTTCAGCGCGAACCTGGTCGCAGCCACGCTCGACATCGCGGTCGACGGTCTCGCGGTCGACGTCCTCGACACCCAACATCTCGGCCTCGGCAACATCGCTCAAGTCGTTGGGTTCAAAGTCGGAATGCTCCTCGGCGGTGGTCTTCTCGTGTGGGCGAGTGGCTTTCTCGGATGGCCAGGCCTTTTCGCCGGGATGGCGTTCCTCGTCCTCCTGGGTCTTGGGATCTCGATCCTCCAAGCCCCTGACAGGGGTGAGGAGGCGCGCGAGCGCCCTCAGGTATTCCGTCTTGCCCGGGACGCGCTTCGTGCCTGGCCGATCCTCCTCATCGTCGGGACGTACAAGGTGGGGGAGAAGATGGCGGATGCCATGTTCGGCGCCTTCCTCGTCGACGCTGGGTACACGCCTGCCGATCTCGGCCTTCTCCTTGGGACCTATGGAATGGTCGCGTCGCTTCTCGGGTCGGTGGTCGGTGGGCTCCTCGCCTCGGCGATGCCTTTGGGCCGCGCGCTCTTCCTCACCGCAGCGCTCCGCGTGGTGCCCCATGCCCTTCAAACCTGGATGGCGTTCAGCAGCGAAACCGATCAGCTCGTCGTGATCGGCGTGGCCTGCGCGGAGGCGTTCTTTGGAGGGGCTCTGACCACGGTCATGTTTGCGTTCATGATGGCCCAGGTCGATCGCCGAATTGGTGCCACTCACTTCACGCTTCTCGCGAGTGTGGAGGTGCTTGGAAAAGCGCCGGCGGCACCTCTCGCAGGTGTGCTCGGAGACACCTACGGCTACGCCTTGGTCTTCGCGTGTGCGACTGCGCTCAGCTTGCTCTACCTGGTTCTTCTTCCCATGAGTCGATCCAGGGTGCCGGACCTTTCTGAGCGTGACTCGCGATCGTGACGATCCTCACGATGAACGATTCGGAACCGTTGAAGTGCCTTTCACGATCACTCTCAGCGGAATCTCGCAAGCGAAATGAAGCACTGGAGTCGTTCGTTGTGGGTGGTCCTGCTCCGAGGTGGGATTTCCGTTACTTCTCTGACGCGTTCGATCCTCCCCAAGATCGTTGGGATCTTCCGTCTTCTCAAAAGGGTGCGACAGGTTGTCCCATCCGGGTTGAAGGCTAACCCTCCGAGTTTGATCGCGTTTTCGTGAGGAATGCCCGGAAACGCAATCCTGGCACGAGGGTTGCGAAGGACGCGCACGGGCGGTATTCCCCCGCCTTCGTCCGTGCGTGGTTTTACGGCACGGGTGGTGTGTTGTTTGAAGGTTTCGCGCTGCGTCGCATATGGCGGCGTGCTCTCGATAGGGGAACGACGTTCCCGGAGGCCTCGGAAGAATGAAGCGCTCGGTCATTTCTTTGATTGCTCTAACCACGTTGCTGGCCACGGCCTGCAGCGATGAACCCCCGGTCAATCGCGTCGGCGTCAACGTCGTCGACAAGGGCCTATTCACGGGTTCCTGGTACTACTCCCGCGTTGTCATCGACGTGGATTACGAAGCCGCTGGCGTCGGCACCTACCCAGGTGACGCCGCGTCGGACTTCGTTGATCCAACGGTGTTCAACACTTCGATGCCCCGCATTCGCTGGGTCATCGACGAGGATTTCCTCTTCGCCTACCGCGACTACGAAATCATCGAGGGAATCAACCCCGACGGGGAAGGGGACGGCGAAGCCACCCACCCGGTCGCGGCGTTTGAGATCGAGTCTCACTTCGACATTCGTCGGGCCTACAGCACGACGACCGGCGAAGAGCAGAACGTCCTGGTGGAGAACACCACGGACCGTCGCTGGTACGAGCGCGAGTACATGCGCGTCGACTGGTCGATGAACCATCTGCCTGCCTACTACGGCCAGATCGCGAACCTTTTCGAGGTTATCGGTTTCTACAACCGCGAGCCCTCCGAGCTCTACATCCAGGGCCAGAGCGACTTCCCGGAGAGCTGGCGACCGACCTTCGACTTCATGGGCTGCCAGGGGCTCGACGACGAGAGCGAGAGCTGCTCCCGCGAAGAGCGCGACTGGGCCGAGGACTACGCCGCCGGCGACCTCTACCACTTCTCCTTCGTGACCCAGGAGCTCCTCAGCCCGGGCAACATTCCGGATCCCTTCACGGGCCGGCCGGTCAACTGGTGTGTGTCGATCTTCGCCGACGCGCCGACCTGCACCACGACCGCCATCTTCATCCGCAACGCCTTCCTCAAGGTGTCGGACACGCGCCAGTACGAGCCGGTCAACTGGCTCGACAGCCGCCACGACATCGCGGGCTACTTCCGTAACGAGCGCCGCACCTACGACCGGAGCTCCGCCGCGGACGATCCGGCGTTCGGATTCACCGACTTCCTCAACTACAACGCCAACCGCCAGAACATCTGGCGCGATTGGGTCGACGCCGAGGGCAACCCGGTCCCGTACGCCGACCGCCGCGTTCGTCAGAACGTTTGGTACAACTCCACCGAGCTTCCCGCGCATCTCGTCGAGCCCTCCTTCGACCTGACCAGCCGCTGGAACGAGGTCTACATGCGCATGGTGCGTAACCTGCGCGGCCAGCCAGAGCCGAGCTTCCCGCGCGTTGCCTGCCAGGAAGACGACCCGCAGGGCTACTGCTACTGCGCTCGCGACACCGACGGGACCATCATCACGCCGGACTGCGCCGGTCAGTACGACCCCTTCGAGACGCCCGACCAGGCCCGCGCCCGCGGCGTCGAGAACCCCTACGACTGCTCGGTCACCGTTCCGGAAGGCGCGCAGCCGAACATGAACAACCCCGGTCTCTCCGATCGTGACTTCGAGGGTTGGTTCGACGCGGAAATGGTGGGTTCGGAGTGCGTCATCGTTCTCCGCAACAACACCTGCAACCTCCGCAGCATCCGCGAAAACGGCGGCATCCTGGACGGCCTCGGCTGTCAGGAGCGCGGTGACCTTCGCTTCAAGTTCATGAGCTACGTCGATCAGCCCGGCACCGGCTTTCTCGGTGTGGCGACGATGCGCACCGACCCCATCACCGGCGAGATCATCGCGGGTGACGCGAACATCGGCGGCCCGGCCCTCGACGGCTACCGCACCTCGGCCCTTCAGGCCTACGACGTCATCAACGGCACGATTCGCCGCGAGGACATCATCATCGGTGAGGACATTCGCGACGCGGCAGAAAACGCCGACAACGTGCAGTTCCCCGCCGCGGCCCGCGAAGAGTTCGTCACGCCGCCCATCGAGTCGTTCGAGGCGACCCGTCACGAGACGCTGGTGCGCCGAATGGATGCGTATATGGACCGCGCCCGCAACCTTGAAGGTCCCGAGGGTCGGCTCCGCGCCTACACTGAGCGCCTTCAGTCCCTTGCGGGCACGGACATCGAACGTCGCTTGATGGCGAACGTGGAAACGCTCGCGATGGCTGGCTTCGACCATCTCCCCGATGGCTACGGTCCCGCGGACATCAACGACAACATCCTCGATCGCGTCTCGCCCTTCCGAACGACGGCGGCGGACCGCATCTCCTACCAGAACGATGTGGAGCGACGCATCGGCGAGTCGAGCGTGATGATGCCGAACGAGTTCACCGACAACTCGGTCCTCGAGTTCGTGGAGCGGCACGCCGACTACCCGCGGGCGCGTCTCGAAATTGAGCTCAACCAGATGCTCATGTATCAGACCCAGCTTCACGAGATGGGTCACTGCCTCGGCCTTCGTCACAGCTTCATGGCGAGCACCGACTCGGCCAACTACGACGACGGCTACTACACCATCGACGCCGCGATTCCGCTCCCGAATCCGGAGGACTTCGACGGTGGCATCAACGGTCTCGATCCCACGGAGATCCAGGCCTACAACGCCGCCTACACGGACGCGAAGCGCCGCCGCGAGCTCGCCGGCATCGAGCGCTGGATGGACTCCTCCATCATGGAGTACACCGCCCAGTGGTACGAGCGCTCCGCCACGGGCACCGGTCGTTACGACGACATGGCGATCAACCTCGCCTACGGTGACCTCGTCGAAATCTACGACAACTCCGGCGCCCTTAGCGCCGACGAGATCAACCCGATCAACACCGAGCGTGTGTGGGTCAAGTACTACCACGGTGGTGAGGCCTGCAGCGTTGCTGCGGACTGCCCCTACTCCTCGGGCGGCGCGCGCTCGGCTGAGCTTCTCGCGGGCAACCGTGACGCCGGCCTGACCCAGCAGTGTGTGACCCACCCGGACGGTGGTGCCTTCGGCAACATCTGCTCGAACTTCAACAGCGACGCGGCTGCTCAGGCCGCTGCTTCGCCGACCCCGAGCTACATGCCGGTCCCGTACCGCTTCTGCACGGACGATCGCGTCGGAACGCACGCGCTCTGCCATCGCTTCGATGAGGGCGATAGCTATCGCGAGATCGTTCAGAACGTCGCGGAGCAGTACGACCGTCAGTACATCTTCACGAACTTCCGCCGCTATCGCAGCAGCTTCAGCATCGGTGGTTACCTCTTCAACCGTCTGATCGGACGGCAGTTCAACATCCTCCAGTCGATCTTCCAGGATCTCCTCTTCCGCTACTCGCAGGATCCCACCTACGCGGACCTCGAAGGGGACTTTGGATTCGACGACCACTTCCTTGCGACCGCAGACGTCCTCAACTTCTACGCTCGCATCATCTCGCAGCCCGGCATCGGTGCATACCGCTGGGACGAGGGCTGGCAGCGCTACGAGCGCCGCAACACGGACCCGCGAACGCCGGGTGCGCAGCTCGCACTTCCGCTCGGTATGGCTCGGTACCCGAACTCCGAATACCAGAACGGCCTCACCGGCATCACCCGCATCGAACTTATCGGAACCTTCTACGAGAAGTGGTTCACGATGCAGATGCTCACCCAGCGTGGCTTCACGTCGAGCTACACGCGGGATGTGCCGTTCTTCACGAACTTCTACGACCTCTACCCGGCTGAGATTCAGCAGATCTTCCAGGGTCTCATCGTTCAGCAGCCGGAAGCTATCGCACCTCGCCTGGTGTGTGCTTCGGGCGGCACGGAAGCGAACCGGACCTGTACGGATCCGACGATCATCTACCCGGACTTCTACCGAGGCGATTGCTCCATCGCGGCGACCTGTCGCCCCGACACGCAGACCATCTTCGGCGACATGCCGATCGTCAGCGCGCGGAGCAACGTCACGCTTCAGTTCCTCGCGGCGGTCTTTGGTCTCAGCGACCTGCCCACCTTCTTCGACTCCACCTTCCAGAACCAGCTCTTCGTTTGTATCGAAGGCAACGGTCAGTGCTTCGCGCCCACGCCTGCGGATGTCGAGTTCATCCCGGGTGTGACGACGGTGGAGGAAGCCGACTACGCGCGCTTCTTCTCGGACCGCTACGGCAAGTCCTTTATCGCTCGTAAGGTCGAACCCTCCGAGGGCATCCCGAACCAGGTCTCGATCGGTTTCGAGATGGTTCGCGAAGCCGAGGAAACCCAGTTCTTGCTCGATGTTCTTCAGAACTTCCGAGGGGACTTCGGCGGCACGCCGCTTGACCTCGACAACCTGACCGCAGCGCAGCAGAGCCGCGTCGCGGACATCGATTACGACCTCCCGACCACCGTCAGCTTCCTCGATAGCGAAGTTGACCGTCTCGACGACCGTCGGCGGGAACTTGAATCGTTCTTCTTCCAGCTCATCCAGCTCGAAAACCAGTTCGGTGTTCGTAGCTACCTTCGCTTCTGATGGAGAACACGATGAACACTCAACACAACGTTTCTCCGAGTCTCTCTAAGGTTGGAACCATGCGTTTCGGAATCGCGATCCTTTCCGCTCTTGCAATGACGGCGTGCAATACCGGCGCGCCGGACATCAACCAGGTCCAGGTCAACCTCGTCGACAAGCAAATCTTCGAGGGGGAGTGGTGGGCTCTTCAGACCGCAGTCGATGTCGACGGCGACACCACGGCCTTCGGGTCCGCGGCGAGCCTCTACATGTACTCCGGTGGCAGCTCCTTCGCTGACCTCGGCGTGGACCGCGGTGGTTCGGCGACGATCGCCCGCATTCGCTGGGTCATCGACCAGGACTTCCTCTACGCCTACCGCGCCTACGAGCTCATCGACGGCGGTAACGACGATGGCCGTGACGACGATTTCCGTGGTCAGCCCATCGGCGCCTTCATGATCGAGGACCACATCGACATCCGCCGTAACTACAACGCGGTGACCGGTGAGACGACGAACGTCGTGGTCGAGGACACCGCGGACCGTCGCTGGTTCGAGCGCGACTACATGCGCATCGACTGGACGATGAACCACGCGAACTCCTTCTCCTGGTTCAACGACTACATCAACGTGTCGGGCCTTGTGGGTCGTGGCTGGCGCCACGAGCCGGTTCCCTTCCAGATCGACGAGCGTGGTTCCCACGACGAGATCCCGCCCGAGCTTGCCCCGCAGTTCGTTCGCGTCGGCGACGACCCGGACTACCGCTTCGCGGGTGAGTGGCCGGAAGAGATGGCCGACACGATTCACTACATGTCCTTCGTCTCGATGATGGCGTTCTCGCCGGGTGGCAACTGCCTCCTCATCGGCGGCGGCAACTTCTGCTCCACCATCACCGTCCCGGTTCGGACCGCGTTCCTTCGCGTTCCGCCGAACCACGACTACGCCGTCGGCGTGCAGCCTCACCAGGACTTCGACCGTTTCGGTCTCTTCCGGACCGAACAGCGCACGTACATCCGCGGTGGACGTGGTGTCGAAGTTCAGGCGATTCACTGCACCTCCGACGCGGAATGCAACGGGCACGCCTGTGACCTCGAGCAGAATATCTGCGTCGGTGGCCTCACGGCGGACCGTGGTGAGACCGACTTCCTCACCTTCTACAAGCCGCGACACAATCTCTTTGCGCAGAGCCTCACCGATCAGGAGTGTCGCTCCGACTGGCAGTGCGACGGCCGCTTCGCGGACACCCCCGGCACGGCCGGTTCGACCTGTGACCGTTCGGCGCGTCGCTGCACCATTCCGATGCGCGACCGCGAGCTCCGCCCCGTCACCTACCACCTCAACGACGGTTACCCGGCCTTCCTGGTCGCGCCCGCCTACGAGGTCATGGCGAACTGGAACGAGGTCTTCGTCCGTGGCTGGCGTGGTGTGCAGGGTGAAGCCCTTCCGAACTACGCGGCCATCAACGTCTCCTGCCAGAGCGATGACCCGACCCGTCACTGCTTCTGCGGCTCCGCGGACGACCTTGGCGACGGCACCTGCGTCGGCGAGTACGACCCCTTTGTGACGCCCGACGAGTGGCGCGGCCTCGGCGTGGAAGCGCCGGTCGACTGCTACGTCGCGAACGCGGACGGCTTCTCGGAGCCGACCCGTCCCGACTCCTACGACGACTACACGATTCCGGCGGCCTACCGCTACGAGATGGTCGGTTCGGAGTGCATGTTCACCCTGAAGACGAACAACTGCGACTGGTGGCGTACGGAAGCTGGCATGGCCTGCTCGGACGTCGTCGACGGCGAGGGCAACGGCATTCGCTACGAGCAGCAGGGCGACATTCGCTACCAGTTCTTCAACTACATCGACCAGATCGGTACGGCCTTCGGCGGTGTGTCCGAGCTTCTTGCGGACCCGACCACCGGTGAGCTCATCACGGCGGACGCGAACTACGCTTCGGCCATCACGCAGAACCTCTCGATGGTTGCCAACGAGTGGTTCCCGGTCATGCGCTGCGTCAACGACGGCGGCTGCGCGCCGGGTGAAGAAGGTGCGGCGGACCGCTGGCTCGTCGGCGACAACCTTCGTGACTACTTCGCAGACGCGGGCCGCATCGACCTTCCGATCGCGGTAGCCGCCTCCGGTGCCGATGGCACGGGTACGGGCGGCGGCGGTCGTCCGGAGCTCCCGGCGGGCCTTGGCCTTCGGGATGCGTTCCTTGAGACCATCGTTCGCGAGATGCCGAAGCTTGAAACCCTTCATGGTGAAGGCGCCCGGGCCAACATCTTCAGCGACCGCATGCGTAACCTTGCGGGTACGCCCATCGAGTCTGACCTCATGGACGCCCTTGGACCTCAGATCCTTCAGGCGCACCTCGGTCAGCTTGGTGGCAACCACCTGGACGGCGAGCAGCTCTCGGCGTTCCGCGGAGTCGACGTTCAGGCGACGACTCGCGACCAGGCGACGCTCGACCAGATCTCTCCCTTCCGGAACAACAACTTCGTCCGGAACATCGACCAGCACAACCAGCTCGCCTGGCACGCCGCGAAGCTCAACTTCGACTTCGCGCAGCTGACCGACCCCCGCGACTTCCTTCGTAACCGAGTGTGGGAGTACTACGCGGAAGCGTTCCGTGGCCGTCCGAACAGCGAGGCCGCGATTCGTATCCAGCAGATGTACCTGCGGAACGTCCAATACCACGAGATTGGACACTCCGTGGGTCTCCGCCACAACTTCGCCGGTAGCTACGACCGCAACAACTACGCGGACGGTTACTTCAATCTCGTGCTCAACGAAGGCCTTGCGCTTCCGCGCCTCGAGGACTTCGACCTGCCCGAGAACGGCGGCAACAGCGACGGCTTCGTGGGTACCACGGAGGTCAACAGCTACCGTGAGGAGCTTCGCCGCGTGCGCAACGAGCGCCTTCGTCGTGGCTCCGGTAACTACATGACCGGCTCCATCATGGACTACAACGGTGACCTCTCCGATTCGGCTGGTCTTGGCCGCTACGAGAAGGCCGCGACCTACTGGAGCTACTTCGACCTCGTCGAGATGTACGAGGGTGACCCGCGTATCTCGTCGTCGGACTCCACCGACGGACTTCATCGCAGCAGCGAGACCGTTCGTAACCTCTGGGCCACCTACGCGGGTGGTGAGAGCTGCAACGTGGACAACGACTGCGGTTTCGCGGCGGGCTCGCCGAGCCTCGTGCCCGGCCAGGACGTGACGCAGCGCTGCGTAGCGCACCCGCGTTACACCCGCCTGCCCGAGCCCTGCGACGGCCGCGCGGAGTGCGTCTGCTCCCGCTTCGATGAGGACGTCCGAGACGCCGTGGATGGTGTCGAGTACAACATCGACGGCGACGGCGACCGCATCTTCGACTACTTCCCGGTTCGCTACCTCTTCTGCTCCGACGAGCGCGCCATCGACATCTCGTGGTGCACGCGCCAGGACGCGGGTGAGTCCTTCCAGGAGACGATCGATTTCTATCGTCAGAACTGGTACCAGGGCTACGCGAACAACTACAACCGCCGCTTCTACCGTGGCGTTCGCACGGGTGCCTCCTTCCCGATGATTCTCGAGTCGGCGAAGGTCTTCCAGCACCTCTTCTTCCGCCTCTTCTTCGAGCCCGGCTTCACCGCCAACGAGGGGCCGATCGGCTTCAGCGACCAGTTCCAAGCGTCCATCGACTCGATGAACTGGTTCATGGAGCTCGTGAACCTCCCGGATGAGGGCTCCTACCAGATGAACGCAGACCGCAATGTCTACGAGTTCATGGGTGAGGAGATGGACATGGCCGGCGCTGACTTCTCTCTCGGAAGCGGAAGCGGCTTCGGCATGTGGACCAAGTTCCAGGACGGTCAGCGCGGCTTCTTCAAGGCTGAGCGTGGCGGCGTCTTCTGGGACAAGTTCTACGCTCTCTTCGCTCTCGCGATTCGTGACTGGAACCTCAGCTTCACGGTCGATGAGCGGTTCTTCATCAACTACTACGACCTCTTCGCCATCCCGATCACCGAGTTCTTCGGCGGCGTCATCATGGACAACCCGCGTGCGTTCGCCCCGCGTGTTGATATGTCGAGTGGGTCTCCCGAAATCGAGCACATGTCGTGGTACCGCGGTCTTGCGCTCGGTGAGTGTGTTGTCGCCGGCGCTGCACAGCCCTGTGTCGACAGCAACGAGGTCGAGTACCCGGGTCCGGCCATCGACGGGACGTCGAACATCGTCCTTCGTTCCTGGGCCACCATTCTCGCCCTCGCCCAGTTCGCTGTCTTCTACGACTCGAGCTTCGAGCAGCGCCTGATCATCTTCCGCCTTGGCGATGGTTCAGGCCACGACATCCCGGACTTCCAGCCCGACGGTTCGCCCGCGTGTGCCTACGGCGAGCGTCTCGACCCGGCTCACAATCTCGTGAACCCGGCCGTGCCGAACGGTTGCGATACCTTCGAGGATGCGACCTACGTCGTGTACAACTCGGAGCGACTCCACACGCCGTACGTTGCGGTTACGGTTGAGCCCCGCCTTACGTACAACCTCCAGGAAGAGCAGCTTGGTTTCGAATACCTGCGTCGCCTTGTCGATATGCAGAACGATCCGACGGTTGCGACCGAACGTCTCCAGGAGCAGGAGTCCTTCCTCGAGTACCTCATTCAGCTCCAGGCCGAGTACGGCATCTCCAACTACTTCGGCATCTGATCACCGAAGTCGTCAAAAAGGGCTCGCTCTTCGGAGCGGGCCTTTTTTCGTTCCGTCCTCTCGTACTTGCCGCGGCGACAACGCCTCGGTTAGCGTCCCTCGGACTGAGTCCAAACGAGGGAGACGCACATGGCATCGGGCCGTGACGAACTGATTCGGCAGTACCGAACCATGCGCCTAATTCGGCGCTTCGAAGAGGAGTCCGCACGCGCCTATGCGATGGGCAAGATCGGCGGCTTTCTTCATCTCTACATCGGCCAAGAGGCGATTGCGGTGGGCGTCGACGACGCCCTCGAGAAGAAGGACTACGTCTTTCAGACCTATCGCGATCACGGCATCGCCCTTGCGCGAGGGATGGACCCGAAGGCCGCGATGGCCGAGCTCTTCGGGAAAGATCCCGGATGCTCCCGCGGCATGGGTGGCTCGATGCACTTCTTCGATGTGGAGAACAACTTCCTCGGAGGTTGGGGAATCGTCGGAGGCCATGTGGCGATCGCTGCGGGTGCTGCGTTCAAGTCCGCGTACACCGGCGACGGCCGGGTGACCGTGTGCTTTTTCGGCGAAGGGGCGACGAATATCGGCGGCTTTCACGAAGGCATGTCGCTCGCGGGCCTGTGGAAGCTTCCGGCCGTCTTCATCTGCGAAAACAACCAGTATGCGATGGGAACCCCGATGTCTCGGACCTCGCCGCTGAGCGATCTGACGCTCAAGGCACAGGGCTACGGCATGGCCGGGGACCGTTTTACGGGGCACGACGTCCAGGTCGTGCGCGACCGAGTGAAGCAGGCGGTGGATCGAGCGCGGCGCGGCGAAGGGCCGACATTCATCGAGATCGAGACGTATCGCTTTCGTGGCCACTCGATGAGCGACCCCGCGAAGTACCGAAGTCGCGCGGAGCTTGAAGAGCGAAAGAAGAAAGACCCGTGCGAGATCGCGAAGAAGCGTCTTCTCGAGGCTGGCGTCACGGAGGACGCGCTCGATGATCTCGATGCCGAGGTCGATGCCGAGGTCGATGCGGCAGTGAAGTTTGCGGACGAGGCGGCTCCGGCGAAGGAAGAAGTGATGTGGGGCGTCTACGCTGAGGGAGGTGCCTGATGCGCACCATTCGATATCGGGAGGCCCTTCGGGAGGCGATGCTCGAGGAGATGGAGCGCGACGAGAGCGTGTTCCTCATGGGCGAAGAAGTCGGCCACTACCAGGGTGCCTACAAGGTGAGCGAAGGGCTGCTCGCGCGATTTGGCGAAAAGCGCGTAATCGATACGCCCATCGCAGAAGCAGGGTTTGCGGGAGTTGGTGTTGGTGCCGCGATGACTGGGCTTCGACCCATCATTGAGTTCATGACTTGGAACTTCAGCTTCGTTGCGTTTGATCAGATCATCAGCAACGCGGCGAAGGTTCATCAGATGAGCGGCGGTACGATTCGCGTTCCGATCGTCTTTCGCGGTCCGAACGGCGCAGCGAAGCAGGTGTCCTCCCAGCACAGCCACTCGGTGGACCCGTTTTACACCAATATTCCGGGCGTCTGGGTCGCGATGCCGGCGACTCCCCGGGACGCCAAAGGGCTCTTGAAGACCGCCATTCGCGACGACAATCCCGTGATCTTTCTCGAAGGGGAAACGCTCTACAACGTGAAGGGCGAGGTCCCGGACGAAGGCGTTGAGGAACTCATTCCGTTTGGAAAGGCGCGCGTCGCACGGGAGGGAGATGGCTGCACGATCGTCGCGTGGGGACGGCCGTACCACACCGCGCTGCAAGCCGCCGAGCAGCTGGCTGCGGACGGAATCGAATGTGAGATCGTCGATCCGCGAACGCTGCGACCGCTCGACATGGACACCATCGTCGCGTCCGTGAAGAAGACCAATCGATGCGTTGTGGTGCACGAGCATTGGCCTTACGGCGGACCCGGCGCGGAGATCGTCGATCAGCTTCAGCGCCAAGCGTTTGATTGGTTGGATGCACCGATTGAGCGCGTGGCGGCCCTTGACGTACCGATGCCGTACGCCACGAATTTGGAAGATCTTGTGCTGCCCACCGTCGACCGCATCGTCGGTGCAGTGCGTCGGGCGACCTACGCGTAGGAGAACACCGTGGCGAAGATTATCGGACTGCCAAAGCTCTCTCCGACTATGGAAGAGGGCACCCTCGTCGAATGGACGAAGAAGGAAGGCGACGCCGTCGAGATCGATGACCTCCTTGCCGAGGTAGAGACCGACAAAGCGACGATGGAGTTTCGTTCGTTCGACAAAGGCGTACTCCTCAAGATTCTTGTGGAGGCGGGCGAGACTCTCGCGCCGGACACGCCGGTCGCGATCATCGGCGATCGCGGTGAGGACATCAGCGCCTTGCTCGAAGAGGCGAAGTCGACGGCGCCGGCCTCTCCGGCTCCTGCGGAGGCTCCTCCCGTGGCGGCTCCGGCGGCTCCAGCGGCTCCGGCGGCAGCGCCCGCAGCCGTTTCACCTCTTCCGGCGTCCCCTTCGGGCGGTCGCGCCATCGCATCGCCTCTCGTTCGTCGACGGGCCCGTGAAGAAGGAATCGATCTAGGTCAGGTGCGCGGAACCGGGCCCCGCGGTCGGATCATCAAACGGGATCTCGAGGCGTTTGTTGCCTCGGGAGGCGCCGCGCTTCCGGCAGGCGCGAGGCCAGGTCCGGAGGTGGTCAAGGCGAGTCAGATGCGAAAGGCCATCGCGCGTCGGCTCACCGAGTCGAAGCAGACCGTCCCGCATTTCTACCTGACGATCGATGTGGACGCGGAGCCGCTCATCGCTGGTCGAAAGCAGATGAATGGCGTCCTCGACGGCGAAAAAGTCTCCTTTAACGACATCGTGATTAAGGCGTGCGCACTGGCGCTTCGAAACGTACCCGAGTGCAACGCGTCGTGGATGGACGGAACGATTCACTACCATCAGGTGGTCGATATCTCCGTGGCGGTCGCGGTTCCCGATGGGCTGGTGACGCCGGTGGTGCGCGATGCAGACAAGAAGGGCGTTCTTGCGATCGCGCGCGAGGTTCGTGACCTCGCCGGCCGCGCGCGGAACAAGAAGCTTAAGCCCGAAGAGATGATGAACGGGACCTTCAGTATTTCGAATCTCGGGATGTATGGGATCGAAGAGTTTGCAGCGGTGATCAATCCGCCGGAGGGCGCGCTTCTCGCGGTCGGAGGTATCCGGGACGCGGTCGTGGTCAAAGATGGTCAGGTCGCTGCGGGCAAGCGCATGAAAGTGACTCTCAGCTGCGACCATCGGGTTGTGGATGGAGCGATCGGCGCACGCTGGCTTCAAGAGCTTCAGCGCTTGCTCGAGTCCCCGATGGCGATGCTTCTGTAGTCTTCAACGGTGCCGGCCCTGGGCGATCCAGGTTTCGAGGAGCTGAATATCTTCGGGGGGTTCCGCGGGCAGACCGAGAGGCATTCCCGTGATGGTCGGAGCGCGCCCGGCTTCCTCGAGCTGGCGGGCGCGCAGCACCGCGACCACCAGCGGAAGCGTTTCGCCTTCGAGCTCGACGTTTCGAAAGAGCGATGCGCGCTCGCCGCTGTCGTCGAGGCCACCGCTCATCACCCCAGCGTGGGTCGCGAGGTCGACGCGTCGTCCGGGGTAGCCGAAGCCGCCGGTGTTGCCGGGTCCTCCATCCCCCAACGCGAGGTCAGGGTCCGAGTGGCAGTGCCAGCAGACGCCGCGAAACACGCGGGTCTCGACTTCCTCCCATCGGACCTCACGCTCGAGAATCGGCAGACGCGGCGGCAGTTCGGTGGGCGGCAGCGCAACCGGCTGGAGGAGAAACGCCGCAAGGTCAGACGCGTCCTGTGCCGAGAGCCCGTGGGAGGGCATACGCGTCGTTTCGTGGAGCGACGCGGGATCCTGGAGCCACTGCACGAGGAGATCGGGTCGCATGCGGTCCACGAACGCGAGGTCGGGAGCAAGCGTGCGCGCGTCCCCGTCGAGGAGCTCGCCGTGGGACTCACCGCCGCGAAGATGACAGCTGCCGCAAGGGAGGGTCGCAAAGAGGGTCGCTCCGCGTTCCGCGTTGCCGGTCGAAGGCGCACCTCGCGGAGGTGCGTTTCGAGTGAGGTACGCGCTGAGATCTTCGGCGTCCTCTTGGCTGAGGGAAAGACGGGGCATGGTCGCCGCCAGATGCGGACGCAGGTCGACGGGCTGAAGAAGGAACGAGACCAACCACTCGCGCCGAAAGCGACCTGCCCCGCCGAGATCGGGGGCGACCGGGAGGCTTCGGAGATGAGACTGCCACCGCGCGAGGTCGTCTGGCGGCGCTTCGATCTCGCCGTGAAGCACGTCACGATGACAGCCCACGCACTGCTTTTCGCGAGTTGGTGTGGCGCCGGTTCCCTCGTGACAGCGACTGCACTCGAACCGTTCGAGTAGAGCGCGTCCGCGCGCGACATCGCCCGCCGGCTCATCACTCGTCGAGGTATCCGTGGAGGTCTCCGTCGCTGGCTCTGTGATGTCTTCGCAGGTTTGCTTGGAGCATCCGACAAGCAGCGCGACCGCCACGAGCCAGCGCATTCAGGTGGGTCCAAACGCCGGACAAATCCCTTGCTGCGCGCGGTTGGCGCGTCGCCGGCACACCTGCGCGGCGAGATTCGCATCCGCGACCTCACCGAGGGAGCGCTGCGTTCGAGCGAGTGCGGCGTAGCCATAGACGTCGGGCATGAGGTCTCGTTCCGCAAGACCGCGAAGCACTCGTGCCGCGTCGGCCTGGCGATCCATGAGCCGCGCGTAGGCCTCCCCGAGACGCGCTTGAACTTGCGGATCGTCTTGGTCCAGCGATTCCAGCTGCGTGACCGCCCAGCGCAGGTTTTCGGTGCGCGCGGTCTTGTCGGCGGCACGCGGGGTTCGCCAGCGGCGGCGATCGACGCGGCCGTCGAGACGCACCGTCGTCACGGCGAGCACCACCTTCAAGCGTCGCTCGATCCGAGACGCGCGGGCGGGATCTTCACCGCGGTTTCGACGAAGGCTTCGATAGGCGCGTCCGGCGTTTCGAAACGACCGGCGAAGATAGCCTTGCGAGAGCAGGCGCTCGGCGCGCGACGTCCCCACACTCTCTTCGCGGAGGATCATCTCCCACTCACGAAGGCACGCGTCGGAGGGACTGGGCGCAGCGACCGAAATGATCGCTACAAGCCCAGCGGCCAGGAGCACCACTCTCACCATGCGCGGTCCGACAGCCGCCTTTGGAAAAAGTTCCCGCGCGCGAAAGGAAGGCGTCAGCACTCGCCGTGAAAGCGACGCGCGGCGGCAGGAAAGATCTTTCCCGGGTTCAATATGCCGCGCGGATCAAACGCGTCTTTGATGCGTTCCTGAAGCGCGATCAGGGCGGGGCTTTGTTCGAGGCCGAGGTAGGGCGCCTTGAGGACGCCGATGCCGTGTTCCCCGCTGAGCGTGCCGCCCATTTCCACGACCGCCTCGAAGAGCCCCCGAATCGCTTGTTCTACGCGCGGACGATCGTCCGGATCGTTCCAGAGAAAGTTCACGTGCAGGTTGCCGTCGCCCGCGTGGCCGTAGGAGGGCATTCGCACTTCGTGGGTTTCCTGAAGCTGGCGACAGCGATCGAGGAGCTCGCCGATGCGCGACCGTGGCACGACGACGTCTTCGGAAAGCTTGAACTTCGCTTGGCGCCGCATCGCGTAGCTCATCTCTCGGCGTGCGGCCCAAAGGCGCGCTCGCTCGCTTCCGTTTTTTGCGACGAGGACATCGACGGCACCCGCGTCGAGGAGAGTCGTTCCCGTCGTCTCCACGAGGCGCTCCAGGTCGTTCGTCTCCCCGTCAACCTCGAGAAGAAGCATCGCTCTCGCTTCCGCCGGGACCGCAAGGCCAGCTTGAGGACGAAGGATGTCGAGGGCGAGGTCGTCGAGGAACTCGAGGCAGCGCGGCACGATGCGACGCCCGAGAATTGCCGTGACCGCCTCGCCGAGCGTGCGCTGGTGAGGAAGGAACGCGAGGAGGGTGGCGACGCCCTCGGGTTTGGGGACGAGCCGGAGCGTTGCCTCCGTCACCACGGCGAGGGTTCCTTCACTGCCCACCAGGAGCGACGCGATGTCGTAACCGGTCACACCCTTCGCGGTGGGCTTGCCAACCCGGAGGATGGTCCCGTCCGCGGTGACGGCTTCGAGGGCCAGCACCCAGTTTCGTGTGACGCCGTATTTGAACGCGCGCGGGCCTCCTGCGTTCGCGGCGATGTTTCCGCCGATGCGACAGCTTTCAAGTGAGTTTGGATCGGGCGGGTAGAAGAGGCCTTCGGCTTCTACCGCTGCGTGGAGCTCGCCGAGCACCAGTCCAGGACCGACGACGGCGCGCAGGTCCGGAGCCTCGATGCCGTGCAGGTCGTTCATCCCCTCCAGCGAGAGGACGAGGCCGCCAGGTACCGGAACAGCACCACCCACGCGGCCGGTGCCGCCCGCCCTTGGGGTGATCGGAACGCGATGCTCGTGGCACGCCCGGAGGACCGCAGCGACTTCCTGAGTGTTTCGGGGCCGCACGACCGCTTCGGGGACCACGGGCGTGGCTTCCGATTCATCGATCGAAAAACGCTGCCGAAAGTCCAGCTCGCGAACGATGCCGCCGCTCGAGAGCAGCGGGTCCATGGCGATGAGCGCGTGATCAACTCCCACGATCTTGACTATAGGGGGAGCGAGTCTCCGGAACTGCTCCCGCGCGTACGAAATTTTTTCATGCTCTCGCAACATTCGCAGGCCGAAATCAGGAGATTCCTAGTGATTTCAGTGTCTGACGATGGGCATAGGCATTGCAGCGGCCCTGCCGAGACGTGGACCCCCCCGCGTCCAGCCGCCTATGATTTCGTCTATGAAGCCCGTCTCCCTCCTCCTCGTCACTTTTCTTCTCGTTGCCTGCGGCGACGACGATGTCCCTCCGCCTCCCCCGAACGACGCTGCGCCCTCCGATAGCAATCGCCCCCGGCGTGACACGGGCGATCCGGGCGACGCCGACCCGGGGGATACGGCCGTCGCGGATACCGGCGGCGACTCGGCCACCGACGAATGCAGCATGACGGCCCTCGACATTCCGATGGATGTCATCGGAAACGCTCGCCCGGTCGCGGTTGAGTTCGACAGCGAAGGCTTTGTGGTCGCATATCGCGGCACCGGTGACGACGCGGATCTCTTCCTCTCGACGGTCGCGGCCGATGCCACGGCGGTTACCACGACGCCGCATGTGGCGGAGCTAGGCAGCGTTCGAAACGTCGCCATTGGCGGTGGGCTCGCCGTTTGGGAGGACGATCTCAACGAGCGCATCGAAAAGACGATTCGCGCATACCCGACGCGACCGGCTTCGGGCGACGAGATCGTGGAGGTGACCTCGCAGACCGACG
>JBCDAA010000040.1:0-33764 GCA_039186435.1 Myxococcota bacterium | reverse complement strand
CTCCTGATCCGCCTGCGCGTAGAGCGAGAACGCTTCGCCTTCGCGCGCGATGCGGCTCTGCAGCGCGTTCAGCATTCCTGCGCCGGGCGGCGGCGCAGCAGGGTTCGTCATTCCCACCGAGTTCGGCGCGACGTACGGACGGCCGAAGTCTCCACACAGCGGCGCCGGATCCGGCGTCAGCTGCGAGAGCCCTGGACCCGCCGGGCCTTGCGCTCGTCGCCGGCCTCCACCGCAGCTCACTAGAAGAACCGCGCCCAAGAGCGCTCCCCAAACTCTCGCATCCCTCATCGTGGGGACTCTACGTCAGCGCGCGAACGACGCAATCGCTATGCCCCGCTCACGGTTTTGCGGATTTTTGCGAGGCGTTCTTGGAGCGCTTCGAGGTCGAGGGTCAGCGATGCGAGCTCCCCGCTCAACGACGTCGAATCGGACTCGTCGTCGTTGAACGCGGCGTCCGCCTCGAGGCGAGCCTCGTCCATGCCGCTGAGAATGACGCCGATGAAGAGGTTCAAGAACACCATCGTGCCGATGAGGATGAAGGACACAAAGAAGAGCGCAGCACCAACCGGCGACGCCGAAGGCGCGACGCAGAGTTGCTCCATTCCGCCATAGCCGTAGGCATCGCAGCCGTACATGTTGATGTACATGAGGTCGGTCCAGTCCTCGAGGGTCACCGCCCGAAAGAGACTGAGAAAACTGATCTGCAGATTGCCAAAGTGGACCGGATCGTTCTCGCCCCACATGAACACCGCGGCGACGGCGTAGACGTAGAAGAGCATCGTGAGAAGCACCGACACGTACGCCATTGAGGGAATGCTCTTAAGGAGCGCGCCCACAAGGAGCTGAAGCTTCGGAAGCGCGCGCACGAGTTTGAGTACACGAAGCAAGCGGAGCAGACGAAGCACCGTCGCGTAGCTCGCCGCGAAGGGCAGGAAGGCACCAGCAACGATGACGAAGTCGAAGACGTTCCACCCGTCGTAGAAGTAGCGCCATGGCCGAGGGAGCTCGGCGACCATCTTGATGATGATCTCCGCAACGAAAATCCAGAGCACGATTTGATCGAGGACGTGCAGGATCGATTCGTAGCGATGGTGTACGGAGGGGTAGGTCTCAACGCCGACGAGAATGCCGGCGAAGACGATCACCGCCGTGATGAAGTTCTGGAACCATGCGGATTCCGCGATCTGCTGACAGAGCTTAATCATGGCTAGAGCGACGAAGGCTGCGCGCTGGTCGACTGCGTAAAGCCAAGGGTGTAGGCCGAGTGCTCTTCCGCGTTGTAGCTACCCACCCAGACCGCGTACTCGCCTGCAGGAAAGGGTGCCGTGACCGCGGGGTTGTAGTCCTCGAAGTCGTCGTTGCAGAGGTACTCGCCGCTCGGTGTCCGCACCATAAGCGTGACGTCGACGGTGGACTTCACCATGACCCGAAGCGTCGGAATGTCCGCGGTCACATTCAGGGTGACATCCGGGTTCTCGGAAACGGTTCCAGCGCACGCGGCGTTCATGGTGGACGCCTCCGTGAAGCCGCCGCTGAGACCGGTATGAGTCACGGGGTCGGGCGAAAAGCCCGGTGCGAGTTCGACGATCGAGGGGGTTCCGGGCGCGTCGGAGAGCGCCGCGGTCGTGCCTCCACCGATGGTCAATCCAAGCGCGCCGACCACGGCGGCAACGGCCTTCATCTTCGTGCTCTTCTGGAGAGCCTCGAGTCCCTCGCGGGCAACGATGAGACGGCCGCCCATGTTTTGCTTTCGAACGATCGTATCTCCCTGAAGGCTGCCGGCGACGTACGCGGAACCTTCCGCGGGCACGATCTTTTCGACGCAGAGGGAGCCCGTTCCCCAGCCCTCGCCGCTAAACGGCGGAATGTTCGCGTTGAAATCGCCGAACTGCACGTTGCCCTGGCGCGGCCCTTCCTGCTCGAAGGACTTCTCGAGTTTGGACTGCACCTTTCCGTCGGTCGCATCGACCTGCGCCGGGCCGGAGCCGTCGTCGATCGAAAAGCGCGACCCGACGCTGTCTTTCGAGATCTGCTTCTTGCCGGTGACCTTTCGGGTCTTGCCGTTCTCCTGCTTGTGCTTCTCCCAGCGCTGATGAATCGTCACTTCGTAGTAGAGGCAGGGTCGACCGGAACAGGGCGCGACGAGACCGCCGCTTTGAATCGCGCCTTCAACCGCGATCAGCCCTTTTTCGCTCGCGGCGCCTTGAAGCTGTCCGGTCTTGGCGACCGGTGCACCACCGATCATCGAGAGCTTTCGCCACTGCCAGAACGCGAACCCACCGACGGCCAATCCGATCACCGCCAACACCACACCTACGATCATCATCGTCAAACTCCTGTTGTTGGAGCTCTGATACGAGGTGCCCTTTGGAAGCTTCCGTCGTGCAATAAGTCACCGACTTGTTCGCTCGGTGGGTTGGTTTTGGTTTGGGTGGGTCGCTCTGTTTTGGCTGCCGGTCGGTACGGGAGGAGTCTGCGGACCTCGCTTCGCTCTTTGATGGTCCTCCGACCCCTCCCGCACCTTCCTTACGGTTGCTTGTTCCGTCGCCCTTCTTGGCGGGATCACCAACTCGCCTCGCTCACTCTGCGAGGGCGGTTCGCCGATGACTGCGATGCAGTCACGACGCTCCGCAGGTTTGTGTGGTCGCGAAGGCGGTTCGCCGCTGCTCTCACATCGTCACCTTGGCGACCGCCGTTGCAACACGCGCCGCGCGGCGCTTTCATCGAGGGATGAGTGACTGGAACCTTCACGTGGGCCCGAGCCTGGCGTTGGGCGGACCGGACGATTGGGTGATCGATGTTCGATTTCGGGAGACGCCGACCGAAGCGCAGCGAGGGGAGATCGCCCGTGCACTCGCCGACTATCACCGCGAGTCGCGCCTCGACGTTCAACTGCTCCGGGACGTGATTTATGCAGCGGCTCAGTTCATGACCTTCGCGCTCGCGGAAACCGGTCGCTATGGACAGAAGGCGTCGGAGCAACACGCCCTTGCGTTCCTCCGGGCGCTTCACGCGGCAGCGCCGATGACGCACGCCACGATCTGGCGGCATAGCGTTTCGTCCGAGCTGGGTCCGCTACCGGGGTATCCGCGGGTGGACCTCCTCGAGGCTCGACTCCGTCCGGTGGACCCCTCTCTTCCCACGCTCTCGGGCGATCGATCGTTGCTCCAGGCTCGACGGGCGATTTTCGAAACGCTCGAAGAAAACGAATCGCAGGGGATGCGACCCGCCCTCGTCGCGGCGTTCGAAAAAGCCGACGAAAAGAAGAAGCCCGCGCTCTTCCCGCTATCGCTGGCGGAAAGGCCTCCACGTCCGACGTGGGCACCGGACGCTGACGCCGCACGGGTTCTCGGATCTCGCGGTGGGTTTCCTGCGGGTCCTCGGGTGTTCTGCCGCGAGTGGCCGAACCGTCTTTGGTTTGTCGACGGGGATGCCTTGCGGGAGGTGAAAGGCGGCGGTCGCATCACCGGACCGATTGGCGAGCCCACCGGGACGATCGCGGTTGGAAAAGAGAGCAACAAGCTTTGCGTGATCGACTTTGCAAGCGCAGCGCTCGAGGTGCGCTGGAAGAGCCCAGAGAGGATTGTCGACCTCGCGGCAGGCCCTGGGGGGATCGCCCATCAGGTCTGGGTCGGAACGCCGTCGGCCACTCACCTCGTCGACGT
Source organism: Myxococcota bacterium (assembly GCA_039186435.1). Taxonomy (GTDB): domain Bacteria; phylum Myxococcota_A; class Polyangia; order Polyangiales; family Houyiibacteriaceae; genus JALVDI01. The sequence goes on along the minus strand of JBCDAA010000040.1, from coordinate 30,099 downwards.
CGCAAAGGGCGAGAGCCTCGGTGCCATTGCACGCGGAAACGGAAACCTCTTCAGCGCGCGCGAGGGACGCCTGTGTTTCGTCGAAGACGAGAAGGGAAAGAAGACCTGGTGCCTTGGCGCCGACGGGGCTCCGTTTGAGGTCGGTCGCCTCGACATCGGACTAAAGACGATGTTCTGCTTCGAACAGAACGACGACATCATCGGTGTCGTTTGGCGTCATACGCCCGATCGCCGCGACCGGCTCGGCGGCATCGCAAAGGCGTTCGGGGTGGTGAAGAACCTCGACAACCTTGAGGAGCGCATCGCCAACGCGCGGAAGAAGGCTGAACGCGCCGCGAAGCGAAACGCGAAGGGGTAGCGGCGTCAGAGCCGAAACGTAAACGTGGTCTCCGTCGGTTCGCCGCTGAAACGGATTTGCGCGCGCCGACGGATCACTTCCTGAATGCAATGACGCTGCTCCGTGGAGGGGCCGCCCCCTACGAGCGCACGCACCGAACCGTCCGGGTGAAACACCACAGCGGTTTCGAGGGCACCGTGCCAATCACCCGCGCACTCTTCGACGCGCTTTTGCAAGGATCGAAGTCGCGCGCGCATCTCGGGCTCACTCGGAGGTTGAAGCAGGAAACCCCGCGGTGGCGCGCTCGGAGACGCACTGGGCGGAGGCACCGTTGCGCCCGCGCGATCCTCCCATGGTGCGGCGAGCGACTCCGCGGCCTCGGGTTCCGCGGCTTCGGGTTCTGCGGCTTCGACGGGCCTCGCCTTCTCTCGTCTCGCTTCCTCTCGCCTGGACGTACGCCGCGCACGCCGCGAATGCGAGGACACCACGTCATCGGGTGATGATTCCGCGTCCGAAGGGTCCACGTTCGGCACCTCCACGCCTGGCACCTCCACGCCTGGCACCTCCACATTCGGCACCTCCACGCCTGGCACCTCCACGCCGAGGGGAAGGGAAGGCTCCTGCGCTAAGGCCTCCATTGGTTCAGAAGGAGCACGCGCGGCCACGCGTGGGCGCGGCTCGGATCGCGACCGCTGCCACAGCGCAGCCCCCGCACCCCCCAACGCCGCCACAAGCGTGATCGCCCCGTAGCGAACCACACTGCGATAGAAGCTCGAGCCCACCACCGCTCCCACGCGACCCGCACGATACGCACGGAGTCAAACCCCCAATCTAGCCGGTCGCAGGGCCGGGGTGGAGTCGAGCTCTCGAACAGGCGTACGAACGCGCGCAAGATTGCTCGTCGCGCCGGGTCCGTTTACGCAGCGAGCGGTCTACACGTTGAACGACGCGCCGCAGCCGCAGTCGCCCTTGGCGTTGGGGTTCTCCCACTTGAAGCCGTAGCCGAGGAGCTTCTGCTCCCAGTCGAGGGTCCCGCCCTCCAGGAACTCGATGCTTCGGTGGTCCACGATGATGGTCAGCCCATCGAACTCCCACACGTTGTCTTTCTTTCGCACCTTCGTCGCCGGCTCGTAGACGTAGTAGTAGCCGGAGCAACCGCCGCCCTTGACCCCGAGTCGAAGACCGATCGCCTGCACACCTTTTTCGTAGGCGTGCTCCATCAGCTGGTTCTTGGCCATTTCGATGGCCTTCGGCGTGACGACGATGCGGGGCTCTCCGGTCGGCGTAGGGGTCATGGCCCTCAATTGCTAAAGCATTGGCCGAGGGCTTGCCACCCCCTACCAGTCGACACGTTCCCCACGCTGGTGAGCGGCCCAAAGCGGCGACTGCGCCCGGAGCGCCCGGACGGTCGCGACGACCGCGGCAGCGACTTCCTCGATCTGCGCCTCGGTCGTCCCCCGGCCGAGGCCAAAACGAATGGAACCCGCCGCCCACTCGGGATCGAGGCCGAGCGCGCGAAGGACGTAGCTCGGTTCGATCGACGCGCTCGTGCAGGCGGCGCCACTCGAAACGGCCATCGTCTTGGCAAGCGCGAGCAGAAGCCCCTCTCCCTCGACGAACCCAAAGGCCACGTTCAGGTTGCCCGGGTGCCGATGGGGGCCGAGGGCTGGTCCGTTGAGACGAATCTCGTCGAGGACCGAGAGCCGCTCCCAAAGCGTCGAGGCAAGCGCGCGAAGGCGCTCCCCTTCGCCGGGGCCTTCCCGCTTCTGAATCTCGCACGCGGCCCCAAGCGCGACAATGCCCGGAACCGCCAACGTGCCCGAACGCATGCCCCGCTCGTGGCCGCCGCCGTCGAGTTCGGCCACCACGCGAACCCGGGGATCGTTCTTTCGCACCCAAAGTGCACCGACACCCTTCGGCGCATAGATCTTGTGGCCGGTGAGGGTCACGAGATCGACGGGCATCGACTGAACGTCGAGGGGAATGTAGCCGAGTCCCTGGGCGGCATCGCAGTGCAGCCACGCGCCCTTCGACCGCGCGATTTCGCCGATCGCCGCGAGGTCCTGCACCGCGCCGACCTCGTTGTTCGTCAGCATCACCGAGACGAGGGCCGTCTGCTCGTTCACCGCGTCGCGAAGCACCTCGAGATCGACACGGCCGTCCGCACCAACCGGCAACACGACCTTTTCAAAGCCTTCGCGCGCAAGACGAGTGACGCTGTCGAGGACCGCCTTGTGCTCGGTCTGCAGCGTCACCACCCGCAGGCGGCCTTCGTCTTTGCGCGCATGCGCGACGCCTTTGATCGCCAGGTTGTCGCTCTCGGTCGCACCGGAGGTAAACACAACCTCACTCGCACGTCCGCCGACCAGGGCGGCAACCTGCGCGCGCGCGGTGTCGACGGCTTCTTTGGCCCGATGCCCAAAGGCGTGCGACCGGCTCGCCGCGTTCCCGAACTGATCCCGCAGGAAGGGAAGCATTGCGTCCAGCACACGCGGATCGACCGGCGTGGTCGAGTGATGGTCGAGGTAGATCACAACGCGCCTCTCGGAGGCTCAGGGATCACGCCACTGCTGACCCTCGGCGTAGCGAACGAGGATGGGCCGCGCTTGAACCACCACAAAGCGGCGCTCGCCCTCCCGAAGAAGAAACTCGACGTCCATCGCGTTCGCGGCTGCGCCGTAGCGTCCATGAAGCTCATCGTGGAGCCGCTGGAGCAGCGTGCCAAGGGCTTCGAGGTCGGCCTCCTCAAGAATTGCTGCGCCCTCCGTCCGAGAGCTCCGGCTGACGACCTCGAACTCGAGCGTCTCCGACCAGGTGTAGATAAGGACCTGCTCGGGAATCTCGTTGTCGCCCGCGCCGGTCACGCTGCCTTCGCGCGTTTGCACGTTCACGAAGAGCCCCGGTCGACCTTCGTCGAAGGGATTGCGGGTAATCGCCACACCGTTGCCGACCACCTCGTCGACAAAGGGCTGAATCAGCACGGCCATCGAGACCGCGGCTTGCCCAATTCGAAACCAGTCGCGCTCCTCAAACGCCCGCTGCAGCCAAACGCTCGACCAGACCTCCCGGAGCGCATCCTCGATCGCCCGTTCACTCGCGTTCGCGTCGACAACGACCGAACGATAAAGCCCCGCACCGTTGAAACCCGGAAGGTCTTCCGCGTTGGTACTCGACCGAAAGATCCAGCGCGTCGTACTTCCGCGAAGACGCCGGCGAATCTGTCGGAGCAAACGCCGGTCGATGCGCCGCCTTTCGATGATCGCCCGCAGCTCCCCAAGGCGCTCCGCGCGGGCGCTCGCATCTGTTCGAAACGCGCCGTCCACGAGCATGCTGGCGATCCCGGACTCGAGAGACGCGATGTGCTGACGGTAGTGATGAAAGGGCACGACGAAGCCCCCCGGCGTCTCGACGCCCAGGCGACAGACCTCGCCAAGCTGCGCGGCTTTCGCCCCTGCGAAGAGCACGTCCTCCAGTCGAAGATCGCAAACCTCCCGAAGTGCCTCCACCGAATCGTCCCGGCGCGGGGTGAAGCCCTCCGTCGGTCGCCGAAAACGCCACGCCTCTTCCGCCTCCGCAACGTTTGCCGCTTCGAGCTGAAACTCCTGCGGCCCCACCGTGAGTTTGACCAGCTGACCTTCCAGACGTGTGAAGCGTTCCTGGTTGATGGCGTCGCGAAAGGCCATGTCGGGCGTGCCGCGGTTGCGGCTCAGGATCGCGACGTGGGCGAGGGGCGCCTGGAGCGTGCTCGTCACCAGCGCGCTCACCGGCGGAAGCTCGCTCGGCACGTGTTCGCTCACCACGAGATCGTTCGGCCGCAGCGCGGACACATCGAGCTCGCCACGAACAATGCGCAAGTAGCCGTACGCGGTGCCGGTCACGAGCGGCTGATACGCGACGTTCGCCATCAGCGAGGCGAGGTCCACCGCTGGCGCGGCGTCGCCGAGGGCTCGCGCGTGCGCTTCCTGGCGAGGGGAGAGCGGACGAAAACGCAGGTTCTCGCCGAAGTAGATCCGCTCGCGAACATGCGCAAACGCGCGCCCCAGACGTTCGGCATCGAGGGTGTCGCCCGGCACCATCTCGTACGCCCAAACGTCCGCGTCGAGATAGTGCACGAGCGACGCGAGAAGAAAGCGGCGCCCTGGGCGACGGTATTGCTCCAAGTTGAACGCGCGATGATCGGCCGCTTCGTCCTCGTGGCGTTGGTAGCCGATGACCTCTCGGGCAAAGTTGAAGTGAAGCTCCCACTCCGCAGAGTCGAGAAAGTACGTCCGCCAGTCGTCCTCCATGTCGATCAGGAGTTTGACGACCTCGGTGCGCGCGGCGGTCTGATATTCGGGGCGATACGCGAGCCGGGACCAGGTTTCCGCGTCGGGAATCTCGGCGGCAAAGGTCTCGGTCTCCACCTCGGTCGCGGGGGGATCGGTGTGGGTCGGCGGCTCCACCACCGGCGTCGAACCCGCACACGCGAGGAGCAAGACGCCTGCGGCGAGTCTCACGAAACCCACCACCCGAGCGCCCCGATCACGCCGCCTGCGATCGTGAGGACCGCTGCTTCGGTGCGGAGACGACGAAAGAGCGAAACGCGCGAGAGGTTGGCGACTTCCTCGAGGGTGTGAAGGCGAACCAGCGCCGGCTCTTCTCGATAGCCCCGCGCGGCGCCCGACGCGCTGACTTCGACTTCCGCGCTGCCTCGAACATGAATCGGATCGCCGACGACGATCGCGGATTCGGTCAGGTGGATCTCCGTCACGTCTTCCGTGATGTCGACCGGCACCATCGCACGAACCTCCTCCGGCGCGTCCGCTGCCTTCCACTCCCGAAAGATCGTCGCGCGATGCTCGATCAGCGTTTGGTCATCGACCTCAATGACGCCGGCGCCCGACGAGTCCCGAAACTCGATGCGTGTTCCCTCGCGCGATCGTCGGGAGAGGGTCGGGCTCTGCCGAAAGAGAACGGTGAGCTCGTAGTCGATCATCGCCGCGGGGCGCCGGCCGACGATCGTGTGAAGACTGACGGGTCCCTCGACAATTCCTTCCACGCTCACGTCGTCCCCACGGCTGACTTGACCCAGGGGCGTGATCGCGTCGCGGTGGACTCGATGGGCGCGGACGGCGGCCCAGACCGCAAAGATCCAGCAGAGGATGACGATGGCTGCCCAGAGGAAGTTCACCCCCCAAGAGTAGATCGAGATCCGCGACGTGGATCCGTGGTATCGGATCGCCCCACATGGCCGACGAAAGCAACCAGCTAGACCTGCTCGCGGGACTGACGAGCCCGCCGGCCAAAAAGAACGCCGAGGCGGAGGCGGAATCGCCCGTTGCGGAAGCTCCCGTTGCGGAAGCTCCCGTTGCGGAAGCTCCCGTTGAGAAAGCGCCCGTTGCCGAGGCTGCCGCGAACGAACCAGCTACGGACGACGCTGCCGCGGAGGAATCCCCTGCGAAAGCACCGATTGCGAAAGAGCCTCCCAAACGAAAAGCCGGGGCACTGACATCCGCGAGTCATCCCCTTCGCGTGGGCTGGATCCCGACGCCCTCCGGAAAGCTCGGGCTTGCGTTCGCCCCCGGACGTCGTGACGTCTCGAGCTACACCGGCGCGCAATGGGATCGCGATCTCACGGCGGACCTCGCGCGCCTCAAGGAGTTCGGCGCAACCGTGCTCGTCGTCTTGATGGGCGACGACGAACTCGAAGCGATCGGCGTTCCAACGCTTGTACAGGCCGGCGTCGAAATTGGCCTCGAGACGCTTCAGTGCGCGGTTGTGGACGGTGAAGCCCCCGCGGACGAACTCGGCCGACAGACCGCGATCTCCATCATTGACGCGCTCAAGAACAACCAGGTTGTCATCCTCACCTCGCGGGGCGGTCAGGGACGCACCGGAACCCTCGCCGCGCAGGTGCTCGTCGGCTTTGGTCAACCGGCGAAGGAAGCGGTCGCGACCCTCCGAGACGCGCGCGGCCCACACTGCCCGAGCGAAGCCGGGGAAGCCTGGGTCGCGTCCCACGCAGTCGATGGGGAATCAGACGCATCTGCCAGCGCTGAGACAAAGGACAGTCCTGCGAAGAACGCAGACGCAAGCGCAGACGCAAAGGCCGACGAGGCGCCCCCTGTGGGGGTGGCGGTGGACGACCCGGAAGACCTCTCGGACTTTCAGGATGGGGACGTCTTCGCGAGCCAGGAGTTTCGAGACGAGGACTTTGAGGACGAGAGCTTCGGCGACGCGAGCGGCGCGGAACGCGAGTCCGAGGATGAGACCGCTGCCGGCGACGAGGCGGACGCAGGCGACGCGGCGAAAGACGTCGCCGAAGTGGAAAGCACCGACGACGACGACGACTTCGACGACCGTCCCACCCTCCGTCCTCGCGAGTGGTCTGCCTCGCACCACTTCGGGCTCCCCGGCATTGGCGAGGTCAGCGGCGCGTTCGATCTTCAGGAGGCCCCCCAAGCACTCTCGCCCGAGTGGATCGCGCGAGATCCGCGCATGTCGCGCATGGCCGGCGCCGTCCTTGGCGGGGCCATTGGGGACGCGGTTGGTCACCCGACCGAGTTTGTCGGCACGTTCGACGGAATTCGCGAACGCTGGGGACCCGAAGGCGTCACGGGGTACGAACTTTGGTGGGAAAAGGGCGGTCGACGTTTCGCGCCCTACACCGACGATACGCAGATGGCCGAAGTTGTCCTGCGCACGCTGCTTTGGGGACGTCGCGCGGACGCCGGCCTCGACGCGACGATGCGGATGATGGCCCAAGGGTTCATCAAATGGTCGGACCATCCGCAGGGAGGCCATCGCGCGCCAGGCAACGCGTGCCTTGCCGGTTGTCGGGCCCTCGCGCGCGGGGAGCCGTGGCATCTCGCGGGAGGCGCAACCGCGGGCGGCTGCGGTTCCGTGATGCGCGCGTATCCCTTTGGTCTGGTCTTTGCCGACGATCTCGCCCGCGCCGAACGCTGGGCCGTCGCGCACTCCAAGCTCACGCATCGTGATCCGATCGCCCTTGCGGCAAGCGCGGCGATGGCGGTTGGCGTGGCTCGGACGCTCCGCGGCGAGGATCCGATCTACGTCGCGAGCGAGATGATCGCCGCCGCGTGTCGCTATAGCGCGCGCACCGGCGCAATGATGGCCGAAGCCATGAGCGAAGCGCAGAACGGAACCGAGCCCGAGGTCACGCTCCAGCGACTTCAGGGATGGGCCGCGCACGAGGCGATCGCCGCCGCGGTCTATCTCTTCGTACGGCATCCCGACGATCCGCGCGCGGCGATTCTCGAGGGCGCCAACACCCCTGGCGACAGCGACAGTCTTGCGACCCTCGCCGGTGCGCTGACCGGCGCGCGCTGTGGTCTTGGGGCGATTCCCGAGGACTGGGTCCGCGACGTGGAGCGCAGCCAAGCGCTCCTCACCCTCGGCGCCGCGATCTAGACGTTCGTTCGGGCCGGATTAGAGTTCGTAGAGCTCGTAGCGCACGCCCGGCTCGCAGTCCGACTGCATCGGTCCCATCAGTCCGAGGCGGATCACGACAAGGCTCTGCCCCGCGTACGCGCTAAACGATCCGGCAAAGTGGTGCCGCGGGCACTCCTCTCCGGTGTTCAGTCCGGTGGCCGCAACGGACTGCCAGGTTTGCCCGCTCCGTCGCTCGACGCGCGGCGATCGCACGGAGTGCGGATCCCATTGGTGGTCCACCAGGACGCGATATCGCGACCCACTTCGCTGAAACTCTGCGAACACGAAAAAGCACGAGGCCGCTTCCGGTTCCGGACAGTCGGCCAGACGCGACGTCGGCCTCGGCGGACTTCCGCATTCGCAATACGCGAACTCCTCGCGACGAGTGTCGGGCAGGTCGCCGGGCTCGGGAAACGCGCGGTTTCGTGTGGGCTCCTCGTCGATGGACGCCACTGAACGCAGCGTCTCGTCGACTTCCAGGAGGACTTCCGTGCCCGGGCAATCGTCCGTTTCACAGCAGCGAACGTCGTCCTCAAGGGCCGCAGTCTGCAGCCGCGTTTGCCAGTCGATCGCGAGGACACCAGGCGGATGTTCGTCGGTGGCGATCAGGAGTGACGATCCACGGGTCGCAGGGAGCCCGCCCAGGCGACACTCGTCGGGATCGAGGGTCACATACGCGGGTTGCTGGCGGCGAAGTGTTGGCTCTGTTGAGCGGACGGTCGGGGAAGGGGTGGTTCCCCCGGCGCAACCGGCGATCGCCCACGCTAGCGGCAGCCAGGCCGGCCGGCGCCAATCCGGATGTCGGTGAAGTCGCGGCATGGACATCTTCCGTTACCAGCGCACCTTGGGACGGGCCAGCGACCGAACAAGCTCACAATCGACGTCGCGGGATGTCAATAAAATCAGCCAGCCTGCAATTGGGGGCGGTGACTGGTGTGGTCGTGGGCTCCGAGTCGCTCCCCGATTTTCAATAAATCAGACGGGCTGCCCTCGGCCTGGCGCCGATGTCAACAAAATCAGGCGGGCTGTTCTTAGCTGCCTTCTCAGCCTGGCGCTGATGTCAATAAAATCAGGTGGGCTGTTCTTAGCTGGTATTGAGGCGGGCTGGCCTTCTCGGCCTGGCGCTGATGTCAATAAAATCAGGTAGGCTGCTATTGTAGGCTGCTATTGAGGCTGGCTGCTATTGAGGCTCTTCGGCAGGCCCTGTTTCGCTGTGATTCGGCGCTCTCGGCCCTGTTCTTGCCCGCTGGTAGGATGCGGCATGTCCTTTGACGACGACGTCGCTGCGGCGCGGGCCAAGGCTGAGCCCACGCTGGTCGCATCGAATAAGCCGCCGTGCATGGCCGCGGACGAGTTCCGCGCACGAAAGCTCTCCGGCCCGCCCCTCGAACTGGCAGACGGTTCCTGGATCGGAGCAAGGACCGGCTGCCTCGTCGTCTTTCAGGACGAAAGCGAACGCGAGATCCCCTTCCCGGCGGGCTGGAGCAAGGTCCGCGATCAACCCTCGCGCTCCCCAAGCGGAACGCGCGTGCTCATCACCCTCGAGCAAAAGAACCGCGGACACGTCCTCGAACGTTCCGTCGAGGGCGAAAGCGCGTGGGACCTCATCGCGTCCGGGTTTGAAGAAGGCGTTGCCAGCCACCTCTACGGCACGCGCGAGAACATTTGGGGCGCAAGCTACGCGCACTCCGACGACCACGTCGTGCTCGCCGCGCATGGAACGAAAGACGTGCTCTCCCTCGCATACCGCTTCCCCGATCGCGGTTGGCGAGAAATCGCCACTGTCGCCGACAAAACGCTCTCGCCCGTCTGCATGGGCCGCCTCGTCATCGCACCCGGGGACAAGAAGACCACGGTTTACGGCATCGTCGGAGACAACGAGCACGCGCGCTTCGCAAAGCTAGGTACGATCGAGGTGGCGAACGATTACGTCGTTCATCCTGTCGACGAAGCTCCGAAACTCTGGGCGCGCAACTTCAAGGATCCCGAGAGCGGCTGGCTCCTCGCGGGTGCAGAGGAAGCGCTTGCCAAGAAGAAGGCGAAGAAACCCAAAAAAGGCACGTCGATGGCCTACCGCTTCCTTCCGGGAAACACGCCGCAAGCGCCCCCCTCCCCCTTCGGACCGGAAGTTTCCCAGTACTCACTGCACCCCACGCGTCCCCGCGCGATCGTTCAACAGAGTGGTTGGCACTTCTTCGACCGCACGGCCGGCGAACCGGGCCAGCCGCTTTCCGATGCGTATCGCGCATTCTACCTCCCGGTCGGAGAGCGCGTCTTGATCGCTGTCGAGCGCCGCAAGGAATCGCTCGACCTGTACGAGGATGGGCTGTCGCTCGGCACACCCATCGCCTCGATCCCATTGCCGGACGACTGCACCGCATACCCCTCGCACCCGGGGACCTTCCTCCTCATGCGACCGAAAAAGCGCAAAGGCGCGCGCGTTACGGAATGGGCCGTCGAAGTGTGGCGCGTGGCCGAGACGGGATCCGCGGAACTCGCCCTAACGGTCGAGTTTCCGGGCACGCACTACAAGCAGGCGATGATGTTCGGGCGCATCCTCGCGGCGCCGACGCTGGTGGACATGAAGAAAAACCACTTCGAGATTCCGCTCGCATAATCGGGTGGTTCAACGCCCTCATCCGTAAGACGCGGTGGACTACCTCGCGGCGAACAACGCTTTGCAAGCGCCGCGGATCACACCGCCGCGAATCTCCCCCACCGTCCAATAGATTCGCGTCTCGTCCTCGATCGGAAAGCGCGCGTCTTCCTCAACGAGGCGCGGCGCGCTGCCATCCATCGCCGCAAAGACGACCCTCGTATTCGCGGAGCGATCTCGAAGCCCCGCGAAGACGCCAATGTCGGTCACCCGCAGCGACTCGATCTCGTCGTCGAACGCGACCACCGTCTCAGGCGCCTCCCCGGCGAGGCCCATCCGCCACACCGTCTCGTTGTCCGCAACGTAGACCCCGCCGGAGAACACCTGAATGTCGCGCGGCCGTCGCAAGCCTTCGAGCAAGATCTCCGAGCCGCCCCCCGCGCGAGAAACCGCACCCACCTGTCCGCGGCGCGCGTCGACCCAGTACACGCGTGTCGGCCCGACCGCGATCGCCACCGGCAGCCCCAGCGCATCGACCAGCGTTCGCCGCGATCCCCCGCGCTCGTTGACGCGAACAATCGCACCCAGCCCCTCATCCCGGAGCGACCCGCTGTTCGTTCCCACCGCAAAATAGAACTCGTTGTCGACGAAATGGAGACTGTCCGGATGGCGGAGCCCCGAGGCGAGCGAACGAACGCTCCCCCGCAGCGCACGAAGCTCCCCGGTCGTGTCGCCAAAGCCGACGGTCAACCAAAACGCACGTTCGCCCCGTGCGAGGAGCCCGTTGATCACTGGCTCCTCTTCCGCGTGAAGTTGCACTTCGCCACCGTCGCGAGAAACGGATGCCAGGCCCGCGTTGAACACCCCGCCCGCGATCCACACCTGTCCGTCGGACGTTGCCCGCGCGATTCCTGGCGCGTCGACAAGCACATCGTAGGGACCGAGATCGCCGCCGCGGCAGCGCGCGTCGACAGGCGGCGTTGATGGCCCGGCGTCATCCCGTTCTTCCTCGATGGGAAGCCCTGAGCGCGCCCCGCATCCAACCAGCACCATCGCAACCGCGAACGCCAGCACGCGCGCCATCGCACCGACCCTATCGCAACCGGCGCGGACACCCAACTTGCGTTCTTCGCGAAGCGACCCATCTTGCGGGGGTCATGGACCTCGTCATCAAGGCCGGTGTGGTGCTCGACGGCAACCACCTCAGCTGGCACGCGACCCGCGCGGGCGGCCCCGGTGGCCAGCACGTGAACAAGGTCGCGACGAAGGTCGACCTGCGCTTTGACCTCAACGCATCGACCGCGCTTTCCCCGGCGGTGAAGAACCGGCTTCGGGCCCTTGCGCGTCTCGACGCGGAAGGGCGCGTGGTGATCATCAGCGGCGGCTCGCGCTCGCAGGCCACCAACCTCGAGGAGGCGCGCCAGAAGCTTCGCGCCCTTGTGCTCTCGGCGATGAAGACGCCGAAGAAGCGCAAGGCGACGAAGCCGTCCAAGGGGGCGAAGCGTCGGCGTTTGGAGTCGAAGCGTCGCCAGTCCCAAAAGAAGGCGTCCCGCGCGCGGGTCTCCTACGACTAAGCGGGTCCTACGACGAAGAGGCCAACCGCGTCTCTGTCGGTTCGCGTCCCCGCGGCTGCGTTGCCATACCCGCGTATCAACTTTTTTCTTCGCCGCCCTTGACCCTCCCCTTGGGGGAGGTCGCAAGGTCTGGGTGTGGACAGGCTCCCGATCGGTCGTTTCGCGCGGCTCTGCCGCCTCAGCGTCAAAGCCCTTCGTCACTACGACAAGCTCGGGATCCTGCGCCCCGCCTGGGTTGATTCCACAACCGGCTACCGCTTCTACGAGCGCAGCCAACTTCGCCGCGCCCTCGCGATCGCCATGCTCCGCACCCTGGAGGTTCCCCTCGAGTCGATCCGCGAGATCCTCGACGCGGGAGGCGACCGCGCGGTGCGCGCGCTTCAGGCCGAAGCCGATCGCCAAAGCCGCGAGCTCGCTCGAAAACATACGATCCTCGCGTCCCTCGAACGCTTAGTTCGGGACCGCACGCTGGCGCCCTACGAGGTGTCCGTGGTGTCGCGGCAAGAAACCCTCGCCGCATGGACCACCGAAACCGTGCCGGTCGACCAGCAGGAAGTCGCGACCACCCAGATGATTCGAGACCTGATGGCGTCGCTCACCGCCGCGGGCATTCGCTGGAGCGACCCGGTGGTCTGCCGCTTTCCAGGCGGCCGCAGCGATCTTCTCACCCTCGAGGTTGGTGTTGCGGTTCCGGCCGGAACCGAATCCGAGGCGCATCGCATCGAACCTCTCGCCGCGAGGAGAAGCGCCAAGGTCACGCACATCGGACCCTACGCCACCCTCGGCCTCGCCCACCACGCCCTCTTCGCCTGGGCGCGCGAAAACGGCGCGGAAGAAGCCGGCCCGATCGAGGAAGTTTACGTCGACGACCCAGACGACACGCCGCCCGCCGCCCTCACCACCGAGGTGCACCTCCCCCTCGCGTGATGGAGACCTGATCGAACTGTGATCGCGTGATCGCCTCGGTCACGAACGCCACCTGGCACAACTTCCGGAGCCCCGAGCTCCGACGAGCGCACCCCTGCGCCGAAAGGAAACAAAAAATGCTCAACGCCCTCTACCCCGTCCTCGGCTCCAACAAACTGCGCGAAAGCCGCGACTTCTATCGCGCGCTCTTCGACCTTCGGGTGTCCTTCGAAAACGACTGGTACATCAGCCTCGCCACCGAAACCGAGCCGCACCAGCAGATCGCGTTCGTCGCTCACGACCACGAGTCCGTTCCTACCGAGAGCCGACAGCTGGCCGCGGGTTTTCTGGTCACGCTCGAAGTGGAAGACGTGGACGCGCTTTGGAAGCGCGCGCAGACGCTCACCCTCGAGCCGGTTCTCTCGATTCGCGATGAAGCCTGGGGACAGCGGCATTTCATCGTCCGCGACCCAAACGGCGTACTCGTCGACGTCGTTCAACCGATCCCCCCGAGCGCAGAGTTTGCGGACGCCTACGCGATGACGCCGCCCGGTACGAAAAGCGATTGACGTCGTCGATCCAGGCGGCATCTTCGCCTCCATGAGCAGGGCCTCTTCCCCGACTCTTGCAACCGCCATCCAACCGAGCGTGTCTCCGGACGAAGCGTCCCCCCGAAGCGTACGCCGCGCCTTCGAGACGCTTCGTTCCGGCACGCCTCTCGTCTGCGATGGCGAGGCGAAGGGCGACGTCGACGCGCTGGTCGCGGACTACCCGCCGCGCCATCGCTTCTCGCTCTTCGGCTCGACCTTCTACCTGAGCGACGTCCTCAAGAACCCCGCGCTACGCTTCTTCGTGGTGTACGTGGTGCCGCCCGGCGCGAAGCGAATTCACACGCGCATCTTCTACAAGGACATCTCACTCGTCTGGCGCGTCGTCTCGCATCTCGTCGCCACGGACGATCTTTTTTGGATCGGCAAAGGCGCCGTCGAAACCGTTCGCATGAACGGCCACACCGTCGAGCAGTCCGTCGAGTCGACCACGGACCTGCCCCTCGAAATGCAGTTCGCCGTTGAGCAGATCAACCGCCGTACGAAAGATGTGCGCATCGACGACGAAGCGCTCTACCTCGTCCTCCGAAACGCGCCCCCTAAGCGAATCGCGCCTTACGCTGACTTCAGCGGACCGATGGCGCGCGCCGCGCGAAACCCGAAAAACCGCATTCACAGCGGAAAACGCGTCGCCCGCTTTCGGCGGCGCCTGGACCCTTCTTCCCTCGTGATTGCCAAGGGTTATGAGCCGGACTTCACGAAAAAGGCCCGCATCGACGTCACCGCCACAACCAGCGCGACGTACGGGGGAACCATCCGGCGATTTCGGGTCTTGTCACGGAACCGAATGATCCAATGGATGTTTATGATCGCGAAGCAGCACGCATGGATCGTCCCACCCCAAGCGCTCACGACCGAACTCTCCACCTACGGGGTGCGAACGGTTCACGTGTCCGCGGACGACGATCTTTTCGTGCCGGGCTTCGAGTACCACTTCGTCGATCCCGCGCACGATCCCTCGGAGCATTTCTCGCAGATCCCCGAAGGCTTTGCGGGACCGGCGCACGAGTACGACACCGACCGCGCCGACGCGTCGGCCTGGCTCGAACAAATCCCGCTCTTGCAGCAAGCCAGGCGGCGCTTGCGCTAGCGATCTTCCTAGGCTCTGCAGCCAGCGCTCTCGCGCAGAGCGAAAGCGCGCAGTCCCGCGTCGAAACCGCCCTCGACGAAGGCGAGCCGCGCATCGCCGTCTCGCTTGTTGCGGATCGCGCGGGGGACACCCTTCGCGTCGGCGTGCACTTCGATCCCGATCCGGGCTGGCACGTGTACTGGAAGAACCCCGGGCAAAGCGGCGTCGCGACCGAGGTCCTTCTCGAAGGTCTTTCCTTTGGGGCGATTCAATGGCCGGCGCCCGAGCGATTCGAAGCGCCGGGACCGATCGTCACCTACGGCTATCACGACACCGTTCTTTACGCGGACGCGCCCGCCCCGGCGGAAACCGCGCACATCAAAGCCGACGTCGACTTTCTCGTGTGCGAGGTCGACTGCATTCCCGCGCGGGTGCTCCTCGAAGCGGACGTCGATCCCCGGGCCGAAAGCAGCGCGATTCGGGCGGCCGCCACGCGAATTCCCGCACTCACAGACAACCTCGTCCTGGAGGGCCGCTGGCCCGCGCGCGGCGAAACCACGCAGGCGACGCTTCGCTGCCGAGAGGGCGCGTGCGCCTTCGACCCGGACCACTTCTTTCCGGAGCGGGTGGTCGGTCTCGACATTCGCCCGGCGGCCGCGAGCGGTTCGCTCACGTTGCACCTTGGCGCATCGAGCGACGTGCGAGAGCAAGCGCTTCGCGGCGTCGTGCAGGTCGGCGAGCACTGGCGCGAGTTCGACCTCTCGATGGAGCCAGCCGCCCGCGGCACAACTTCGCCGCGGCTGCCCTCCCTCTCGAGCTTTGGCCTCGCCCTTCTCTTCGCGTTTCTCGGCGGCCTGATCCTCAACCTTATGCCCTGCGTGCTGCCGGTCCTCACGATCAAGATTCTCGGCGTGCTCCGTCTCGCCGAGACGCCCGCCCGCGCACGACATCACGGCTGGGCCTACGCGTTCGGGGTCGTCGCCTCGATGATCGCCCTCGCGGGCATCGTCCTCGCGTTTCGCGCCGGCGGCCAAGAGCTCGGCTGGGGCTTTCACCTCCAGGAGCCGCGCTTCGTGGGTTTTCTCGCGGCGCTTCTCACGGTCCTCGCCCTCGGCCTCTTCGGGGTGTTTCATCTTCAGGTCGGCGGCTCGGCCCTCGCCGCGCGGGTCGACGCGTCCGACGGACTTTCCCGCAGCGTCGGCGAAGGCGTGCTCGCGGTGATTTTGGCCACGCCCTGCTCGGCGCCCCTCCTCGGCACCGCCGTTGGCTACGCCCTCGCGCAGCCGGCGCATGTCGTGATCGTCATCTTCGCGGCGGTTGGCGCCGGACTCGCGGCGCCCTTTGTGCTCCTCGTCTACGTGCCGCCGCTCATGCGCCGCGTTCCAAAGCCCGGCCCCTGGATGACCGTCCTCGAGCGACTGCTCGGATTTAGCCTTCTCGGCGCGGCGGTGTGGCTCGTGTGGATCTACGGCCAGACCACCGGCGTGAATGGCATGGCGATCCTTCTCGCGCTCCTCCTCGCGCTCACCTTCGGGGTCTGGACCGTCGCGCGCGGAGGACGCCGTGGCTGGGTGGTCGCTGCGCCTATCGTTGCGGCCGCCGGATGGATGCTCTGGACCGTCGCGCCCCAAACCGGCGATCCGCACGACGAGTGGCGCGCCTGGGAAGAGAGCGCCGTGCAAGCCGAGCTCGACGCCGGCCGAAGCGCCCTCGTCGTCTTCACGGCCGACTGGTGCGTCACCTGCAAAGTCAACGAACGCTTTGTCCTCCACTCGGACGAAGTCGAGCGCGAGCTCAGCGATACCGCGGTCTTCGTCGCCGACTGGACCCTCCGCGACGACCGCATTCGCGCCGAACTCGCTCGCTACGGCCGCGCCGGCGTTCCGCTCACCCTCGTGTATCACCCGAGCGCGCCCGAGCGGCCCCTCGTGCTGCCAGAGCTCCTCAGCAAAGACGATGTCCTCACGGCCCTACGGCCTGCTAGCTAACCAAGGAAAACGCATGCGTACACTCCCCTTCGCTCTTCTCGTCGCTCTCGGATGCTCCGATCCTGCGCCCGACGCGATCACTCCCACCAACGAAAGCGCGCCCGCATCTGCGGAGACGCCCACCGAAGCGACGAACGTTCAAGGCGCCGCGGAAGCGCCCGCCGAAGCTCCCGAAGCGCCCGCGGAAGAGGCGCTCACGGCAACCCTCGGGCAGCCCGCGCCGAACTTCACCCTTCGCGACCACGCGGGTGCGGAACACACCCTCGCGGACTACCGCGGCAAAATCGTCGTCCTCGAGTGGATCAACCCGCAGTGCCCCTACGTGCAGCGCCACTATCGCTCCGAAACAATGCGCGACATCGCCACGGCGTTCCCCGAAGACCAGGTTGCCTGGCTCGCCGTCGACTCCTCGCACTTCGTGACCGCGGAAGACTCCGCGGCGTGGCGCGAAGAGCACAACCTCCCCTACCCGATCCTCCAGGACGCGGACGGCGCGGTCGGCGGTCAGTACAACGCGACCACCACCCCAAATATGTACGTGGTCGACGCCCAGGGTGTACTTCGCTATCGCGGCGCCATCGACGACGACCCGCGCGGACGAAACGACGAGCCGCGCAACTACGTGCGCGAAGCCGTGCAGGCCCTTGTCGACGGAGGACAGCCGTCGGTCGCCGAGACGGAGCCCTACGGCTGCAGCGTGAAGTACGAAAGCAGCTGATCACGGTGCGGCACCGTGCGTGCCGCAATTTCTCGAGCCCTGAGCCGTATGTTGTCGGCGATGAGGCACGCGCGTCCAAGTCGTCGTGAGGCAAGCCACCGATGACCTTCGAGATCCTGGTCCGGGGCGGCAGCTGCGCCACCGTTTCGCAATGGTGGGACGGCTGCCTAGGGACCCGAATCGAACTCTCCGAGTTCCAGCTTTTGCGGGATGACCTCGCAACGGGAACCGTGCACGTCGTCGAAGATGGGGTCTTCTCCGCGCCTCACATCACCGCGCATACCAGCCAGGTGGGTCATGTGCGGACAAGTGTTCGCGGGGTTTGGCTGGACGCCCCCGCGGCGATGCTCGAAACGAGACAGGCGGCGCTACTCGACACGCTCGAGGAGCTGCGCCAACGGCACGCCGCCGAGCCGATTCCATGCTTCGACCTGGTTGCCAGACCTTGGGAAGAAGACCTTGCCTTCGTGCGCTCGCCCCCGACGCACGAGGAGCTCCGCGACGCGCGAGAGAAGTGGCTCCAGGCGGAGCTCCAGGATGCCCCTTCGTGGATGACCAAGGGACTCCACACGGAACTCGCGGAGATTCGCGCCGGCACATGGGTTCCAGACGCGCCGCTTGTCACCTTTCGGACGCACGCCACAGACCGCGTTTCGGTGGTCTTGGCGATTGCGCTCGCACTGAGCCTCGCCCACGCAACCCAAGCGATGCTGATCGACCCTCACAGTGGCGTGAGCTACGCGCCGGGGGAGCTCCCGCAGGCCGCTGCGTCCCTCCTGCGATCAGGACTTGAGACCGAGTAGCGTGAACTCCCAGATTGGGAATCGCCGAGGGCGCGGTGGCTCGCTAGGTCGAAGGCATGGAACTTCGAATGCAACGCGAGTTTGCCGCGCCCGTCGACCTTGTATGGCGCGCGGTCGGCGAAGGGTTTGGCGAGGTCGGCGTGTGGGCGTCGGGCCTCGAGTCGTCCTACCTTGAAACGGGCGAGGTGGGCGTTGGCGCGGTACGAGTGTGCAAAGCAGCGCCCCGCTGGCCCTTTGGCGCCGCGGTGATTCGGGAGCGTCTCCTCACCTACGACCCGACGTCACGAACGTTTTCCTACGAGGCCTTCGAGGGGCTTCCTTCGTTCATGGCGGCCGGCCAAAATCGCTGGACGCTCGAGCCTCTCGGACCAGGACGAACGCTTGTCCGCATGCACGGCACCCTCGTCTTTCGTGGCCTGGGTCGTTTGCTTGAGCCTCTGCTCCGTCGTGCCATGCGCCGCGAGGGCACGCAGTTTCTCGACGACCTCGGCGCACACCTCGAAAGCGTTTACGAAGTCGCGGCGTAGAGCTCACGAAAGAAGCGGTCGCCCGCGTCGTCCATCGGAAAGATCAACTCGACGCGAAGTTCACTCGAGGTGACCTCGTAGGCGGTCTCGAAACGAAGCACCGTCGCAACGGTTCGGATGACTTGATCGCCGACACGAAAGCGCACGCTCATCACAGGTTCATCGCCGCTCGGAGGCGCCGGCCGTGGCACGTCCTGAAGATGCTCTCGCGCCCGGTCGGCCAAGGCCCGAAGACGCGGATCGTGATTGCGCGCCGCTTCTGCCTGAAGGCGATCGCAATGCGTCCACGCGACCTCGGCCCAGTTTTCGATGAGCTCGCGACCCGGTCCCGGTGCGAGAAAGGACTCGAGCCCTTCCTCGGGCGTCTGCTCGGCGCTGCCCGGAGAGAACGCATGAAAGCCTCGGTTCGCGAGGAGGATCTTGCCAAGCACGTTGAGCGCCGCACCGGGATAGGGATCGTGCCGTTTCAGGATGGCTTCCACCGCCGCGCGAACGGGGCGCATCAAGGCGTCGTCGAGGGCGCGTTCGGCAAACGCCGGCGGAAGCCCCGCGGCCACTAGAAGCGCGTTTTGATCGCGAATCGCCAGGTCAAGACTCGACGCGAGGCGAAGCACCACCTCCCGCCCGGGACGGGCCCGACCCGTCTCCAAAAACGAGACGTAGCGCGGCGTGGTTTCGGCTCGGGACGCGAGCGCCAGCTGACTCAAGGCACGCCGCTCGCGCCAAAACCGAAGCTGCTGACCGAAGGGGCTCGAAGGCATCGCTCACCCTAGCCTGCAACTTGGGCATTTCCCTTCCCAGTTTGGGAAGGCTCGCGACAGCCCCGTCCGACAGGATTCGCTTAGAGCGCTTCGAGAAGGCGCTGGTAGCGGCCGCGCTCGGCTTCGTGCCGCGGGAGATCCCCCGTGGTGGTCGCGATGGCTTCTTCCACGGCTTGCTCCGCTTCGCTGCCGTAAATCCGAATGACCGCAGCGGACGCCTCGCGCTCGAGCGTTCGCGTTCCCGCCATCATCACGAGATCCGAGAGCATGTGCGGGTCCCCGCGGCAGCTTGGATCCCGGCGAAAGGCTTCCTCGTAGAGGGGTAGCGCCCCGGACAAGAACCGCTGCTTCGTGAAGCCACGCGCGTGAAGAAGCACCGGACGACAGTCGTCGGGGTTCGCCTCGGCGGCGGAAGTGAGCGTGCCGATAAAGCGACGACCGGTGCGGCGACTGCGCCACCGATTCGCATCCAAGACTCGCTTGATCCGCTGGAGCGGCGCGGCGAGGTCCGAGGTGTCTTCGAAGGGGTCGCGCGCATCCGGCAAATCGTCGAGGGTTTCGACTGCGTCGAGATCCGCTCCCTCCGGAAGCTCGGTGATCCCTTCGTTCGCGACGAGCTTTGGCGGCTCGGAAACGGCGAGGCCGATCCCGATCGCGAGCAGCACACAAAAGACGATGCCGATCGCCATCGCGCCGAGCACCGAGGTCGGCAGGCGCCGAAGCGGCGGCGGGAGCTTCGCGCGAACCCCCGCAAAGCGTTCTGGCAGATGAAGCTCGGTGCTGATGTCCCGCGCGCGCTTGGCGACCTCGCCGCTGAGCCGCTCGACGTTCTCGGAGAGCGCACCCGAGAGCACTCGAATCTTTCCGGTGACGCCTGCATCGAGATCGGCCGCCTCGAGCACCGCGAGCATGTCGCCGCCGTCCGCAAAGCGCTCCTCGGGGGTTTTCGCCATCGCGCGAAGGATGATCGCCTCAAGCGCAGGCGGCGCTTCGTTGATCACGTCGCGAAGCTTCGGGGGTGGCTGGACGAGATGCGCGCGGAGCATCCCTGCGGGCTCGTTGTGCAGAAAGGGAAGTCGCCCAGTCAGGAGCTCGAAGAGCATCACGCCCGCCGCGTACACGTCTGTTCGGGCATCGCAGGTCACCCCGTCGACCTGCTCCGGCGCCATGTAGGCCGGCGTCCCCATGATCGTGCCCGCGCGCGTGAGCTTAACGTTCGTCGCCCCGGTCCCTTCGACCTCCGCGGTCTCCATGAACTTCGCGAGCCCAAAGTCCAGGACCTCGACGTGCTCGCTTCCGTCGGACATCGAGCGAACATGCACGTTGCCGAGCTTGAGATCGCGGTGGATCACCCCGAGCTCGTGCGCGTAGGCGAGGCTGCGAAGGATCTGCGTCATGATGCCGACGGCTCGCTCGACTGGCAGCGCGCCATCGCGTTCGATCACCGTGTCGAGGTCGTCCCCCTCGACGAGCTCCATGACCAGGTAGCGCACACCCTCCGCCGAGCCGAAGTCGGTGACGGTGACGATGTTGGGGTGGCTCAGCTTGGACAGCGTCTGCGCCTCACGTTGAAAGCGCTGCTCCACGTCGCTCTCCTCGCGAAACTCCTCGAGAAGAACCTTGATCGCGACCGTGCGACCAAGCTTCAGGTGCCGACCGCGATACACACGGCCCAGGCCACCCTCGCCCAATACCGCTTCAATCGCGTACCGATCGTCAAGCGTTCGCCCGACGAGGTCGTCGGCTGTCGCAGGCTCTGCGTCTGCCACCGGCGGGATTGTAGCGCCCCTGTCGGGAGGGGAAAGCGGCGATCTGCTAGCGGGTTCCATGCCGCTGCCGACGGATATCCCGTAGGAGTGAAATCGCTCGATTCTGCCAAAGAATCGTCACCATCAGTACAGCATTGCCTAGGGACATCGCGGGGTATCGCCAGTCGGGGAAAAGACTGACGACGACCAGCGTCGCGCCAAACCCGACGATCGCGGGCCAAACCCCCGGGAGAATGATCGTCGTAAACGCCGCGCTCATCGTCCAGACCAGGACCACCAGCACCTCGGTGCGGTGCATGTCGATCTCCAGCATCCAGGACGCATAGAGAACCAGCAGCTGCGTTGCGAGCGCAGCGATCACCGCCCCGCCGAGCTGCCGATTGAGGCGCGTTCGCATCATCGAATCGCGCGCCCAGATCGCGAGACCGAGGATGATCGAAAAGATCACCGTCATACCGAGCGCGAGCCGCGTCAGGCTAAAGGGCTGCACGAGCCCGCCGAGGGGTGAGAGCGTCCAGATCGCGGTCACGACGAACCCGAGGAGCGTGCGCGTGCGCCGGCCGATCTCCTGGCTCACGTCCTCCTGCAGTCGCCGAACGGCTTCCCCTTCGGCGCGCTGCTTTTCGCGCAACGCGCTGACCCGCTCCCGCAAGCTAGCGGGCGGCGCGTCCATCGTTTTCAGGAGACGCTCCACCACCCCGAGTTCACCGCGCTCGAGCTCGTGCTCAACACGAAGAAGCGTCACCTGCCGAAGCTGAGCGCGGGCGTCCTCGTTTTCGCGCCAGGCTCGGAGCGCCGCGCGATACCCAAAGGTGCACTCCGCGTAGAGGGCCTCGATCGCATCCTCGTCGCCGGCCTCCATCGCCGCGACCAGTTCACGACCTCGTTCCCGCGCCTGCGTTGCGAGCTGCCGCGACCCGCGATGACGAAGAAAACCTTCAAGCGCGAGGTGCAGCTGCTCCACCGTTTCGAAGCGCGCGTCGGGGTCGGCCGCCATCGCGCGTTTGACGATGCGCGCGAGCTCCTCGGGGACGTCGGTAGGCAGCCTTGGCGGTGAGGAAAGGATGCTCGCCACGATCGCGTTCAGATCGGTACCGGGATGCGGAACCTGCCCGGTGAGCATTTCGAAAAGCATCGCGCCCACGAGGTAGACGTCGGTGGTCGGCGCGATACGCGACTCTTCGCCGCCCAGCTGCTCGGGCGCCATGTAGCAGGGGGTTCCCGCCATCTCGGTGGCGTCTCTCGCGAGCGGAAAGCGACCCGTCCCGTCGTCGTTCATCGCGACGGCGATCCCCCAGTCGAGGACGTAAACCTCCCCGAAGGAACCCACCATCACGTTCTCCGGTTTGAGGTCGCGATGCACGAAGCCGCGGCTGTGCGCGAAGCGCAGCGCCTGGCACACATCGAGCACGATCTGGAGATTCCACTCGAGTAGATCGTTCGCACGAAACTTGGACCGGACCGCTGCGGCGTCGCCCATAAGCGATGCCCACTCCTGCCCTTCGATCTTCTTCAACACGATCCGCGGAAAGCCCTGCGCGTCGCGATCGATGTCGTAGACCGGCACCACGTTGGGGTGTTCGAGGGTCCCGGTCACCCAGGCTTCCTGCAGCAGGCGCATCATCGCGTGCTCGCTCTGGTGCTCTGGTTTGAGGGTTTTGATCGCGACGTCGCGGCCGAGAGTGCGCTGCGCGGCGAGATGCACGATGCCCATGCCACCTTCGCCGAGGGTGGACTCCATCGCGTAGCGATCCGCAGTTCCGAGAAGATCGAGGGCGGCGCTCGCCAGCTGCTTTTTCGGGAGAAGCGTCCCGCGAGGATCAACGCCTTCCGGGTCGATGCCTTCCGCGTGGACACGCTGCAGGGTGGCAACCGCTGCCTCGATCGTATCGTCCAAACTCGGTTCGCTCACCGCAAGGCCTGACTGCTACGGTACCTCATGCGCATTCTTCTCACGGGTGCAACCGGGTTTCTCGGCGCGCACCTCGTTCGTGTCTTGCAGGAGGAAGGCCATACGCTCAAGGCGCTCGCGCGCGCGTCGAGTCGCACCGAGCCGCTCGAGGAGCGTGGTGTGGAGGTGGTTCGCGGGTCTTTCGGGGACCGCGTCTTTCTTCGCGAGGCGACGTCGAACGCAGACGCGATCATTCATGCGGCGGGCGGCGGGCTCGGAAGTCGCGACGCGATCTATCAGAGCAACACCGAATCCACCCGCGCGCTGCTGGAGGCCGCCCCCGAGGGGCTGACCCGCTTTGTGCTGGTGTCGTCCCTCGCCGCGCACGGACCGTCGAAACCGGAGCAGCCCGCGCGCGACGGAGACTCGGATCATCCGCGCTCCGATTACGGGAAGAGCAAGCTCGCGGCGGAAGCTGCGCTCTGGGAGCACGCAAAACGATTTTCGGTGGTGTCGGTACGTCCACCGGCGCTCTATGGCCCGGGCGAATATCGACTGGTGAGTCTCTTTCGAGCCGCGCAGCGAGGCGTCGTTCCGATGGTGCATCCGCGGGGGACGCTCTCGCTCCTGGACGGGCGGGACTGTGCGACCGCCGTGGCCCGCGCGCTCGTCGCGCCGAAGGTGAGCGGAAGCTACTTCGTTTCGGAGACGCATCCCTACCGGCGACAGGACTTTGCGTCGTTGATCGGAAACGCGGTGGGCCGCGACGTGCGCGTGGTGCCGGTTCCAGTCGGCGCGCTGCATTGGGCCGCCCGCGGCGCGGAGCTCGTCGGTCGACTTCGCAACACCACGCCGCCCCTCTCCCAAGACAAAGTGCGAGACGCGTCCGCGCCCCATCAAAGCTGCGACCCGAGTCGCGCGATCCAGGAGCTCGGCTGGCAGCCCGCGCACCGGTTTCGGGAGGGGGCGATGGAGGCGTACGAGGACTACCGCGCCCGAGGTTGGCTCTAGCCGATCCTCAAGTCACCGATGAGGCCAAGATGACCAAGCGCTCCACGAAACTCCGCAGCCAACCGATGCCGGAGATTCCTCCGCTGAAGCACTACGCCCGGGATGATGGACGCATCGAGTTTAGTGTGGAGAACTGGCCTGGCGCGGTCACCAAGGTGTTCGAAGACCTTCAGCTGCAAGGGGGCGGCTGCACTTGGGAAGGCCTCCTGCACGCGTTCGCGGACCTCGCAAGCCCTCCGATTACCGAGGACTATGTCATCGACGCAGAAGCGAGCGATGTTTGGATTACCGTCAACAGTGTTGAGACTGCAGAGCGTTTCAAGGTGCTGATCCGTAGGGCCATCGCCGACCTCGAGTTCTTGAGGCACGCGCTCGCGCACGCGGAAGCCCACCACGACTTGGAGTAGCGAACTCCGCTCACGGGTTTTTTCGAAGGGTCGCCAAGGATCGGCGGCGCGGGGGCGTACTACTGCCCATGCGATGGATCGTTCTGGCGGGTCTTCTGGCGTGCGGCGGCGTGGATGAGGACGTGGAGACGCCCGGGTCTGCGGAGGCGGAAGAAGAGAGCGACGAGGGGGCCGAACCGACTGCGGAGACGCCTCGGCCCGCGTGGTTCTGGGAAGGAGAGCCCGGCCATCCCGATCCGAACACAACGGAGGTTCGCGACGCGGGAGGGCTGGCGTGCGCGTTCACCAAGGACGGCGACCTTCGGCGTCTCGCGTGCCGCAACGCCGACGGAAGCGAGCGCTGGTTTCGCGCGACCCGCGGCGTGCACGAGGCCGCTCTCGCGCAGTGGGGAGAGGTCCTCGTCGTCGCGACGTTCACCCGGAACGTGACGGGCGCCACGGTCGCCGCGTACGACATCGACACCGGCGCGGAACGCTGGCATCTCGCGCTCACGGGCCTTGGACCCATCGACCACAGCCGCTGGACCAACGCGGTTCAGATCCGTCGCGACCCCGAGCGGCGCGATCGAATCGTGGTCGCGGGGTGGGAAAGCCAAGGCAAATACCTCGAGATTCTGGACCCCACACGCACGGGCTTTCGGCGACGCGAGACCAACCTTTGGCGAGAGTCCGAGGGCGAGTGGGAAGAGGTCGCGCTCGAGGATCCCGCGTCGACCTGGGTACAGCCCGCAACAGGGGTCGCCGCCGACCGGGAGTTCGCGTGGGAGGGGGAGTTCGGTGCGTCGTCGCGCGATCACCGCGAAGAGATCCAGGCCGGCGATCTTCGCTGCGTGTGGCAGGCCGCGGAAGACCTCCACCGTCTCGAATGCAAACGCGGGCAAGACCTGCGCTGGGGGTTTCGAGTTGCGGACGATCCGACGCCAGGAGCCGTGCTCGCCGCGGACGACCAGCGCGTCTACCTCGCGCGCTATCACCCGATCGCTTCCGGCTGCGTCGTCTACGCGTACGACCGGGCGTCGGGCACCGAACTGTGGCGTCGCGGTTTGTGGGGGGTCGGCGAAGTGACGCACAGCGCGTACGAAAACCGTGTGCAGATGCGGCTCGAGGATAGTCGGCTGCTCGTGTTTGGGTGGGAAAGCGCGGACCGCTACCTCGAGATCCTGAACGTGACGACCGGCGCAGTGGTCGGACACCGCTCGTTCGGCCACGCTTCTTCGCGATAGGTTTCGGTTTCGGTTTTCGACTCTGGGGTCTTGGTCGGCTCTGTGGGGTCACAAGTTGACACGGGAACGCTCCTCTTTGGCGACACTCAGAATGAGCCGGGTGTCGTAAGTTGACGCTCCTGTTCGACGACGCCGGAACGGGTGAGACCCTTCTGAGTCCGCGGAAACCGTCACGCCGAGGCCCAACTTTCGCACTGGCGGTCAAGCGGCCCTTTCGCCGATAACCCAGGCTTCCTTCACCCACTAGGAGGAACCATGGGAACGCAATCGCTCGACAAGCCCCTTCGCATCGTTGGTCTTTCCGTGCGCACCAGCGAAAAGACCGCCCCGGCCGACATCGGCGCCCTCTGGCAAAAAGCCGGCGCAGGCGGCCACCTCGCCTTCGATGCCCCCAACTACGGCGTCTACTTTTCCTACGAGTCCGACCACCACGGCGAATACGACGTACTCGTTGGACGTGAGAGCAACGAGCCCCTCAAAGAGGGACAAAGCGAAATCGTCATTCCTGCAGGCGAATACCTGCATCTCGCCGACGAGGGCGCCATCCCCGACACGGTGATCAAACTCTGGCAGCGGGTCTACGCCGAAGTCGAACCCCAGCGCGCCTACACGATCGACTTCGAGCGCTACGTTGGCTCGCCGCAGCACAGCACGGTCGAGCTCTTCATCGCAGCCAAGTAGCTAGCGAATCCGCACCGCGATCTCGGTCCGAAGATCTGCGGGGGCAACCTCCGTCGGCAGATTCAAGTAGCGCTCGATCACGGGAACGTCGTCGAGCGCTTCGCCGCTCTGCGGAAACCAGCGACCGATCAAGTCGACGTACGAGTCCTTGAGGTCCTCGTAGGGACCCTTGTGGGTTACGATCGCGTAGCGTCCACCCGCGATCACCGCGCGATCCACGGGACCATCCGGAACGGGCTGCTCTGGATCGACGACCATGCACGCGTCGTAGCGAAGCTTGTCGCCCGGCGTGACCTCCGGGTCGTCGCTCACTCGCGCCAGCGTTTCCCGAAGCGGAATGCCGTTCGCCATCAACCACGGAAAGAACTGCTGCCACAGCTTCCCGACCTCGCTGTAGAGACCGACGCGCCGCATGTAGAGCACCGTGCGTTCCGGCTCTTCGCGAATCGTCACCGGAAGACGCGGCGCGGTGCGCTCTGCTCTCGCCTGCGAAACCTCGGTGCTCCGATCGTCCCGGTAGCGCCGCGGCGCGATACCGAAATGCTTCGTGAACGCGCGCGTAAACGCCTCGTGCGATCCGTATCCCGCTTCGAGCGCGATCCGAACCACCGCGTGGTCCGATGTTCGCAAACCCCGCGCCGCGCGCTCAAGACGAAGACGTCGCACGTGCTCCATCACGGACTCGCCGATCTGTCCCCGAAACACCCGATGAAAATGATGCAGCGACATCCCCGCGATCTTCGCGAGCTCCCTCGGCGCGATCGCTTCGTCGAGGTTCGCTTCGAGATGTCGCGATACCCGGAGCACCTTCCGCGCGTACTCGTCCTGCGTCGTGTTCACCGCTGCGCGAACGTCGCACAACTTCCGCTATGCTGTCGACTTGAGGAAGCTCGGCATATGCGCGGCCCTGATGCTCTGCTCGTCGGTCGCCTTTGCGATCATTCGCCGTCACGACGTCGAAGATGCCGAATACACCGTCGAAGCCACCGACTATCCCGCGGTCGCCGATCTGCTCGAGCCAGGAGACTGCCTGGCGACCCTCATCACCTCGCGTTGGGCACTAACTGCCGCCCACTGCGTTCAGCACCTCGAGCTCCCTCGCACGCTAACCTTCGGCGATGAATCGGCAGCAGTCGCCGGCTTCGTCTGCAACCCGCGCTTCGACGGGCTTCGGCACGACATCGCGCTCGTCCACCTCCAGGAAGCGGTGAGTGTCGAACCGGTCGGGATCTACCGGAACCGCGATGAACTCGGGCGCGTTGTCACTCTCGTCGGACGCGGGGACACGGCAACCGGGCTCGAGGGACAAGCAGGTGCGCGGCTCGATCTGCAAACCCGCCGCGCCACGAACACTGTCGACGAGGTCACCTCACGCTGGCTCAAGTTCGTCTTCCATGCCCCGGAGGACGAAATGGCGACCGCGCTCGAGGGGATCAGTGGAGATGGCGACAGCGGAGGCCCCGCATTCATCGACGGCCCCGAAGGACAACAGCTTGCGGGCTTGAGCGCGTTTCAAGACGCACCAAACTCGCGGCTCGGAACGTACGGCGTTACCGAGGTCTACACCCGCGTCTCGAGCTACCAGGACTTTGTCGACGAAGTGACCGCGCCGGGCTGGGACGGTCGCTATCGACGCTGTGATACCTGCAGTACCAGCATCGTCGGACGAGGCGGCTCTTCGCCCTGGTGGGTCGCCGCAGTCCTCGTACTCTGGTACCGCCGATCCACGAACCGTCAGCGGAGCTCCTCGCCAAAGAACGCGAGCACCCGATCGAGCGCCTGACGTGTCGGGTGTCCATCCTGATCGAGAAAATCGAGGGCGAGCACCGAGTGCGCGGTTCGGGAAACGCCGTGCGGGTTTCCTTTTGCCGAGTCGATCTCGATGGGCACAAACGCGTCGCCGAGCTCGCGCTCGAGTCGGCGAAATCGCCCCGCCGGGCAGAGAGGGTCCTCCGTAAAGCGGAGCCCCATGATGCGGAGATTCTCGTCCTGCCCGCGCCGCTTGAGGGTCACCAGGTCCTCGCCGGAAAGATGGAGCGCGCTGCGGTGGCTCGGTGACACGCCAAAAGGAAGCGAGGGTTGCGAAAGCACGGGCGCCCGCACCCATGGGTCGACCGCAAGCGCGAGGCCGAAGTTGCCCGTCAGACACATCCCGAGGCAGCCCACGCCCCGCGCGTCGACGCCCGCGGCAAGCGTCTCGTCGTAGAGATCCCGCGCGAGCGCCCGAAGCCACTTCGTGATCGGACTCGCGCCGTTCCGCGCGAGGACGTGAAACTCGCGCGAGATGCAGGCGCGCGCGATCTGCTTCATCGAGTACGCCGGACTGAACGCCTTGTCGACGGTGCCGAAGAGGTCCGCCATCGCCACACGAAAACCCGCATCGGCGATCCGGCGGGCGGCTTCCGCAACCTCCGGTGTGATCCCCGGGATTTCGTGCATGAGAACCACGCCCGGCCCGTCGCCGCGGTAGTACACATCGCGCGTCGTGCCGAGAAAGGTCTTTGTCTGACGTTCAAATCCCGCAGGCATGTCTTCTCCGTGACGCGCAGGTCGTCTCTCCGCAACCGCACGATAACCTCGGGCTCAGCCCGCGACGGGGCGCATTACGAGCAGCGAGTCCGGCCTGCCGTCGAACACGAGCACCTTCGGCGCCTCCCGAAACCCGCCGCGCCCGAGGCCCGGAAGATCCGCCAGCGCCCGACGCGCCGCAACGCCCACCACCTCGATGACGTCCCCCGATTGAATGCGAACGTCGATATTTCCACTCGCGGGAAAGGACGTCCCCTTCGGCGGAAGAATCGCGAAAAAGTCGTCGTCCACGAGCGCCACGCCACTCTCATCTCGAACGAGGAACTTGCCGCATCCAAGCTCGGTCTCGATCGCGACATCGGACCCCGGCATCGCTTCCCGAATGCGAAAGAGAAACGCGGCGACGTCGCCTCCCTGACGATGCTGCACCGGCTCGAGAACCTCGACGGTTCCTCGCACGTGAACCTCCCCTTCCGCCGCGGCGATCGGTGTCGCTTCCCCGGCAAGACGCGCCGCGAGCCGGCGTCGACGGTTCAACTCCCGAACCTGCCGCGCGAGCGACGAAAACGCATAGCCACCGATCGCGACGAACTCGGCACCTCCCCCGCGCTGATCCGCAAACTGAGGTTCCGGCGGCCGGCGGTAGAGCACCTGGCGTTCAAAAAGCGGCGGCGGTGGATGCCCCTGCTCATCCAGCGGAAGGATGTCGCAGCGATGACAGGTCACCGCATGAACCGACGTTTCACCACATTGAGGACAGGTATAGGTCTTTCCACCTCGAGCCATCCGGGAATCCTACTGCCCAGCGCGCCGGCCGCTCTTGCGAAGACGATGGGCGAGCACGCGAACGATCTCCCGCATCGCGCCCGGCCGCCGCGTCATCAGCTCCTCCAGATCGGCACCGCGCAAACGAAGAAGCTGCGCGTCCTCCTGGCAGACGGCGTCCGCCGAACGCGGCTGGTAGTCGAGAAGCGCGAGCTCGCCAAAGAACTCCGCTTCGCCCATCTCCGCAAGCGTGACGCCACCGTCAACCACGGCCACCCGCCCACGAACCACGAGAAACATCTCTTCGCCGGGATCCCCTTTGGCAAAGACCACGTCGCCCTTTTGATGTTCGACCTGCTCCACCTTCTCCGCGAGGCGCAACACATCGTCGCCGCTCAAATCACGAAAGAGCGGAACGCTGCGAAGAAAACGCATCCGTTCGTAGATCGGAACCATCGGTTGATGACGTTTGGCGAGCTCGGGGTAACGATCGACAAAGCGCTCG
>JBCDAA010000039.1:0-34346 GCA_039186435.1 Myxococcota bacterium | reverse complement strand
CTTCGGCACTCAAGCCCGGTGATACAAACTAAATGACTGGCTTTATTTACTCAGATCATTCTACGTCAATAAATTAGGTTGGCAAATTTTTATGGAACTCTGCTGGACTGAAAACCGGTGCCTACCTAATGCGAGTGGGATCGCAGGTGCTCCGTGGGCGGGGCTCCGTAGTACGACGTAAACGCCGCCGTGAACGCGCTCGCCGTCGCATACCCCACGTCGCCCGCCACAACCGACACCGGCGCGCCGGACTCGAGGAGCCGAAGCGACACCATCAGTCGCAAGCGCCGGCGCCACTCTCCGATCCCCACTCCCGCTTCCCGGCGAAAGCAACGCTCGAGCGTTCGCACACTCGCACCCGCCCGCGATGCGAGCTCCGCCACCGACGACCGATTCGCGGGATCTGCGCGAATGAGATCCACAAGACGCCGCGCTCGCTCATCCCGCGGCAAGGGTAGGTGCAGCGACGCCCGAGGCGCGTCGTCGAGTTCATCCAGCAACACATCGGTCAGTCTCGCCTCCCTCGACACTTCATGATCGAGGGAACCGTAGCTGCATGCGCGCACAATGAGCTCCCGCAAGAGCGGTGACACCTGCACCGTCACGGTGTGCGCAGCATCCCTCACCCCTGGCGCAACGTAGAGCGTCCGCACTGCAACCGGCGCATACATCCGCTCGCGATGTCGCACCCCCGCCGGCACCCACACCGCGCACTTCGGAGGTACGAGCGCCTGCACGTCATCGGTGTCCACCTCGAGATGACCCCGAAGCGCATAGGTCAGCTGATGCCATCGATGGCTGTGCCGCGCGGTCGCCGAATCGTGGAGAAACGTGATCGGCTCCGTACGAATCCAGACCGAACCATCCGGATAGAGATGTCGCGAATCCGACATAAGACGTCGGATCCACGATAGTGCGCCACCCGCCGGCTCGCTAGAGTCCGCGCATGCTCGCTCATTTCGCAATCAACGCTGACGACCTCGATCGGGCACGTCGGTTCTACGAAAACGTCTTCGGCTGGAAGTTCAGCGCCTGGGGACCGCCCAACTTCTACCAAATCGAAGGCGAAGGAAACGCGACTCGGGGCGCCCTCCAAGCGCGGCGAAACCTCGCCCCCGACGAGCGCACGGTCGGCTTCGAGTGCACCATCGCGGTCCCGTCGATCGACGAAACCGAAAAGGCGATTCTCGAAAACGGCGGCGAGATCCTCCTTGAACGCTCCATTATCGAGGGCGTCGGCACCCTCATGTTCTTTCGCGACACGGAAGGAAACGTCTTCGGTGCAATGCAGTACGTCTCGCGCTAGCCCACTTTACGACACCCCAAATGCGCCGCTACGTTAGCGGCATGCGTTGGCTCCTCGCTTTCTTCCTCACCAGCACCCTCTTCCTCGCCTGTGGGGATGACGACGGGTCCGGCACGGACGGCGGCGGTGACACGAACTGCACCGGGTCGCCCTTCCCCTGTGAAGAGACTCGCTAGATTGCTCGTCGCTTAAACGGATCTCGTGATCGGGCCGGGGTCGGCGTTCCCCGCCAGGCGCGAAGTCGATGGAATACCAGCGGTATTTCAAGACGAGCAACGGCGCGAGGCGGCGAGAACAAGCGAGCTCCGTTTAAGCAGAAAGCGATCTAGGGCGCGCGGCACGCCTCGACGTCGCAAACGACCGGGCGGTGGTCGAAATAGTCCTCCGCGTACACAGCATCACGCTCTGCGAGCCCGGCGTACCAGCAGTCCCCCACGAACGTGTCGCTGAGCACGTGGTCGATGTCGACGGCGTCCGCGTAGCTCCCGGGGGCATCGGTCCCAACGGCACTGAGAAAGCGGAACGGCGTGGTTTCTACAAGCTCGTTGAGCCGCATCGCGCTCGCATCAAAGAAACGAGTCCGCCACGGGTCCGTGTTGAAGTCACCCAACACCAGGTTCTGCTCGCCATTGGCACCCGCAGAGCCATCCAGGTCGACAAAGACCTGGTCGAACTGGCGCACGCGACACTCCTGATCCTCCGTCGTCAGTCCGCTGCTCCCGTGGACGTTCACGACGGTCACCTCCCCACCTTCCGCGAGGGCAACAACACCGCGACCGATCCGCGACCCTCCACCGCAGCCCTCGACTCGCGCACCATCAAGTCCATCCAAACACAGCGCCGCCTCACAGCCGCGAAACGTTCCGAGCTCACGACGCACCGCAATGCACTTGTCCGCTTTGCCGAGGTTGCAGGCAACTTGGTAGTCGTCCCCGAGGATCTCGTTGGCCACCGTCGGATCGCCCTCCCGCCACGTCTCACACACAAACCCGTCGTGCGCTTCCTCCGGAACCATCGCGCACTCGGGGCTATGGAAGATCTCCTGGAACGCGATCATATCCGGCCGCGTCTCCGCTAGCCACGCCCGCGTTGCCTCCATGGCAGAACGCCACGCTAACCCGTCGCCGTAGTACCGATCCGAAAACTCGGCCTTCTCCTCCGTGTATCCATCCGGATGATCCGTTCGCCCCATTCCACTCGTGCCGGTGTTGAAGGTCACCACGCGGAGACGCAGACGCTCGTCCGGGCCACAGGGCGGTTCTGCGTCGACGCCAGCGTCCAGGGCAGGAACATCCAACGACACATCAACGCTCGAATCAGCGGACACAGCCGCATCGCTCGATCCCCCGCCGTTGCCACACGCGGCAAGTAGCACAACGATTCCGGCTACACGCACAAGCGAAGTGTACGGGAATACGCGCGCTGCGGTGCGCGTCCTTCGCGGGAGCCGAACGTCTATGGCACCTTTAGAGAGCGCTTCCGGCGCCCGATTGCTTTCTCCATGACCCTCCGCGCTGATCAATCGTCCGCAGGACGACTCTTCCTCCGGGGTTTTCCGGCCTCGCTCGGAATCATCGTCGGCGTCGTGATCTCGATGGCGATGGTCACCGTCGTCGGGCTGGGGTTCGTGCTCTTCGGCATGCTCGCCACGACGCAGATGCGCGACCACTTTCGTCTCGCGTTTCGAATTCGGCCGCGAAGCTCATGGGTCCCTGGCGTCACGGCAACCGTACTCGCACCGCTCTCTCTCGCCGTCGCAGGCGGGTGGGTGTCCGCTGTCCAAGGCTGGCTGCACTACGGCTACCGCTTCGACATGCACGCCTCCCTTCTCACCCTCCCCCTCATCTACGTCGTCGCTGCCTGGATCGCCGCGCCCCTCTTGTTTCTCGCGGTGCTTTCGATCGATCCCCGCTCACCGCGCTCCCTTCGCGAACGGCTACCGCTCGCCATGCGGATCACTTCAGAGGTCCCGCTCGGAAATCGAATCAAGGCGATCGTCATCTCCGGCGTCTTTCTCCTTGGACCGGTCGTCGCCGCGGTCAGCTTTCCCCAGGGCCTGATCCGCAGCTTCTCCATCTTGGCGACCATCGTCGCCCTCGTCGCTTTCCTCCCGGTCGCGAGCGCCCTCCTCGTCAGCGCCTACGCCAAAGCCAAGGACGCACCTTCCGAAGATCATCACCGGCCGCTTCGTTTTCCGACCGGCCTGGTTTTCCTCCTCCTCACTGCCATCGCGCTCACCACCTACACGCTGGTCGACACGTCGCCGCTCGAGAGCTGGCCCCTCGCGTACTTCGTTGCCTGGACTGGGTTCCTAATCGCGCTCTCCCGTCAGATTCGCGCTCATCGACTTCGAAGCCTCGACCGATTTCGCGAAGACGCCGCACCGACCAAATGCGCGGTCGAGGGAACCTTGGTCATCCACGACGACCACGCCACCGTGGAGACCTCTGCCGGCTCCTTTCATGTGCCGCGGAACGCTCCGACGTGGGGTGCGCTTGAACCGCGCGCGCAGGTCACCCTCGTTGGAACCTTCGGTGGCAATCTCGGTGGCTTTCGCGACAGCGCGAAACACCCCTGGCCGGACGACGGCGTTCTCTACGCCGGCACTGTCAACAGCGTCATCAAGCAACACGTCGACCGCGCCAGCGCCTTCATCTACGGCTCGCTCCTGATCGTTTGCGCCATCGCGGGCGCCATGATCGCGCTGAGCTAGACCACGTCCTAAAAACACCGTCGCTAGTTCGCAAAGATACGCGGCTGCTCTTTGATGTAGACGTCGTGTTTGCTGTACGGGATCTCGAGATCCGCGTCCGTAAACGCTTTGTAGATGCTCGTGTTGAGTCGATGTTTGATCAACTCCACTTCGTGCGCGCGTTCGACCCACACGTAGAGACGATGGGTGAGCCCCGACGCCCCGAACTCAAGAAAGCGAACATGGGGCGCAGGCGAAGGAAGCACCCCTTCAATATCCTTCGCCGCCGTGACGAGAACGTCGTGAACGCGGTCGAGATCGGCACCATACGCGGCATCAACCGTGACCCAAATCCGGTGTTGCACACGGGGACCGCCCACCTCGTTGACGATCTTCGAGCTTGCGATCACCGCGTTCGGAATCGTGATTTCGATGTTGTCGCGGGTGAGCACCCGCGTCGACCGAATCCCAATCGATGCCACCCTCCCTCGCAATCCGTCCTCGAGCACGATGTAGTCCCCGATCTTGTAGGGCGCATCGGCGACGATAAAGAGGCCGCTAAAGAGGTTGGCCAGCGTGTCTTGCGCGGCAAAGCCGACCGCAATGCCGATGATGCCCGCCGAAGCGAGCCACGCCGTGAGGTCGATCTTCCACGCGAGAAAGACGAAGTAGACGCCCATGGTCGTCGCGAGGACCTTGCCGACCATGTCGAAGAACGGAAGCGTTCGCGGCTGCACTAGCGAACGGCCGCGCGTGCTTAGCGCTTCCAAAAGGATCCGCACGATACGAAGTGCACCGATCGCCCAAACGATGATCGCGACCGTCTTCAGCGCCGAAACGGTGATCGAATGGGCGCGCTCGTGCATGGGCGTCACCCCAGCCGCAAACCCAAACCCCGTCAGCATAACGCTTACGACAACCGGCCGATGCAACGCTGCGATGAGCTTGTCATCAAGCTCGGTCTTCGTCTTTCCAACTGCGCGCTTTACCCCGCGTTCGATGATAAACGCGACGAGATAGGCCCCCACGATCGAGGCGAGCGCGATCGCAGCGCCGCGCGCGTAGCGGTTCTCAAAGGTTTCGCGGAGCCACTCGAGCACCCGCCGAGACTAGGGGCGACCCGAGCTCCAACGCAAAGAAGCGGCCGGATCACGAACGACACAACCTAGAACTCCACGCCCGCGAGAATACGAAACCCGTGTGCGCTACCCGATCCGCCGAGACCAGGAAGCGGCACTAGAAGCGAGTAGTCCGCCCGAAGCAATAACGACGCCTCGGCGGTCAACGAAAACGAGTACGCCGCGCCGAGGTCCATCTCCAAGCCAAGATTCGGGTTATCCGCACGCGCATCGAGCCGCCGGCTGTACACCGCAGCCGCAGAAACGGCGAGTTGCTGGCGCTCATCGCGGAGCACGTCGTAGGCGACGTGAGGCCGAAGCACCCACGCACCGGCGATCGATTGACCCAGCCGGCGCCAGAGGACTTCATCCAGCCGATAGCTGGGATGAACGACAAAGAGAGACGCGGTCGAACCCACATCGTCGATCCGGTCTGGGGTCGCAAAGGAGAGCTGCCGATCCCCGGACGCCACCACCGTCTTTATGCCGATGCGAAGGCGGCGCTCGAGCGCGTGCTGCTCGAGCTCGAGCGCGAAGGCTCCCTGGCGAAGATCAACGCTCGTCTCGCCACTCTGGGCAGACCCGAGGTGCGACGCGCCCTCGAGCTCCAAACGAAACCCGCGATGTACCACGCGCAGCCAAACGCTCGGCGAGTACACCCGCAAGTTTCGGCGAACAAGCCGACCATCTACTCGCTCGAGCGTCTGTCGCCGGCCGATCAACTGCACACCACCTTGGATCGGCCCCTCCTCGTGGACCGCGGCGAGCGTCCACTGGCGGGTATCGTCGAGGCGAGATCCGTCAAAGGGAATGTCTCCATAGCTGTTTTCAATGCCCGCCGTATCCCCGCGGCTTGCAAAGTCCCAGGCGGCGCGAAGCTCGATCGGGCCCACCCTCCCGCGCGCTTCGATGCGGTCCACATCGCTCCCCGCGTCGTCGTCGATGCCTAGGCCTGCGTGCTGCACGAGTCCGAGTCCGAAGTGAACCGGCATCCGGCCCACACGGAGCTCGCCCACACTCGGAAGACGCATCTGTGCCCACGCGTGCCGCAGCGTGATCGCGTCCGTGCCCTCCTGCGCCCAGGGAATCACTCCGTCGCGCGGCGCAGCGCCGAGAAGCTGCCCGTCGAAAAGATCTACTGTCGTGTGAAGCGCGACGTAGTCGCCAACGTGAATCGTTGGCATCAACCGCAGCCGCAAGTCCGCAAAGCGCAGCGCCCCGTTTCCGCAAGCGTCCTCGCCGCCGCATCCCCCTTCGGGCGTCTCTCCTTCGGTGGATCGACGAAAACGAACGAAGGGTTCGTCGTCGCGGCCCACGTGATAGCGACCCCAGCGATGCGCGCGAAAGCGAAAGTTGCCGTTGAGGGTCACGTGCGGCCGAAGACGCGTTCGCCACGTGGGTGAATCGGCGTCGGGGACGTCAGCCCCTCGCGTCTCCGCTTCCTCCGCTGACGCGGCTGCCGGTTCTACCCCCTCTGCGGGCGCTTCCGGCTCGTCACGTTCCGACTCGTCGCGTTCCGGCTCGTCTCGTTCCGGCTCGTCTCGCTCCGCGAGTTCCGCGCGAACGTCATCGAGCCAAGGATCCTCTTCGAGCGTGAGCTCCTGGGCCCCAGCAACGGACACTCCAGCAACGGACACTCCAGCAATGGACATTCCCCCAACGAGCGCACACGTCCCCCACGCGCCCACGAATACGCGACGCACATCGACCTCCTCGCACTGCCGTTTCGGAAGGCACCGGTTTCCCAGTGCGCGGCGTGAACCGGCTCGCCGAGGTCCCTATTCTCCCAAACCTTCCAATTGGCGAAGATGAGCAACGAGCTCTTCTCCGCGCCGTTCGCAGGTGGTGTCACCGGGCGTCCACTCTCGAAACGAAAAGCAGCGAACGGACGGACCGGGAATACCCGGCGGCGAAGGAAAGCTCGCCATCCCCCAGTTGTGTTGACCGGTCGAGAGCTCCACCGTGTACGGCCCGTGGTCAAGCTTGCCCATCGTACGCACTCGAACGACACCGGACGCAGGTACCGGGGCCGATCCCCGAAGGCCAAAGGTCCCCCACTCAAACTCGAGAGATGCCGACGGGTCTTCGAGCAGAAAGATCTCTGGCTTGTCGAAGTTGGGGGGAACCTCAAACACCACCACCGGATCGAACACGCTCTCGAAGAAGGTGAGGAGCACGGCCGCGCCGCCGATCAGCACGCCGACTACGACGCCGCCAAGCGTGAGCGCCAGTGTGCCGCCAGCGCCGTTCTTGCGAGCCCGACCGCGAGCGACGGC
The DNA here is from genome assembly GCA_039186435.1 of Myxococcota bacterium. Classification (GTDB taxonomy): domain Bacteria; phylum Myxococcota_A; class Polyangia; order Polyangiales; family Houyiibacteriaceae; genus JALVDI01. The sequence continues at coordinate 26,954 of JBCDAA010000039.1, read as the reverse complement.
GTAGCCGACCAGCCCCAAGACCAACGCCGGACCGATCACCATGCAGATCATGGCGAGCAGAATCGCGATCGCGAGGCCGCTGCCGGGTCCGCTCACGAGTCCTCGGAGCGAATCACCACGAGCTCGTTACGTCCCACCTTGATGCGATCCCCGAGCTTGAGCGTGGCCTTCTTCGTTTTCTCGCCGTTGACGCGCATCGCGCGCCGTCCCGCGATGTGCATCGCGAGGTAGTCCCCCTGCTCATCGCGAATGATCTGTACGTGAAGCGGCGCGATCCACCAGCCGCGAATTACAACGTTTGCCGCCTCGGTGCTCCCGACGCTCAAGATCATCCGAAGTTTGTAGTCGCGATCGCCGAAGCGAATCGCAAGCCCGCTGCTCGGTTCAACGAGCATCGTCTCCTGAATCGCCGCCATCTGGTCGGGATTGGATCGGCGGCTGGGGGCGTTCTGATCGGGCGCGGCCGCGCGATACTCGAGGCGGTACTTTCCGATGCCGACGCCTCCGCCCGGACTCAGCACCGCTTGCTTCACGCGCGTTCCCGCCTGCTTGAGGCCGTTCTTTCCGCCGAGGTCGTCGACGACGAGCGTTCCGTTGGGACGCCGCTGAATCTTTGCGTGCTGCCGCGAGACACTGAGGTTGTCGAGAACAAGATCCGCCTCGAGCGCGCGCCCCACCACGATCTCGGCGGTGGTCATCGGGTACTGAAAGACGACGCGTTCGCCCAGCTTCACGATCAAGGTGAGCGTTGGTAGCGCCTCGGACGCGTCGTCTTCGAGGTACGACGCCAGCGGTCGTCCGGCGTCCGCCGCCGGGGGAAGACGAATCTGATCGTAGATGTCGAGGGACACCTCCCCTGGCGCATCGGAGAAAACGTACTCGACAATTCGGTCCGCGATCGGCCCGTCCCCGGGAAAGACCTCACCGCCTGCGGTGTAGAGCGCCTGCGGCTCCCCGTTTCGACAAAACGCCACGTTGCGCGCATCGCTTCGGCGCACCACCAGCACCGCATCCGTCTCGGTCTTTCGAATCGACTCGAGCAGCATGTGCGGATCGACCAGGCTCGCCGGGACCTGCGCCGCGGGCGCTTTTCGAAAAGGCACCGCCAAGCAGAGGAGCAGCGCAACGTCAGTCGCGTAGAACTTCGCCTGGTGCATATTCGCCAGCGCGGCGACCGAGTCCCGGATGGTCGCGGCGACAAACTCGTCCCCTTGCAGCGTTCCTGCGGAATGGAGCTTTCCCTGCAGGAAGAAGAGAAAGCGCTGCCCCGACGCGGTCCACGCGCGCAGGTAGCCATGGGGCGTGTCCCCGGCGAGCAGCTTCGCCACCGCAGCAAACGCCTCGGCGCGGTCCGGGGGCAGGGGCTGTTCCCGTTGGAAGGGCAGGCGCATGAGCCGGCAGCCTACCGCAAAACGCGCAAAGGAGTGTCAAGCGGTGCAACTTGAACCGGCGCGCGTTTGATGCGCACCCTACGCGGCAATGGCAGAGCCGAACTTCGTCGCGACCCTCGCAAGCACAACCGGGGAACGCCTCACATTTCGGATCCACTGCTTTCGGGAGCCGCCCTCAGACGACGCTGCGCTCGCCGAGTGGCTGCTCCTCGAGGTTCTCATCCGGGTCGCCCATGGCAGCTCCTGGGCGTCCGTTCGAGAAGCATCGCCCGTCTACGACGAGCTCCTCACACAACGCGCAATGTGTTCGTTCGGCGAGCTTCCCGCCGCAGCGTCCGCTCACGTCGAACCGATCGCCCGAAATACGCTTCCGCCTCTCGACTGGGATGATGCCGTCACCGATGCGGGGTTCGACGGCCGCGCGCTGCCCTACTTTTCGTTTGAGCTTCGGATTTCCGGCGGTGCGCGCCTCGCGCAAGCGATCGCGAAGGAAAGCGCGTTCGAATGCCACGAGCCCATCGACGAACTTCGACGCGTAGCGCACACGATTCCCGAGCGCCCGCCAACGGGTCTCGTTGCGCTCCTGGCCCCGATTCCGCGCGCCCTCGATCGCGTTCCCTGGCCTGCCCACGGATGGACGCCTGGGGAGATTCTCGGATATCGCGACGGTCACGGAGCGCCACCACCCAAACGCGGCGGAACCGAATGGGCGATCGTCTGGGTCGCGGAAGCCGACCTTCACCAAGACCGTGTGACGACGGGCGGCTGGATCGATCAGCGCGGCGAGTTCAATGCCCTCAAACCCCTCCTCGCGCGGGACGCAGCACCCACTGAAACGCTCGTCGACCACATGGTCGTGGAAGTTGGAGACGGGGAAGAAGCGCGCGTCGGCAACAAAGGGAACGCCAAAGCAGGCGCCGGTGGATCCGCATTCGCCGGCGACGAAGGAACCGCCGTCGTCGGCAACAAAGGCACCGCCCAGGCCGGCCGATACGGCACCGCGACCGCAGGAATGAAAGGCAGCGCGCTCGTCGGCGATCACGGAACCGCAACTGCCGGTCATCTCGGCACTGCCATCGCAGGCGTCAAAGGCGTCGCGAAAGTGGGACGAAAAGGAAACGCCAAAGCCGGCGTTGGGGGGCGCGTCGCGGGCGGCACAGGTGCCGAGCTCACCCTCGACGTCGGCGAAGGTGAGGTCACCGCGATCGCTGGCAAGGATGTTCCGGCGGACACGCTCTTGCGCTATCTCCCGGAAGGCTCGCCGCAGCTCTACGAGGGGCAGCCGCCCGGCTGGACCAAAGCCTACTCCTGATCCAACGATGGACCGCCCAAACACAAAAAAACCCCCGCCGGAAAGACGGGGGTTGCGCGGTGCCCAGACCAGGAATCGAACCAGGGACACGCGGATTTTCAATCCGCTGCTCTACCAACTGAGCTATCTGGGCGCTCTGTCGAGGACGGCGACTCTAGCCTGACCGGCGACGCTGTCAAGCCTTAGCCGGGTCGCCGCCGCCAAGGAAAGAACACGACCGCCTCGGCGCGGGCCTGCCGGACAAGGGTGGGGTCGTCGAGCAAGAGCGCATCCACGGTTGCCCCGTTCTCGTCAGCCGCAGACCGGACCGAACGAACGATCTCTTGGACGCGCGCGCGATAGCTTGTGTCGACCCGCAGACCGACGGTCGGACGCACATCGGTCGGACCACGAGACGCCAAGAAGAACGACGCCCATTCGACCTCCGGGTAGCCGCGAAGCACATCCGCGAGCGCATCGAGAAGGGAATCGTCCGGTGGGGTTTCGAGCGGCCTAACGCTCACGCTCGCCGCCCCGCTACCGAAGGTCGCATCCACCGACGCCGTGGAGCTCGCAACGGTTACGGGCGCGGCGGTCTTTGGTAGGGCTCCGTCGGGAAGCGCATCCGGTGGCTGAACCGCCTGCATCGGCCGCGGCGTGCTCTTGACCACTTGCAGCATCGTTTCGCTGATGCGCCCAACCGCCGCAAACGGGCCTTCCGAGTCGGAGCGCGCGCCGGCGATCAGCGGTTCGATTTCGTTGCGTTCCGCCTCGAGGGTATGCGGCGCGGCGATGTCGATAATGATGAAGCCGAGATCGTGCGCGACGAGATGGCGGAACGCTGCCCGCGCGCCGATCTCCTTGCTCGAGACCGAGCCGTCCGGGTTAAGCCACCCGAGCTGCCGCGCGGCTTCCTCGAGCTGCTCCTGCGACGTGAAGATCGGAAGCGCGTTTTGTCCGTTGCTGTTGACCAGCGTACGGAAGTCCCCGCCCGCCCACATCGAGACGAACACGGTCCGCTGGGAAAGCGCCACGAGCGCATCCACCTTCGCCTGTCCTCCCGTCGCGCCGTCTGCGAGCAATCGACGAAAGGCCGCCATCGCGGCGTCTACCGACACAACAGCCTCATCCAGTGCGGATTTTAGCGGGGGAAGCACCCACCGTGGCAAATTCCAGGCCCTTGACCGGGCTGATGGCCTGTCCCAGGACGACCTCGTGACCTTCGGCCAATCGCCGCCTTTCCTTCGAACGTCGCCGCCTGGACCGCGTGCGAGTGGGCTGATCGACCTCCTCGCCGAAACGGAATGCCCTGCGTTCACCGCACGACGTGCAAGGCGCGCAGAGGCGAGCGGCGCCCCCCAGGACCCGATCGTTTGGGCGCGCGCCAAGGGCAGCAACGTCGAAGATGTGGATGGGAATGTCTACGTCGACCTCACTTCCGGGTTTGGGGTCGCAGCGATCGGGCACGCCCACCCCCGCGTGGTCGAAGCGGTTCGAAATCAGTCCGAGCGCCTACTCCACGGCCTTGGAGACCTTCATCCGAGCGACGTCAAGATCGACCTCCTTCAAACTCTTTGCCGACTCGCGCCCTTCGCCAACGCGCGCGGCATCCTCTCCCTCAGCGGCGCCGACGCGGTCGAAAGCGCTCTTAAGACCGCCGTTCTCGCCACCGGTCGCGCGGGGGTCGTCGCCTTCGATCGCGGCTACCACGGGCTCTCCCACGGCCCCCTAGCCGTGACCGGTTACGCGCCCGCGTTCCGCACTCCCTTTCAAGCGCAACTCAACCCTCATGTGCGCTTTGCCCCCTACCCTGCGCCGGACGCCGACGTCGCCGCATCCCTCGCTGCGGTCGACCTCGCGATGGACGATCAGATCGGCGCCATTCTCGTCGAACCGATTCAAGGCCGCGGCGGCGTCCACATTCCGCCTGCAGGTTTTCTCGAAGGCCTCGCCGACCTCGCCCACCGCCACGGCGCCCTCCTCATCGTCGACGAGATCCTGACGGGCCTAGGTCGCTGCGGTGTTCGCTGGCGAAGCGCCGACCACGCCGACCTTCTTTGTGTCGGCAAAGCACTCGGCGGCGGTCTTCCGGTAAGCGCATGTCTCGGACGACCCGAGGTGATGGCCGCCTGGGGCAGCCCGGACGGCGAAGCGATTCACACCGGCACCTTCTTTGGGCACCCTCTCGGCTGTGCCGCCGCCCTCGCTGCGCTCCAGGTCTTGGACGAAGAAGGCCTCGCCGCCCGCGCGCGATCGATCGGCGAGCGTTTCATGGCCGACCTCCGCGGCGCAGACTTCGACGTCGTCGGCGAGGGCCTCATGATCGGCGTTCGCTGGCCCACGGCCGTCCTCGGAGTGGTCCGCTCCCTCCTCGAGGCCGGTTACCTCGCGCTCCCCGCAGGCTCGGATGCGCGCACGCTGCAGCTCGCCCCGCCCCTCACGATCGACTCCTCTCTTCTCGAGGGCTTTGTCCGTACGCTCGGGACGCTCCGGCCATGACCCGCGAAGCCTTCAAGGGGCGCATCGAAGCCCTCATCGCGCGACTCGGCACCGGCGAACGCGACGACGAGGCTCGCGACGCGCTGCTCGAGGATCTCATCGCCTGGCAAGCCGAACGCATCGCGCCCTTCGGGCGACTTCGAGCGCAGCGCCCCGGCGCAGCACTCCCCACCGACGTCTTTCGCTACGCCCGCATCGCAGCGCATTCTCCGGAAGATGACGTGCGCACATTTCTCACCAGCGGTACGACCAGCGGCGCTCGCGGTCGCCACCCCTTCCGCGATCTCTCCCTTTACGACGCAGCCGCTTGCGCTTGGGCATCGGCAATGCTTTTTCGATCGGCACCGCGCCGCATCGTCGCCCTCGTCCCCCGCGAAGAGGAAGCACCCGAGTCGTCCCTTTCGTACATGGTCGCGCGCTTCGGCGAGTGGTTCGGACCGCTCACGTACGCCTGGAACAAGGGCGGCATCGATCTCCACGTCCTTCGCGAAATCGCCGAGCCGGTCGCGCTCCTTGGAACGAGCTTTGCGTTCGTGCACGCCTACGAAGAACTGAAGACCCCCCTCGCGCTTCCCGAGGGATCCTGCGTCATGCAAACGGGCGGCTTCAAAGGGCGCTCTCGCGAGGTCTCACCGAAGGCGATGCTGACGATGCTGCAGGAGTCGTTCGGCGTCCCCCCCGCGCGCGTGATCGCCGAGTACGGGATGACAGAACTCAGCTCACAGGCGTACGAAACGACCCTCGTCGCACCGGGCGCGCCTCGGCGTCTGCGCTTTCCGGGTTGGGTTCGCGTGAGCGTTGTAGACCCCGACACGCTCGCGCCCACGTCCGGCGAAGGCCTCCTCCGCATCGACGACGCCGCCAATCTCGATTCCGTCTGCGCCCTTCAAACCGCCGACCGCGCGCGCAAGATCGGCGATGAGTTCCTTCTTCTTGGTCGCAACCCGGGCGCTGTACCGCGCGGCTGCTCGCTCGCCGTCGAGGAAGCGCTCTCATGAGCTATCGAACCTCGGTCGCCGACGACATCGCGCAGGCCGCCGAGCGCTTGGCACGCGCCGCTCCGGTCGAGCTCAACGAGGACTGGGCGGCAAGCAAACTCGCCGACGCCGTCCAGCCTCTCGTTCACAGCGACCCACTCATTCAAACGCTCGCATCCTCCACCGGCCTTCACGAAGCCATGGTCCGTTGGGGCCTGGAAACCACCCTGCGGAGCGTCACGGTCGAAGCGCTCACCGCCATCCGCCATCGCGCGGGCCTCTACTTCTTTGGCGAGGTTAACCGCGCGTCGCTTTGCTCCGTGGTCCTCGCGGGCAACGTCTTCACTGCGTGCGTCAAAGCGATCCTCGTGCCCCTCTTGCTGGAGGTTCCGGTCCTCCTGCGACCTTCGTCTGGCGACGACGGACTCGCGCACGCGATCGCCGACGCGCTACCGCCGCCCTACGACCAGGCGATCGCCATCGCTTCCTTTCCCCGCGACGACGAGGCGGCCTGGCGCGCGTTTTTCGCACGCGCCGACGCGGTCCACGCGTACGGAAGCGACGACACTCTCAGCCTCCTACGCGCGAAAGTACCGGTCCGCGCGTCGTTTGTGGGCCACGGCCACGGCGCTGGCGTCGCGGTCCTCGCCGACCTCTCGGAACTCTCCGAACAAGCCCGGCGCGTCGCCCTCGACGTGGCCGCCTACGACCAGCGCGGCTGCATGTCCCCTGAGCGCGTCTTCGTTCTCGGCGGCCACGCCGAAGCCCGCCGGTTCGCGCGGGCGCTCTCCCACGCCCTCGAGGCTCTCGAGGTCGAGCTCCCGCGCGGAGATCTCAACGCGGAAACCCGCGTCGCGTGCACCACTTGGAGAGCGACCTCCGCGGCGCTCGCCGAAGTCCTCGAAGGCTCAACGCACGCCGTCGCGATCGAGCACGAGCACCCTCTCCCGCGCACACCGGGGTTTCGGCACATCTCCGTCGCCGCGGTCGCGGACCCGGGCGCGTTGCAAAACGTCCTCGCCCCCTATGGGCACCACCTCAAGGTACTTGGCTGGGGTCCCGACGACGAAAGCGCCCACGCGACCATTACGTCAGCACTCCCCCAGGGCACCGCCCCGATTCTCGCCCGCCTCGGGACCATGCAAACGCCTCCCTTCGACGTTCCCGCAGACGGCCGCCCACTCACCGAAGGACTGCTCTGGCTGCTCGGCTAAGCCCTACACGCCGATAAAGAGGCGGTGGCCGAAGTTTCGCTCGAGCTTGCTCTGGAAGATTTTGCTGGCCGCGCTCTCGATGTCGTACTCAACGCGCTTGAACGCGAACGTCCGCGTTTCCGTATCGAAGGTTGTGAAGCTTGCGCGGTTGTCGTAGTCGCGCGGCTGCCCAACGCTGCCGACGCTCACGATGTACTTCGCACCCTCTTCCAGGGTGAACTCCTGCGCGGGAAGCTCTTCAACTTCCCCACGGCGCAGCTTGAACACCTTGCAGAGGTGCGAATGCCCAATGAGGGTGATGTCACCCAACTCATCGAAGATCTGGAGGCATTCGCGCGCCTGCTCCGGCGCAAAGATGTACTCGAACTCTTCGAGTCGAAGAGGCGAACCATGGCAGAGGTGAACGCCGGTGTCGTCGACGATGTGCTTGTAGGGAAGCGACTTCAGCCACGCCAAGTTCTCGGGCGAGAGCACGGAGGCGTGGAGATCGAGCGCCTGTCGCGCCGCCTCGTAGTAGTACGAGTAGTCCATGCGGCCGGCGACCGCGGCATCGTGGTTGCCGAGGATCGTGACCTTGGCCGTCTCACGCACGATGTCAGCGCACTCGTTGGGGCTCGCGCCGTAACCAACGACATCGCCGAGGCAGTAGTACTCGTCGATCTCTTCCGACTCGAACCCCGCCATCACGGCGGAGAGCGCCTCGATGTTCGCGTGAACGTCGCTGAAAATCCCGAGACGCATGAAATGAACCGTGGTTGTAGAGCGGCTGGACCTAAATGTCCATCCTGCACTGACCCTTACGCTACGATATCAAATCTTCAGTGTCTCCGCCGAACCGATTCAGCTCACCGGATGTCGGAGAACCTCGTAGAATCGCCGGCTGAAGGCAAAAATCCCCTCTTCTGGCTCCGGTTCGGAGGGGTCGACCGCTCGACTGTGCTGGTCCACGAGCTCACGCTGCGTCACCATCGAGATCGCGATTCGCTTGATGTTGCTGTTGGCGTCGGCGTGCAGCTGATCGACTTTCTCCGCGGACGTTCGCGCGAGGTGCACCAGCGTATAAGCCAAGCGATCTTCAGCGCTCTTCGGATCCTTCATGGCGCGCTTCAGGCTTCGCAGCGCGCTCTCCCCAAAACTTCCGACCACCCGGCCAACTTCCCACCAGACGTCCGTGGGCTCGCCTTGAAGAAGCTGCACCAGCGGGGCGATCGACCGGCGGAGCTTGAGCTCCCCGAGAGCGAGCGCGGACGCCTGCCGAACAAACGTCTTCCGCGCTTCAAGCCCGTCGATCAGGCCATCCGCCGCCGACTCCCCGTACGGAATCACTCGCGGAACTACCTCGAGGACCTCGTCGCGCGGCATTTTTCTCGCGGCGCGCAAAATCTTTCCGACGAGCTCGGGATCGCCCCGGCGAAGGAGCTCTAAGGCTGCGTCCTTTCGCACACGCGGATGCTCGAGAAGCTCGAGTAGAGCGTCGATCGTCTTGTCCGGAAGCGAAGCGACGTCGACTTCCTTGGGGGCCGCCGCGCCTCGGCCTTGGGCGATCGCCTTCCACGCAAAGTCGTGAACCTCCGAGTCCATCGACACATCGTATTCGGAGGCCATCTCGAGGAGCTGCTCCCAGTTATGGGCGACGACCTCCCCCTTGAGACCACCCTGTTCCGGAAGCGCAGACGTGCCGCGAAACGCGTCGATGAGCTGCGTGATGAGCTCGCCGGGTTCGGACGCCACACCGAGCGAGACCGCGCGGGAAACGAGTGCCTGCGGCAAACACACGCCGTGCCGAACCGCGTCCGCAAGAATGCGCCGAAAGCTGTCGTCGACGATGTCGCGCGGAATCGAAAGCGCGAGCAAGGCCATGTCGAGCTTGGCGGGAGCACTCCACTTTGCGAGGTTGGCGACGGCTTGAAACGCGTCGCGTGCCGTCTTCGCGGGACCCGCGAGTTCAAAGGGATGGCCCCGAAGCTTCACCGGTGGCGGCGCCGCAAGGGCACGCTCAAGGGCCGTCGGCGCATCGAGGTCGCTCTCCGCCCGCTGCGCGCGCTCAAGGGCCATCGAGAGGTTCGTTCGCCGCTCGGGCGCACTGACCTCGACCGTGCGTTCAAAGCGTCCCTCCGGACCAAAGATCGCAACCGTCACCGCGAGGTTGTCCCGAAGCCGCTCGAGAAGCGCGAGGTCATCGGAAGCAAGCGGATCGAGGGCGGCACGGCGCACGTAGGGACGCTCCGACGACCACTCCACGAGCGCCAAGAGCACAACCGGGTACCCGTCAACGACGAGATACTGCGTGAGCAGCTCGACGTCGTCGCTCCGAAACGCGGCTTCGTGTCCCTCGCTGAGGCGAGCAAAGAGCCAAATCTCGGAGGGGGTCGCCGCCGTCGCCATCTCGAGGGAGAGGTCGTTCAGAAAATGCTCTGGAGGCGTCGCCGCCGTCGGAAGGGGCGCGTCGATCGCCGGGGGTGCTTCGCTGCGGTGAATCGTGGTGTCGTCGGCGACGACCGCTTCAAGCTCCTCAGGGTCGAGCTCCTGCGCCGTTTCCTCGTCGAGTAGTTCCTCGCCGTCGAGATCGAGGACTTCGTCGGGCTCCACTTCCTCGAGATCGGCCGCATCGAGAGACTCCATCTCGAGAGAGTCCACCAGTTCCGCGCCTTCGAGCGGATCGTAGGTCCCGTCGAGCGTCTGCACGTCCGCAGCATCCGCGTCGAGAACCTCGACCGAATCCTCGAGGGAGTTTTCGCCCTCGTCGTCGAGAAGTACGGCGGACGCGAGGTCGTGGTCGACGCCGGTCCCTTCCTCGGCGAGCTCGGTGAGCGCGTCCTCTCGTTCGCGCAGTGTCGCAAAGCGCGCTTCGAGCTCGTTCTCACGCATCAGGAGCTCGCGCTGAAGCGCGTCCAGCCGCTCGCGCTCCAATCGAATCTCATCCTCGGCGGTCGTCATCGACTCCGCCCGCGATACGAGACGCGCCTCTCGTGCATCGAGCTGCGTTTCACGCTCGGAAAGACCCGCCTCTTCGTTTCGCACCCGCTCCGGCGCGTCCAGCGCAGCGCGGAGACCGTCCGCACCAACAACGCTCGACACCGCCGCTACATAATCGGGCACCGGTGCACCGTCGTCGGCAAGGCGCGCGAGTACCGCCGCGCGTTCCCGATGCACGCGATGACGAATCGAGGGTGGAACCACCACCCAAAAGAGTCGCGCCGCTGGATCGTGATACACGAAGGTCTGGGCGAGATCGCTCCCGTCCGCGAGCCGGTGCAGCCCCCCCTCCCTCGCCTCTTTCGCAAGCTCCGGATCGGTTGCTGCGTTCACCGCCACGACCAGGGCCACGCTCACGAGCTGACCCTCCTGCAGCACCTGAACGGTCTCCCGTCGAGTCTGGCCGCTCGCCCCTTCGTACACGAACTCGTCTGTTCGCTCGCTCACGCTCCCGATCGAGTATCACACCGCACCGCCGAAGCGATACTATGCTGCGCTCGCATGCCCGTTCCTACACACGTTCAGGATCTCGCCACCGCTTGCGTCGCTTCGGCCAAAGCGGTGGTCAATATCGAGCTCGATTTCACGACGGATACGCTTCCGATCCTCGATCACTACGCGCAGCAAGCCCTCGGTGAAGACGCGACGCAGGAGCAGGCCCTGGGCCTGATCGCACCCATGTGCGGCGCCTACTTCGGTGAAGTCGTGCGACGCCGTTTCGAGATGCTCCGCTGGCACGCCCCACCCGACGAGTATGGCGGGTGGCGTCTCGAAGGCGAGAACATCTTCGTGTACTTCAACCCCATTGGGGTTGCCCTCGAAGTGTTGACGCAGGCCGACGCGGATGGCTGGAACGCGCACGTGGAAGTCCAGCCCAAGGACCGCGACGCGGTGAAACACGCGGTGGAACTCTTCGGCGCGGTCCGCGAAACCGACTACTACTCCTTTGGCATTCGTCTCGAGACGCTTGAGCAGATTCTCGAGTCCCTTGTGCGAGAGGCTCGCGTCCGGGGCGAGAAACGAACCTTCGGTTCGGCGATGTACGAGGCGGAGGTTCTCAAGCGCCAGGTCGGCCCCGAACTCAACTAAACCGGACGCCGTACGGTTTGCCCGCGCAAGAGCGGCGGCGGGATTTCGTACGATGGGCATGGCCAGTCGAGCTGCGCTCCTTCTCTTCGCCGCCCTCGCTCTTATCGGCGTGGCCGTGTGGGCACTAACGCCCGGGTACGAGGAAGAGCACGCGAAGGTCTTCGAACACGTTTCGCGCGCTTGGGAGGGTTGGCAGCGAACGGAGCGAACGGAGCGAACGGAGCGAACGGAGCGGACGGAGCGGACGGGGCGCTTGTCTGTTGATGCAAAGGTCGAGATCGAACGACTGGTGCCATCCGCGCGAACCGACTCTCAACTTGCCCAAGCGCTCCTTGAACTCCCCATGCAGCGTACAGGTACGGTGGCCCCATCGTCGCGTTGCCACGGACGTCCCCCGGAGTCTCCGACCGCCGAGTTGGCCCGTCCCGTCCGCGATCTTCGGCGCGTGATTCGAGTTCTCGAGCAAGAGGTCGACCGGGAGTGCGCAGACTTCGCGGGGCAATGCTCAGGCGTCGGACTCGCCGCAGTCACGGTGGTGGAGAGCTTCGTCGCCGGGTCTGTGAACGGCTGGTATCCCGCCCGTGAGTTCGTCGACCGGGTGATCGAAAAGGTCACGGAGGTTGTGCGACGGGGGCAGCTTTCCCCGCGAGAGCTTGCGGAAATCAGAAGCGGCTGGATGAACCTTGCCAAGAACCAGCCCCCGTTGGGTCCCGCGCTCGCTGCGCGCGTCGTCCAGCGCGGGTGTGACTGGCGAGACGCGAACGTTGCGACGGGCACAGCCCTTCGAGACCGGCGCCGATTCGCTCTCGACGCAGCCCGGTGGCTTCGCTGCGACGATGATCTCGGGCGCTGCGTCCGCGAATGGTCCGACACGGCACCGCGAAATCGTCGTTGCGGGAGCGGCATGCGCGACTACTTCGGTCTTTGCCGCGGACCTCTCTCCGAGGAGAGCGAGGTCTACACCGAGCTCTTCCATGCTGTCGATCTTCGCGCTCGGCTGCGGCTCTTCAGCGTTTGGCTTGCGACGATGGAGACTCGCGAGGACGTGACTCGAGTCCCCGCATGGAGAGATCCCGCGCTCAGAGATCCGTACACCGGACAACCCTTCGAGCTCGACGTTCGTGAGGGAGAAACCTTCCTTCAAGCACGCCTCTCTTGGGGGAGCGGGCGGCGCGAATTTCGGCTACCGCGATGACCGGGTCTTAGGGAAGCCCTGAGCGATAGGACGAAGGAGGATTGTTCGACGAGTCCGACGGCGTAATGCGAGCGGTGAGGTAGCCGATCATCACAAAAAGCCAGCCCATCCCACCGACCATGCAGACCAAGCCCGACGCTTCGACATGCCCGGTGTGGTAGGTCAGCAATGCCCCCGCAGGCACCGCGAGAAACAAACCAATCGCGAAACGACGGATCCATCGAACGCGCTTTTCCGCGGCCGCCCTTCGCTCGATGCGATCACTGCTAGCGGCAGCGATCGCTGCGTCGATCGCTTCGTCGGCTTCTTCGCGCGCAACGACCGAAGCCGGTTTGGTTGGATGTCGAAAAGGGTCCACGGAATCGCTCGCTACACAAGGCGTGCCGCCACCAGTTCACTAAATCGTACGCACTTTGACGCCGGCGTAAACGAGTGCTGGGGAAATTTGTCGCAGCAAGCCAGAGCAAATACCGCCGCTACTCAAACATCGCAGCAAAACGAGCCTTGATGTCCTCGATCGAGACATCCTCAAGCCGCTGGTTCAAGAGCCAGCGATGCCCGAAGGGATCGACGAGCTTCGCCGCCCGGTCCCCATGAAACATATCCTGCGTTTCGCCCTGCTGCGTGAACCCTGCAGCCAGCGCCGCCTCCACCACCTGGTCGACATCCTCGACATAGAGCAGCAGATTCACCGTCGTTCCGCCGCGCGTCGTCGGACCCTTGATGTCGGCCTCCGGGAACTCGTCCGCCAGGAGAAGCCGAAGCCCGTCCCGTTCCAGCTCCGCGTGGCCCACACGGCCATCCGGCATCGCCAATCGATACCGCTCCTTCATCCCGAAGACGGTCGAGTAGAGCTCGATGGCTTTCGCGGCATCCGTCACAGTGAGGTAGGGCTGAAGAGGCGGCGTCTCGTTCGGGAGCGGCATGGGCGAGAGGATGCAGCCTGCGCCCTCACAGATCCAGTCGAGGAACTACGCCAACCAATAGTAGAGCGCGACCGCGAGCGCGGTAAGAACGGCCGTCGCGCGCACGATCGGATCGCGATGTGGGGGCGGAAGCGCATCGTTCTCGGCGTCCGAATTGCTTCCTTCGCCTGCCGATTGCTTCGGCGTGTGGCGAACCCAGGCAGGAGCGGGTACCCGTTCCGATTCGACCGTCGCCTGCGTCGCTCCCGACCGAACGACGATGCACGTCGCGCGATCCCGATACCCTTGCGCGCCCTCGATGCCCGCGGGCATTGGTTCGACCGCAAAGCGACCCGAGACGCGTACCTTCTCTCCGTCGCAAAGGAGCACTTCGAAACGCGACATCATCAAGCGAATCGTCTTTTCGCCGTCGCCGTCCTGAACCAGATGAAGGTTCGCGTCGATGAAGCGTTGTTGTCCTTCGAGCGTTCCGCCGCGATGCACGTTGCCTCGCGCGTGCGCTCGAATCGCGCACAAAACCGTCGCCAGTTTCGCGAGTCGCCGCCGTTCCCGGCGCAGGTCACCGTCCGGACTTTCACGCAGCTCCTGCTTGATCGCCCGAATGCGATGCGACACCGCGGCGATGTCGCCCGCCGCCGCCTCCACAACGGCTTGCTCTCGCGCCTGGGGTCCTCGCACGAGAACCTCGCGCGGGAGAACGAGAACCTTGCCCGTCGCATCCACCACCCAGAACGGCGTTCCACTTCGTTGCTCAGGCTCTGCCCCGACGCGCGGTCGTGTATCCCAGTACACGCATTCGTGACCACCGATCGGCGAACGCTGCGGCCCCTGAAACGACTGAACGCTCCCTCGCACGATGGCCTCTTCGCCGGACGCCAGATCGCCAATGCTTTTCATGTCGCTCCCACAGCCGCGCTCTTAGAATGCGCAGCCTTTGCGAAAACTCAAGACGGCATCAGCTCGACTCAACGTGTCGGCGGCTCGGCCGGAGACCAACGACCTGTCTCGACTTCGGGGATGAACCGGAGGAAAACGATTGGGAGGGAACCGACCAAGAACTAGTCATCGTCGTCGCGGCGCGGGACCCAACGCGGGAGCGCCAGGCGGCCAGGCACCACCGCCGGCTGTCCGCTGGCGGACTGAAGTCCAAATGGACGCATGGCACCGACGCGATAGCTCCCCGGACGAAGCCCGACGAAGTGCGCGGTGACGCCCCGATCCAGCCATCCGACCGGCGTGCCTTGCACGGTCACCATCATGCGGGACCGACCGCGATTGGTGATGACGAGGCCTTCCCCCGGCGCGTTCTCCGCCGGCTGCGGGACCGGCCCGCGACTTCGTGAGATTCGACTCATAACCTCCGGACTCAAAAACGCGCGACTCTCCGCCCGCGGAATCGGCGGCGGCGGGTCCACGTGATCGGCGCGGAGTGAAGAACGTGGCAGCTGCACAGCCACGTCGGCCGTTCGTTCCGCGCGCCAAACACCGATGCGAAAGTCCGGAGGCGAGCCTCCCTCCCCGCAGCGTCGCGCCAGTTCATCCGGCGACGAATTCGTCCACTCGGCGATGAGTCGGCACATCAAGTTTCCGGGTCCGCTCTGCTCCTGCGATGGCGGCGGGCGCACACGCAGGCCTGGCTCAAAGCGAAGCCGACCTCCTTCAAACCATTGCGCGAGCTGACCCGGTCCGAGCGGCCGCCCTCCGTCCCCATCGAAGACATAGACGCCAGGCTCATCGCGCCGAAGTCGAACCTCGGCCCCCGCATCGATGGGCCACCCGCCCCCGGAAAACCTTGCGCGAAGCCGATCGCGGGAAAGGTCCACGTAGAGTTCGCCTGAAGGCTTCGGCAGCTCATCCGGCGCAACCCCAAGACTCCGGGGCACGCGAAGGGAGATTCGGTAGACAAGCCGTCGCGCATCTTCGGGTTCGGCGCCCTGATACTCCGCGTCTTCCAAGAACGCGTCGACGATTCGACGGTCGTCTTCCACCGGTGCGGGCGCCTGCGCAATCGGTCGGTACACCTGATCCGGGGTCACCGGCGGCTGAGGTGCGGGCTCTTCCGGCGGTGGCGGAGCGGGGAGCTCCCGCCGCTCACATGCGATCACCAACACGCAGGCGACATAGAGTGAGCACAACCGAAGGCTCCTGGAGAGGAGCATCGACGTCAGAACTCGAAGACGACCTGACCGCCCTGGTCTCGGCCGAGGTTGTTGCCGCCGCTCTGCGTCACCGCGATCGCAATCACGGCCCCGAGTACCACAGCACCGCCGACCGCCGCCCAAAGCCACCACTTTTTGTAGAGCGGATCTTCGCGTTCACCGGACTCAGGGTTGTCGCCGGTGATCACGGTCTCGGCAGGAATCCGTTCGTCATCCTCCCCAACCTGGGGGTTGAGAACGTTTTCAACACCTTGTGCGATCGAACGCTGAACGACTGCCTCAAGCTCTCCGAACGCGCGAGGTGCCTGAACTTCACCGCGCAGGACACGCCGTTGGGACGACACATCAAACATCACGAGCTCGAGCTTCACGGTGTCTTGCGAATCACCGTACGAAACTCGAATGACGCCGATCTTGTCGAGCTCGAGAAACTGCGCGACCTCCGCGATCGCGCCGTCGCCGACCTGAAGCTCATGACCGGTGATTCCGCGAACGGCTTCCGGCAGCCCTTCCATCTCGTCGTGCGCCAAGAGAAACGCGGCGACCGACCCCTCTCGCTGCCGTCGAGTGATCTCAACGTTTTCGATGTAGGGGGTGGCGCCCGGCGCGGTGACGCGCACGGTGTGCTCTCCTCGCGCGAGACCATCCACCGTCAACGGGGTAAGCCCACGAGGAATGAAGTCGACGTACGCGACGGCACCGGGTGGGTCGCTCTCGACGCTCACCACCCCATCGCTGCGACGAGGCGCCGCGGCTTCCCAGCGAGAGACGACATCCGGCGGAAACTCGTTCGGGTCCGGCCGGATATGACTCATCTGAATGTGAAGACGCCGAAAGGTCGCCTGGGCGCCACGGTCGTCGCCGTTGAACGCCTGTGCGGCACCGAGGTAGAGGAGCGCGTTCCCCAGATCGCTTGGATCCTCCAGCGCGGACATCGCCTGGTTGAAGTTGTCGACGGCCGCTTCGAGAAGCGTCACTGCCTCGTCGAGGCGAAGATCAACGTACGCCGCACGGCCTTCCGATAGGTTCTCGCGCGCCTCAACCAAGCGCGCCAACGTATTGTCGTCGTATCCGAGAAACCGCTGGTCGGCAGCCTGCCAGTCCGCCCCGTCGACGGAACGCAACGCAGCGCGTGCGGCTGCTGCCGCACGCGCTGCTTCATCTTCGAGCTCGGGATCGAGAGCCGCCGCCACGACGTAGATGCGTTCGCGAGCGACATCTTGCGCCTGAAGCGGCAACGCCACCGCAGTCCACACCAAGCCAATCAGCACCGCACGAGATAGAAACGTCACGTCGTCGCGGATCCTTTCTAACGATCCATGTCGCGGACAAGCGCAGAGAGATTGGGGTCATCTTCCAGGGTTGCCCGAAGATGAGCTTCCAGTTCTGCCTTTCCAGCGTCATCAAGCAAAGAGGCCATCGGACCTTGGAGCGCGTCTGCGATCAGACGCTCAACGGCAGCATCTGCATCAATCCGGCCCGCTTTCAAATCTGCGACAACCGAGTCGAGCTCGGTCGCCGAAGAAGCGGTCGAAGCGGAAGTCGCGGGCGTTTCGGTTGCTCCGAGCGCTTCTTGAAAACGTTCGGAGCGGTCGGCGCTGCTAGGCCCTTGAGAAGACTCCGCAGCAGCCGGGTCGATCGGGGGCTTGGGGCCGCCGGGAGGTTTGATAGGCGAGGTCATCGTCTGCCTGCGAGGGTAGCCAAGGGCGATAGAAAGCTGCAAGACGGCTCATCGCACGTTGTTGATGACGGATTTCGCCGTGTCGTGGCGAGCCTTCATCACGTTCGAAACGGTCGTGAACTGGCGCTGCTCCATGGCCATCTGCTGCTGAAGCTCCAAAAGCTGGAGGGTCTGGCTCGCATTGTCCCGAAGCGCGGCTTCCATGCCGCCCCCCTGTGCGGGCGCCGAAGAACCGGTCGCGGCCGGGCTTGCACCGCCACCACCAGCCCCTCCCGCAGCGCCGCGGACAGCAGCGGTGACCGCGCTTCCACCAGGAACAAGGCCCGCGGCCTGCTCCACACCCGCCAAAAGCCCGTTGGCTCCCTGCGCGAGTGCTTCCCGAAACCGATCCGACGCGGGCGCCGGCGTGATGCGGCTCTGGGTGGTCTGAACGGAAATTTGGTCTCCAACACGAATACTCATGGCTGCTCTCCTTCGGACGGAATGGGTCCGCCCAGGTACGGGTCCTTTATCGAGGGAAGCTTCGATGAGTTGTGTGGGTTGCCATTGACGGGCTCTACGGGGCGCTTATAACTATCTAAGGGCGCCCAATGATTCACTTTTTTTGCACCGTGCGGATTCCCTTGGAGCGAATTTCGCCCAAGAACGCTATCACTAAGGTGCGATGACGCGGGCCGCCCTCCAGATTGCGCCAGACTCCGCCGAGGAAGAGGCGAAGCTGACGACCGGCGACATGGCGCGACTAAGTCAGAGCACGCTCCGAACGGTGCGCTTCTACGAGCAGGAAGGTTTGATCAAGCCCAAGGCGAGAAGCGGCGGAGGACGCCGTCTCTTCGCGAAGGCTGAGCTGCACAAACTTCAGCTGGCGCTCGACCTACGCGAGGCGGGGCTTTCGATTCAGGACATCAAGGAGCTCTTCGAACTCAAGACTCGATTTTCGACGCCGCAGGAAGCGTCGATCGAAATCACGGCGATCCTGGGTCGGCAGATCAACGCCATGCAAGAGAAGATCGCGAAGCTGCGACGTCTGCGCGAGGAGCTCGCATCGATGGTCTCCGTGATTTCAGAATGCCAATCCTGCGACGATACGTCGCGCTTTCCGACGCGGTGCCACGACTGCGACGTGCTCGACCAGCCCGAGCTTCCTCGGGCCGTCACGGTTCTTTGGAGCTAGCCCAGTCCGAGAGCTCGCGAGGAAGTCATGAATCCACCGGATCTCGAACGAGCCGCGAAGGCCATCGAGGAGTTCTTATCCGCGCTCGGTCATCCGCCGGCGAACGACCCGGAGCTTCGAGAGACGGGCGAGCGGGTCGCTGAGGCGTTCCACAACGATCTGCTCGGCGGCTACCGGATGGATCCCGTGAAGATCCTGAGTGAGACCTGCGCCTCCACCAGCGACGGGCCGGTGGTGCTCACCGGAATTCGGACAACCGCAATGTGTCCGCATCACCTGCTGCCGGCGGAAGGCGTGGTGCACGTGGGATATCTGCCGGGACCCAAGCTCGTCGGGCTTGGCGCGATCGGGCGGCTTGTGCAGTGCTACGCGCGTCGGCTGGTCCTCCAGGAAGACCTGGCAAAGCAGGTCACGGAGGCGTTGATGACCCACCTTGAGGCTCGCGCGGCGGCATGCGTTGTCGATCTCTCGCCAATGTGCATGATTGCGCGCGGGGGACGCCAACACGGCGCTCGGGCAATCGCGAGTTCATTCGCAGGACCCGCGCAAGACGAACTCCGACCGATCTTCCTCTCGCAAATTCCATGAACGACGATCAACCCCCCGAGCCGCTGACGAACGAGGAGCTTGAGCAGCTGCCGGTGTTTCCTCTCGCGCGTGTCGTGTTCTTTCCGGGAACGCTCCTGCCTTTGCATCTCTTCGAGCCGCGGTACCGAACGATGATCGAAGACTGCGTCACGACGGGGCCGAGGGCTCTGGCCGTCGCACTTCTCGAGCCAGGGTATGAGTCGGACTATGAAGGACGGCCGCCGATTCGTTCGATCGCCGGTGTGGGTCGCATCATCGCACACGAGCGAAACGGCAACGGAACCCACGACATCGTGCTTCATGGACTCGAGCGGGTTCGCCTCGAAGAACTGGCCCCGGACAAACCGTACCGGCAGGCCAAAGCCATTGCTCTCGCCGCGGAAGCCGAGTCGGTTAATCAGGGCGATATTCTTGCGCTACTTGCGTGCGCCGGTCAGGTCGCCGAAGTGGTTCGACGAAAGCACCCAGAGTTTTCGCTCGGGGTTTCCGCACGCGATCCGGCCGCACACGTCGCCGACACCCTGGCCGACCGCTTTGTGGCGGATACGGACAAACGACAGGCGATTTTGGAAGAGCTCAACCTGCCACGTCGAGTTGCGCTTGTGACAGACGCGATCGGCGAGCTTCTCGCGATGCTCGCCTCTCGCGATCTTCCTTCGTAAGAGCTACTCGGCGTCGAGCAGTTCGCTCGGATCGTAGGTCACGTCGAGAGGCGGAAGCGGGACCGCTTCCGACGCGTCGTAGAGGTGACCCATGCGCGCGCGCTTGGTCTCGAGGTAGCCGCGGTTGAGAGCGTGCGGCTCGACGAGATGAGGAACGCGACGACTGACGACGACGCCATCGCGACGTAGGCCCTCGACCTTCGCGGGGTTGTTCGTCATCAGCTCGATGGACTTGATCCCAAGGTCTTCGAGCATGGCGGCGGCCATCGTGTAGCGCCGCAAATCGTCTTCGAAGCCGAGGATGCGGTTCGCGTCGACGGTGTCGTATCCCTGCTGCTGCTTGTGGTACACGCGCAGCTTGTCGCCGAGGCCAATGCCTCGTCCCTCCTGCCGGAGATACAGCACGAGGCCGACCTCAGCCTCGGCAATACGACGTAGCGCGAGATCGAGTTGCTCGCGGCAGTCGCATTTGAGGGAGTGAAGGATTTCGCCAGTGAAGCACTCACTATGAGCGCGGGTGAGGACGTCGCGTTTGCCGAAGACGTCTCCGTTGATAATGGCGAGGTGTTCGTTCGGGTTTCCCTGTTCGCGGTATGCGATGACCTGGAAAGCACCATACTCCGTGGGGAGGCGGCACTCGGAGTACCGCAAGACCATGGACATGGGGGCTCTTTTCGTTAGGTGTTTAGATTCGCTTTCAGCGCCGAGGCGCCCAGACAATCTAGGGGCGAAGGATGCCCCGTCAAGGCGACGGCGCCGGCTCGTCGGAGATGATGGGGCTAGTGACGCGGATCATCTAGCCCAAAAAACACTTCGTTAGGTGCGCGAGTGTTCAAGTCCGCGTTCACGTTCGCGATTGCTCTTCGAGCTGCCGCGCTTGGTGTTCGGAGCGAAGCGCGCCGATGAGGTCTTCGATGTCGCCTTCGATGATTTTGTCGAGGCTGTGCAGCGTCAACCCAATCCGGTGGTCGGTGACGCGGTTCTGCGGGTAGTTGTAGGTGCGAATCTTTTCGGAGCGGTCGCCGCTGCCGACCATGTTGCGACGCTCGTCGCGAATCGCGTCGGCCTGTTCCCGTTCAGCGATTTCGAAGAGCTTAGCTTTGAGAAGCGCCATCGCCTTCGCGAGGTTCTGATGCTGCGAACGCTCCTGCTCGGAGCGAATCATGATGCCAGTCGGAATGTGCAGCAGGTTGATGGCGGAGTTGGTGGTGTTGACGTGCTGACCGCCGGCGCCACTCGCTGCGGTTTTGGTGATCTTCAGGTCCTTTTCGTCGACCTCGATGTCGACGTCTTCCGCCTCGGGCATCACGGCGACAGTGGCGGTCGAGGTATGAATTCGTCCCTGAGACTCCGTCGCCGGAACGCGCTGAACGCGATGCACGCCGCCCTCGAAACGCAGGCGTGAATACACCTGGTTTCCGTTCACCATCGCGATCACTTCCTTGAGGCCGCCGGCGCTCGCCGGGCTCGTGGAGATGACGTCGACCTTCCAGCCCTGCCGCTCGGCGTAGCGGCCGTACATGCGAAAGAGATCAGCGGCAAAGAGGGCGGCTTCCTCACCGCCCGCGCCGGCCCGAATCTCGAGGATCGTATTGCGGGCGTCGTTGGGGTCCTTGGGGAGGAGGAGAAGATGGAGTTTGTCAGCGAGCTCCTTTTGCTCGGCTTCGAGTTCCGGGATCTCCGCCGCCGCGAGTTCGCGTAGTTCGGGATCCTTGAGCGCCTCCTTGTCGTCGGCGATCTGCTCGGTGACGTGCTGATAGCGCGCGAACGCGTCGACGAGCTCCTGAAGGTCGGCTCGCTCGCGCGTGAGCTTCAGGAGTCGCTTGGAGTCGCTCGTGACTGCCGGACGGCAGAGGAGGTCTTCGATCTCGCGGTAGCGGGCCGCGAGGGACTCGAGTTTGTCGATGGGGAGCATTAGCGGAGAGAGGGCAGCGCGTCTCGAAAGCGCTCGAAGGTGGGGTAGATCAAGAGGTCTTCCGCAACGCTTTCCTCGCCGACGCGGTCACGCCAGGCAGCGGCTTCCATCGCGGTGATCGCGACCTCGATCTGGTCGTCGTCCGGCTCGCGAGTGCTGATCTTTTGAAAGAGAAAGCCGGGAAGGAGGAAGATCTGGAGGGGCCCCTTGGTGGCGTAACGCGCGCTCAGGCGCTGGAGCTCGTAGCTGATCGCCGCGATGATGGGGAGCAGTCCCAACCGGAGCGCGAGGATCGCAACCCAGCCGAGGGCACCTTCCGCGTTGGGCAGAACAAGCGGCGCCGCGATGGAACCGACAACGATCGAAACGATGACGACGACGACGAGAAAGGTCGTACCGCAGCGCGGGTGCATCGTGGTTTGCGCGCGCACGTTTTCGACGGTGAGCGGCAGCTGCTTTTCGTAGGCGTGAATCGTTTTGTGTTCGGCGCCGTGATACTGGAAGACGCGCCGTACGTCCGGAACGAAGCTGATCGCGACAAGGTAGCCAAAGACGATGAGCAGCTTGAAGGCGCCGATCACGAAGTGGTAGTTCGCGTCGGAAAGTCCGAAGTCGATCCCGAAGAGTTTGCCGGAGCCGCTTGCGAGGAGCTGCGGCAACGCGATGAAGAGGCCGACGGCGAAGAGGGTCGAGATGACCATGGCGAGCTTACCGCCGCTCTCGGCTTCGGCCTTCTCCTCGTCGGTCATCTGTTGCTCAGCGCTGAAGGTGAGCGCGGAGAAGCCCATGCTCATGGATTCGACGAGCGTCGCGACACCGCGAAAGCCTGGGAGCTTCCAGATCTTCTTGTTGAAGCGCGAGCGGTAGGGCTCCTCGCGAACGACGAGCGAACCGTCCGGACGTCGCACCGCGATGGAGAGTCCGCCCGGCGAGCGCATCATCACGCCTTCGATCACCGCCTGGCCGCCGATGTAGGGCTTTTTTGCCGACATTTCGGCGGAATATAGCGGGTCGTTGGCGATGGGGCCATCGCTGCAGGTGGGCTGAACGAAAAGGGAAATCGCCTGTCATCCCGGATTTTTGGACCAGAGCGCGATCCAGGACGATCGAAACGAGATGGCGCCAGATTGGCGTTCGAGGACAAGGAGGAAACCCGAGGGTTTTCGACGAGGAGCAACGCCGCAATCGGGCGCCAAGACAAGCCAGGACTATCGAGCGTTCTGGATCACGCTCTAGCCAGCGCTAGGGTTCGGCCCGTGCACCACGCGCAAGTCAATCGGGTTCTCGACTTCATTGAGGAGCACCTGAGCGAGAGCCTCTCGGTGGCGCGTCTCGCCAAGGTCGCGCACGCGTCGAAGTTTCACTTTCACCGGGTGTTTCACCGAACGGTGGGTGAGAGCCCGCACGGCTACGTCCGGCGGATTCGCGTCGAGCGCGCGGCGTCGATGCTGCTTCACTCGCCGCTCTCCATTACGGAGATCGCGCACGCGTGTGGGTTTTCGAGTTCGGCAACGTTCGCGAAGGCGTTTCGAGCCCTTCTGGGGATGACCGCGACGGCGTGGCGCGAAGGAGGTCACCGCACGAAAGGCGACGTCGAGCGCAAGAAACGACAAACGCTTCGCACGGAGAGAAAAGCCTATCGCATCAGCGCCCGCTACTTCGATCGAGTCCAACCCACTTGGAGGTACACGATGACGACGAAGCCCCTCACCGGAACGATCGAAGTGCAGCAGCGGCCACCCCTTGAGGTCGCGTACGTGCGACACGTTGGGCCCTACGCGGGCAATAGTGCGCTCTTTCAGAAACTCTTTGGGCAGATCGCGGCGTGGGCGGGCGCGCGAAATCTTCTCGGGCCGGACGCGCAGTTTCTCACGATCGCGCACGACGACCCCGCGGTCACCGACGAATCAAAACGTCGCATCAGCGTGTGCGTGACCGTTCCCGACACGACGGAGGCATCCGGCGAGATCGGGCGAATGACGGTGACGGGAGGAACGTACGCGGTCGGTCACTTCGAGGTGGATGTCGATCGCGTCGCGGACGCGTGGGATGCGGTGATCGCGCACTGGCTGCCCGAGAGCGGGTATCAGCCGGACGCGCGCCATTGCTACGAGGTCAGCCTCAACGATCCGCGTGAGCATCCGGAGGGAAAGCTGATCCTCGACATCTGTGTGCCCGTGCGACCCGGCTGACAAAAACCGTTCGTTTTCAACATGTTAGAGACGAACGCGATGGTTTCGTAAGTGAGTCGCGGAGCGCTGATCCAGTAGCCTCGCTTCATGCGACGACTTTTGTTGTGCGCGCTACTCGCGGCCTGCACCGGGGACATCTCTGGGGCGGGTGAGCGCGACGGATCGCTGCCGGATGGAGGCACGCGCACCGACGATGCCGCACTGCCCCCACCCTGTGGCGAAGCCGGTGCGGCGATCCTTTTCTTCGAGCAACGATGCGCACGCTGTCATCAGGGATCGCGGACCTATCCGGATCTGACGCGTGAGGGTCTTGCGAACCTGGCAGAGCTCGAAAGTGAAGGCATGCCCGGCGAGCGCCTCCTGGTGCCTGGTGATCCCGAGTCGAGTTGGCTCTACCGCAAGATGGCGCACATGCAGGGCGACGAGGGCGGCGCGGGCATGCCCCTCGGCCTCGATCGACCGGTAGAAGAGCTGCCGATGATCGAAACGTGGATTCGCAACGGCGCGAATACCGCCTGCGACGAGCTGGCGCCGCCGGTAATTCCTTACGACCCCAACGCCCTCGATCAGGCGACGCTCTTTTCCTGCTCCGACCCGGACGCACCGCGAAGTTCGCCCGCGCGCGTGCGGCGGATCGATGCGCGCGAGTTCAACTCGATGGCGATCGGACGCGCAGGCACAAATCCGCTCGCTACCCCGGAAGGGATTCGGTACTCGACCTACGCGGAGGACACCTCGGTGGAACCGTCGACGCTGCGCCTTTTGATGGACCAGTTTCCGGTGGCGGTGCGCGCGTGGACGGTTGCGGATCCCCAAGGAGTGGGGAGCACGCGGATGTACGGGGTGAGCACGCGCTGCATCGCAAACGACACCGAACCCAGCGACGAGTGCATCGACACGTCCGTCGAGACGCTTTTTGTTCGCGGCGGATCGTTTCGAAGTCCCACAGAAGCGGAGTTTGGGCGGCTTCGAACGCTCCTCGTGGACGCGATTGCCCGCGAGGAAGCGGAATCGATTCCGCGCACGGAGACCCTCGAACTTGTGTCGCAAGCCGCGCGCCTTTCGGTGTCGTCGCTCTTTCGCGCGGAGCTCGGTGAGAACGCTGACGCGCGCCGACGGCTGACGAACGAAGAGCTTGCGCTCGTCCTCGGTCATTTGATTTCAACCGATCCGGTGGGCGTGCCGGTGCATAGCGACCCGAGCGGAACCCTTTCGCCGATGGATCCGGACCTCGACACCATCGACGAAGGGCGACTGGGTCTGCTTCGCCGCGCGGCGGACGACGGGAGCATTGGCGAAACAGAAACGCGACGTACTCTCTTTCGCCACTACGCGGGCGGTGAGATCGGCGAGCGGCGCCCGGACCTCCCCCAGCGCGGCAACGACACGCTCGCCCGCGGTCAGTTCTGGCTGAACAGCAACCTCATTCAGTTCTTTCGCGAGTGGCTCGGCTACGAGGACGCCAACACGGTGTTCAAAGAAGACCACGACGCGACGAGCGCCTTCGAAGACGACGACACCGGGCCGAGTTTTTCGGAGCTTCGCTCGAGCTGGAACGGCATCGAAGGCACGCTCTCCGAGCAGCTCGACGATCTGATCGCGCGCGTTGTGATCGAAACGGATCGCGGCGACGGCGACGTCTTCGAAACGCTGCTCACAACGCGCCTTTGGCATCTGCCTTCCAACCTTGGATCCGCGACGGATACTCCGTGCTCCTCGCCGGACGATTGCGGCGGCGGTCGATGCCCCTCGCACGTCGGGCTTTGCTACGGGTCGACGGCGCGCAGTCACTACTGGAAACAGGCCGTCTTTGGCGTTCGCGACGTCGTGGGCGAAAGCCGGGACGACCGCTGGGTGACAATGGGCGAGACGCGCATGGGCGTTCTGACGCATCCGGCCTGGCTGGCGGCGCACGGAGCGAACTTCGAGGACGACGCGAGTCTCATCGAGCGCGGAAACTGGATTCGTCAGCAGCTCTTCTGTCAGAGCTTTGGCTCCCTCGACGACGTGCAGGGGCTCGTGGCGATGCTGCCAACGCGCGAGGAAGGCGGCGAGCGTCTCTCCGCGTGGGAGCGCGTCTACCAGGCGACCGAGAACCCGGAGGTCGAAGGCACGCAGGCGTGTTTTGGCTGCCACCAGTTCATGAACTCGCTGGGCAAGCCCTTTGAGCTCTTCAATCACGCGGGCTTTGAGCGCGCCTACGATCACAGCGGCGTGCCGGACGGCAGCACGGTCATCGACAACCTGCCGGACGAGTCTCTCAACGGGAGCTACGCGACACCGATCGAGTTCATTGAGGCGGTCTCGCAGTCTCGCTACGCGCGGCGCGGATTCATTCGGCACGCGTTCCGCTACTTCATGGGCCGCGACGAGGTCCTCGAGGACGGCTGCACCCTCGCCGAGATGGAGCAGGCTCTCGACGACACGGGCTCCTTCTTCACCATGCTCGAAGCGCTGATTTCGAGCGACACCTTTGTCTACCGACACACCCCGGAAGGGAGCGCACGATGAGTCGCACGATCACGCGGCGACAACTACTTCGCGGCATTGGCGCCGGCGCTGCACTCGCAGGCATCGCGCCCCTTGGACGCGCGATCGCATCGACGGGGGCGCCCTGTCGGTTCCTGATCGTTCTCGACGGCAACGGCATCGAACCGCGCGCGTTCCTTTCGCCCTCGGCTCGCGCAGCCTTGGACGAGGGCGCGGTGGATGGTGGCGTAGGCGACAAGCGCTGGTGGTATCGCAGCTATCGGCACGACTCGGTCCTCGACGTCGACAGCGGCGATCTTTCGGAAGCGCCGAGCCTTGCTGGTCTCGCGGAGTTCTCCCTCGTCGATCGCGCGACAACGCTCTTCGGACTGTCTTCACGAATCACCGGCGGCGGGCACTCAGCACACCACGGCGCACTCAGCTCGACGCGCACGCTCAG
Organism: Myxococcota bacterium; assembly: GCA_039186435.1. Taxonomy (GTDB): domain Bacteria; phylum Myxococcota_A; class Polyangia; order Polyangiales; family Houyiibacteriaceae; genus JALVDI01. Next base: position 96 of record JBCDAA010000039.1, on the reverse strand, counting down.
CGGACGCGCTGGGGGCCAGACCATCGACGCGTTTCTCGCGGGGCTGGAGAGCGTGCGCGGCGAAACACCCTTCGAAGCGATTCGAATGAACGTCGG